>JAVVFG010000101.1:0-11332 GCA_032260445.1 Anaerolineae bacterium | reverse complement strand
AGGAGGACGAGGTCGGCGTCGCCACCGGGGTGGCCTGGACATCGGCCGGCGGCGACACGATGTTTGTCGAGGTAAACCTGATGCAGGGTAAGGGCCAGCTGACCCTTACCGGGCAGCTGGGCGAAGTGATGCAGGAGAGCGCGCAGGCAGCGCTCAGCTATACTCGCAGCCAGTCGAAGCAGTTGGGGCTCGCCGACGATCTCTTTGAGAACGTCGACGTGCACATCCACGTGCCCGAAGGCGCCGTGCCAAAAGACGGCCCATCGGCGGGTGTGGCTCTGGCGACTGCCCTGATCTCGGCTTTCACCGGGCGCCCGATCCGCCGCGACGTGAGCATGACCGGGGAGATTACATTGCGCGGGCGCGTGCTTGCCGTGGGTGGCATTCGTGAGAAGGCGCTCGCCGCCCGCCGTGCCGGCGTGACCGTCTTTGTCATGCCTAAGAAGAACGAGAACGACCTCAACGAGATCCCGGCGCGGCTGCGCCGAGGGCTGAAGTTCGTTATGGTCGACCGCATGGGTGAAGTCCTTGACGCCGCCCTACTCCCGGCGCCGCCCAAGAACAAGACCAAACGGAAGGTTACGTCCTTGCCGGTGCAGTCGTCGACGACCCCGCCACCTGCCTGATCTGATAAGAGGAGTGGGTCCTGGGCCCACTCTTTTCTTTCCACCATGATCACCAGTCACCAGAATCCACTGGTCAAACGTATCCGGCGCCTGGAACGGAAGAAGTACCGGCAGACAGAGGGTGCCTTCTTCGTCGAGGGTATCCGCGTCGTGCTCTCGGCCCTGGAGCGTGGCGCCCGCGTGGAGGTGGTCGTCTATGCGCCCGAGCTGCTGACGAGCGACGTTGCCCGGGACGCCATCCGGCGCCATGAGGCAGCGGGTGGGGAAGTAGCGGCGGTCAGCGGCGAGGTCTTTCGCTCCGTTTCGCAGCGTGACAACCCGGCCGGTCTCGGCGCAATCGTCAGTGCGGGGCTGCACAACCTTGACGAGCTACCTGTCACCTCCGGCGCCATCTTCGTCGGCGCCAGGGATGCCGGCGATCCCGGCAACGTCGGCACCATTGTGCGCACCATAGACGGCGTGGGTGCGGCGGGCCTGATCCTCGTCGGGCAGACCACGGATCCTTTCCATCCCACGGCGGTCAAAGCGAGCATGGGCACGCTGTTTAACGTGCCGGTGGTCCATGTGGAGACGATGGCGCCCGTGTGGGCCTGGGCGGAGCAGCATGAGCTGTTCGCCGTGGCTACCTCGGCGCGAGCGACGCACAACTTCTGGGAAGCGGACTACCGCTTTCCGGCACTTTTGCTCCTGGGCAGCGAAGGGGAGGGGCTGCCGGCCGAGGTGCTGGCGCGCGCCGATCTGGCGGTGTCCATTCCCATGCTGGGTACGGCTTCGTCACTCAATCTGGCAGTCGCCGCGGGCCTGCTCCTTTACGAGCTGCGCCGGCGGCAGCCGTAGCTACCGGCCATCCTCCGCGAAGGACTCCCCGGTCAGGCGGGTCTGCGTCGAGAATGCCAGCTCGGTTGGTCCCTCAGACGCTCGCTCCGCGTAGCCCGCGGCCTATTCCCAGTTCTCGATCAGCTCCTTGATGCGCGCCACGAAATAGTCGGCGCTGGCGCCGTCAAGCACGCGATGGTCGAAGGTGAAGCTGAGATAGGCCATCGGCCGGATGGCGATGGCGTCGTCGATCACCTTCACCCGTTTCTCGATGATGCCCGCGCCGAGGATGCCAACCTGTGGCTGGTTGATGATCGGCGTGGCAAAGAGGCTGCCGCTGGTGCCGTGGTTAGTGATGCTGAACGTGCCGCCCTGCACTTCGGCGGGCTGCAGCCGGTTGCTGCGGGCGCGCTCGGCGAGGTCGTTTACCTGCCGCGCCAGCCCCATCAGGTTGTAATGATCGGCGTTCTTGATCACCGGCACGATCAGACCCTCGTCCAGCGCCGTCGCCATGCCGATGTTGATCGCCTTGTGCAGAATGAGACCATCATCGCTCCAACTGCTGTTGACCAGCGGGTGTTCGCGCAGCGCCTGCGCCGTGGCGGCGACGAGGTAGGGGGTGAAGGTGAGTCGTGCACCCTGGCGCGCGAACGCCACCTTGTGCGCCGCGCGGTGGGCAGCGACGCGCGCGAAATCGGCCTCGAAGACGGTGGTGACGTGCGGGCTAGTGCGTTTGCTGGTGAGCATGTGCTCGGCGATGCGCCGCCGCATGTTCGTGTGCGGCAGCAGCTCGCTCTCGACCCCGGGAAGCTGGGCGGCAGCAGGTGTGACCGCTGCGCGCGGCGCTTCGCGTGCCGGCGGCGCGATCCGCTCGCGTTCTTCAGGCTCGGCCCCGCGCGTCTCCAGGTAGGAAAGGATGTCCTTCTTGGTGATGCGCCCGCCACGGCCGCTGCCCTCGACGCGATTAAGATCGACGTCATGCTCGGCGGCGATCCGTTTGACCACGGGACTCGCCCAACCGGCAAAGGGCGCTTCTTCCTCGCCCGCCGCGACTTGTTCTGCTACCCGGCCACCGTTGCTGCGACCAGGGGTAGCGCTCTCCGCCGGCGCTTCGGCCAGCGGCGCTGTCTCCGCTTCTTCGAGGAGATTGGGATCGTCGGGCACTTCTTCGCCGGGCTCGCCGATCACGGCGAGCACGGTGCCCACAGGCACCGTCTCGCCTTGCGCCACGTAGATCTTCAGCAAGGTGCCTGCTGCCTCTGACGTCGCTTCGGTTGTGACCTTGTCGGTCTCGATCTCCAGGATCGCCTCAAATTCCTCAACCTGCTCGCCTTCTTGCTTGAGCCACTGGCTGACCGTCCCCTCAATGACCCCTTCGCCCATCTCGGGCATCACTACTTGAATCGCCATACACTCGCCTCGTCTTACTTGTAGAAAATCGGATAGGTTCTGGGATCGCTGTCGTGCATCAGCTCGTACACGGTCTCGAATATGCTTTCCACGTTTGGCTTCGACCAGTAGTCGCCGTCGGTGCCGTACGCTGGACGGTGTTCCTGCGCCGGTAGCGTGCGCGGCGGCGCGTCAAGCCAGTAGAAGCCGTTCTGCACCTCGAGCACCTGCTGCATCATGTAGGCCGTCGTGCCGCCGGGAACATCTTCGTCGGTAAAGACAATGCGGTTCGTCTTCTGTAGCGATTTGAGGATGACCCCGTCGACATCAAAGGGTAGCAGCGACTGCACGTCGATGACCTCGACGTCGACCTTGAGATCGGCCAGGAGCCCGGCGGCCTCCAGGGCAGTGCGCACCATCGCGCCATAGGTCACAAGGGTGACATCCTTGCCGGGGCGCACGATCTCCGGCACGCCGACCGGCAGGGTGATTTCCGAGATGTTATCCGGCAGCCGCTCCTTGAGGCGATAGCCGTTGAGCACCTCGACGACGATGCCTGGCTCGTCGCCTTGCAGCAGCGTGTTGTAGAACATCGCCGCGCGCGTCATGTCGCGCGGCACAAGGACGTTGATGCCGCGCATGAGATTGATCACCCCGGCCATCGGCGAGCCCGAGTGCCAGATGCCCTCCAGCCGGTGCCCGCGCGTGCGAATGATCACCGGGGCCTTCTGCCCGCCGGCGGTGCGCCAGTGTAGGGTGGCGAGGTCGTCCGAGAGAATCTGTATGGCATAGAGGATGTAGTCGAGGTACTGGATCTCGGCGATCGGCCGCAGGCCGCGCAAGGCGAGCCCAATCGCCTGTCCAACGATCGTGATCTCGCGGATGCCGGCGTCCGAGACGCGCAGCGGGCCGTACTTCGCCTGCAGCCCGGCGAAGGCCTGGTTGACGCCGCCCAGACGCCCCAGATCCTCTCCAAACGCGACCACGCGCGGATCGCGGGCGAGCATGGCATCAAAGGCATGGTTGAGAATCTCGAAGCCGCTGAGCATCGGCGCCTCTTCGCCGTAGACCGGCGCAACCGGCCGGACGAGGCCGATCTGTTCCTCTGATTCGCTCGTCAGGTGGCTGCTGTAGCGCTCGCGATTACGCGCCTCCTGCGCCGCCTTCCACGCGACGAGCACCTGCTTTGTCGGGTGGGCCTCGTCATGCAGCAAAATCAGCGCGTCACGGACACTCTCCATCAGGCTGCGGCGTGTCGGGTTCTGGAACCGTTTCAGCCGCCGCTGGATCTGGCTCAGCTCGCGCGCATGGCCCGAGCTGCTGGCGATCTCGTCGATGATATCGCTCAGCTCCTCCAGCTCCTCGCGGATCGGCTCCATGAACGCCTGCCACGCCTGGCGGCGAATGCCTTCGACCGCCTTGCGTGTCTCGTTTTCCATCGCCTCCAGCTCTTCATCGCTGGCGAGCCCGCGCTTGAGAACCCACTGGCGCATGCGGCGAATGGGATCGTAGTCCTGCTCCCACGTGAGCCGCTCGGCCGACTTATAGCGCTCGTGGCTGCCGGACGTCGAGTGGCCCTGCGGTTGTGTCATCTCGACCACGTGGACGATGGCCGGAACGTGCTCCTCGCGCGCGATGCGCGTGGCCTGCACATAGGTGTCGACCAGCCGCGCGTAATCCCAACCCGGCACCGTGTAGATCTCGTAGCCCTGCTCGCTGCCCGCCTCGCGCTGGAAGCCGCGTAACAGCTCCGAGATGTTGCCCTTCGTGAGCTGGAACTCGTTGGGCACGCTGATGCCGTAGTCGTCATCCCAGATGCTGAGCACGAGCGGCACGCCGAGCACGCCGCAGGCATTGACCGCTTCCCAGAACATGCCTTCAGCGCAGCTCGCGTTGCCAATGGTGCCGAAGGCGACCTCATTGCCATGACGTGAAAAAGAAGTGAACGACGCAAGCTCCGGCAGCTCGCGGTACAGCTTCGATGCATAGGCAAGCCCCACTAGCCGCGGCATCTGCGAGGCAGTCGGGGAGAGATCGGCCGAAACGTTGACCGTCTCCATCAGGTTGCGCCAGTCCCCATCGCCATCGAGGCTGCGCGTGGCGAAATGGGCGTTCATCGCCCTGCCGCCCATCATCGGCTCCGCCTCCAGGTCGGCGTGAGCATAAAGCTGCGCAAAGAACTCCTGAATTGTGTGTAAGCCCAGGGCAAACATCAGCGTCTGGTCGCGGTAGTAGCCAGAGCGCCAATCGCCCGGTTTCATCACTTTGGCCAGGGCGATCTGGGCGACCTCTTTGCCGTCGCCAAAAATGCCGAACTTTCCTTTGCCGCTTAGGACTTCCCGTCGCCCGATGAGGCTGGCCTGCCGGCTGGCGAGCGCCAGGCGGTAATCTTCGAGAACTTCCTCGCCCGTAAGCGTCGTCTCGTCCAGCTCAATTGTTTTTTCCAGAAGCGCCATGGTTCTCCTTTCCAGTGGATGGGCATGGGAGCCCGGCGGGTCGGGGAACGATTAGTCGAGTGGCGTGACCCGGTAGTTGTCAAAAGCGACCAGCACCCCTCCCTCCCCAAGGGTTTCAACGATCACCCCCAGGTCGCCGCGCTGCAGGCTGTTATCGGTCACACGGCCGACTTCCCGATCGTTGACATAAAAAATCATGTTGCCCGCTTCGGCGCGCACGCGCAAGGTGTTGGTAACGTCCAGGCCCTGGCGGACTGCGTCGGCCGGGAACCAGCCGTCGCCGACGAGCGCCACTTGTTCGGCGCAGCCGTCGAGGCAGTAGCCGATCCACACAAACCCATCGCCGCTCACCTCAAAGATGTAGAACGATTGGGCGTCATCTTCAGCGCGGAAGACCATGCCGTAGCCATTGTCCAGCGGGCCCTCAAGCGGCCTCGCCTCCACCGAATAGATGCCGTCGCCAATGTTCTCGCCGGCTGTGGACCAGAAGATGCCGAGGTCTTTCTTGACGAGGAACTCATACCTACCACCGGTAACGGCTGTCTCAGCTTCAAATGTGGTATCGATAACCCATTTGCCGGCCTCGTCGAACGTCTCTTCGTACGTGCCGGTAAGGGTGGTGCAGCCGGCGAGGAGCGCCAGTACAAGAACGGTCAGTGCCAGCAGTCGTACGCGATTGTCCACAGAGCGAGCCTCCTTTTGGCGCGCGCCCGCTATTGCAGGGCTCCGGCGACGATTTCGGCGACGTCGGCGACGTGCATCGACTGGCCCTCTTCCTTGCTGGCATCCTCGAGCATGCGGGCGCAGAAGGGGCAGCCGATAGCGAGGGTTTTCGCACCGGTTTTCTCGGCTTCCAGGTAGCGGTTCATCGGCACCGCCTCCAGGCCGGGTTCTTCTTCCTTCCAAAATTGCGCGCCCCCGGCTCCGCAGCAGAAGCTATTCTCGCGGCTGCGCTCCATCTCCAGGAGCGTCGCCCCGGCCTGCGCCAACGCGTCGCGCGGGTCATCGTAGACGCCGTTGTGCCGGCCGAGATAGCAGGGGTCGTGGAACGTGACCTGCTCCAGCGCGTTGCCGTTGAGCCGCAGCTTCCCCTTGCCCACCAGGTCGGCGATCATCTGCGTGTGGTGCATCACGCGGAAGTTGCCGCCGTACCCCTGGTACTCTGTGCCAATCGTGTGGAAGCAGTGGGGGCAGCCGGTGACGATCAGCTTCTCTTCTAGGCCGATTTCCTGGAACAGCTCGATGTTGCCCGCGGCCATCTCGAAGAAGAGGTATTCGTTGCCTGCCCGCCGCGCCGAATCACCTGTGCACGATTCCATCCCGCCGAGGATTGCAAAGTTGACGCCGGCGTGGTGCAGCACAGTGGCAATGGAGCGGGCGATCTCCTGCCCCTTGGGATCGAAGGCGCCGGCGCAGCCGACCCAGTAAAGCACGTCAAACTCAGGATTGTCCTCGACTGTCGGTACCTCAAACGGCAGCGGCCTGGTCCACTCCATGCGATCCTCGGTCGTACCCCAGGGATTTTGCATGCGCTCCATGCCGCGGAAGGCGCCCTGCAGCTCGGCCGGGAAGTCGCTCTGCATCAGCACCAGGTCGCGGCGGATGTTGAGGATGTCGAACATCGGCTCGTTGCCCACCGGGCAGACCTCGATGCAGGCGCCGCAGCTGGTACAGGCCCAGACGGCGCTCTCGCTGATCGCATACGCCATCAGGTGCGTCTCGTCAGGCGCGCCCTGGGCTAGCGCAGCCATATTGTCGCGGATGTAGTAGCGCTTGTTGATTTCCAGTGCTGCTGGGCTGAGCTCCTTGCCCGTGACATATGCCGGGCAGGCGTCCTGGCAGCGGTTGCACATGATGCAGGCAAAGGCATCAAGGATGTGCGTCTGGGGGAGCTGGGTAAGCTGGGCGACACCGAACTGCTCGATCGATTCGTCTTCAAAGTCCAGGGGTTCAAGCGCGCCGAGTGCCCGCCGTTCGGGACGTGTCATGTAGTTGAGCGGCCCCATGAACAGGTGGGCATGCTTTGTGTAGGGAAAATAGGGCAAGAAGAACAGGATCAGGCCGAGGGCAATCCACCAGCTCGCGTGGAAGCCGAAGGAGAGCGCCCCTTCGCCCAGCCCCGCCCACAGCGAGGCGACGACGTTCGCGAACGGGCGCCAGGTGTCCGGCCCTTCCAGAGCAATGTCGAAGCTCTGGCTTAAGAAACGGAAGCCGACGTGGAAGAGGATAAAGAGACCGACGACTAGCGAGTCCTTGGGTACGCCGGGACGCGCCTCGGGAATCATCTTGACGTTCTCCCGTTGGCTCAGCGTCCGGCTGCCAACTGGAGAGGCGAAGCGGCGTAGCAAGAAATAGGCGACCCCAACGATGACCGCGACACTAAATAGATCGGCCAGCAGGCCATAGATCTGTCCGATGGTGCCGGGAATATGGAAGCCGGCAACAAAGCCTTCGATGATGTCAAACACGTTGACGAGGCCGTAGAAGATGAAGCCGTAAGCGACACCATAGTGGATGATAGAGGTTAGCGTGCGATTCTTGAGGATACTGCCCTGGGTGATGAGCGCGACAGCGCCGCGTAGAAGGCGCTGGAAGAAATCGTCCAGCCGGAGACGATCCTGACCCCGGGCGATAATGCGCCGCATTTCGTCGAAGGTGACGACTGTCGCGGCGAGTGAGATGGCAACCAGGAGGATAAACAGGAACTTTTCGGTGGGTGACAACATGAATGATTTCCTTCGTCAACGAACCAGGGTAATGCAACGACAGTGCGTCGAGAGTCTATCATATGGCTTATGGGGCGGCAAAGCCCAGGGGCGCCGTGGCGACCTACCGGGCGGCTGGCTGGCGTGGCGGAGCGCCGTATAATCGGCGCTGTGTTGCGCAGAAGCCTGTTCCTCCTCTCCGCCGTCTTGTTGCTGCTGGCACTGGTACCAACGACGCTATCACCCTACCAGTTGACCGGCGAAGAGCGCCTCGTCGCGCAGGGGCGTGGGCTGCTGCATTGGCTCCACACGGCCCTGCGCCCACAACCAGCGCTGGCACCTGAAGCCGATGTGGCCTACACCGCCGCCAGCCCGTTCGGCGTCAACACCTTCTTGCAGAACGAGGCACTACCCGAGGTCCGGGCAGAGAGCCTGCGCCTCATTCGCGCTGCTGGCTTTGACTTTATCCGCCAGGAGTTTACGTGGGAAGACATCGAGATCCACGGCAAAGGTGATTTCGTCGACCGGCGCAACGATCCGGATGGGGTTGACGCCTGGGCCAAGTACGACAACATCGTGGCGCTAGCGGAGGCGGAGGGTGTGCAGATCATCGCCCGCCTGGGTAACCCGCCGGCGTGGACAAGGGTTCTAACCGACACCATCGGTACCAACGCCCCGCCCGTCGACTTTGCCGACTTCGGGGATTTCGTCGCCGCCATCGCCAGCCGCTATGGCGATCAGATTGACTACTACCAGGTGTGGAATGAGCCAAACGGCAATGACGAATGGGGCTTTCAGGACGTCGATCCTGAGGCCTATACCCGGTTGCTCTGCCTGGCTTACGAACGAATTCACGAGGCCGATCCCGATGCCGCCGTGCTGGCAGGCGCGCTGACGCCGACCGTCGCCCTTGAGGGGCGCAACCTGAATGACCTGATCTTTTTCGAGCGGATGTATGCGGCGGGCGCCGGGGACTGCTTCGACGTGATGAGCGCCCAGGGCTACGGCTTGTGGTCAGGGCCGACCGACCAGCGGCTCCGTCCCGCGGTCATCAACTACCCGCACCACCTCTACCTGCGCGACATCATGGTGCAGCACGGCGACGAAGAGAAACCGATTTGGATTAGCGAGATGGGCTGGAATGTGGCGCCAGAGCCGCTCCCTGCTGTCTACGGGCGCGTGACCGAGGAGGAGCAGGCGCGCTATGCCGTTGAGGGCTACGAGCGCGCCCGGGCCGATTGGCCCTGGATCGGCGTCGTCAACTACTGGTTCTTCAAGCGGCACAATGATGACGAGCGCGATGAGAGCTGGTATTACTTCCGCATGATGGAGCCCGATTTCACGCCGCTACCGGTGTGGGAGGCGCTGGCCAGCTACGTACCAGAGGCCAGCGCGCCGGACGAACGGCCGCTGTGGCTCTATCGCTGGCAGGCGCTCCGGCCATGGCTCTTTGGCGCCGGGCTCGCGCTCTTCTTCTACACGCTGCTTGCCTGGTTGGCGCCGCCACAACGATGAGGCGCGGCTGGCACCTCGTCGTGCTGCTGCTACTCGCCGCGGCGTTACGCCTTCACCGCCTCGAGGTCCAATCCTTCTGGAACGACGAGGGGAACAGCGCCCGCCTCAGCGAGCGCTCGGTCGCGCTGATTGTCGAGGGCGCGGCGAGTGACGTCCATCCCCCGCTCTATTATCTGGCGCTGCGCGGCTGGCGCGAGCTCGCGGGCGAGACCGAGTTTGGCCTGCGCGCCTTTTCGGCCTTTGCCGGCATTCTCACGGTGGCGCTGACGGCGGCGCTGGCCCGCCGCTGGTGGCGCAGCCCGGCAGGGGTCGGAGCGGCGACATTGTTCGCCGCCGTCAATCCGGCGTTGATCTACTACAGTCAAGAAGCCAGGATGTATGCGCTGCTGGCGCTGCTGGCGGTGTTGTCGACGCTCCTCCTCCTGGCGCTGCTGCGAGCTCAGAGCGCGCGGCAGGCACTCCTGGCCCTGCTCTACCTCGTTTCGGTCGTCGCCGGACTCTACACTCACTACTTCTTCCCGGCTGTCCTCGTGGTCCACGGGCTTACCGTCCTGGCATCCTTCTGGCCGCGCCGCTGGCGGGTGTTGCTAGGATGGGTGGGGCTAATGGTGCTGGCTTTGGCGCTGTACGCGCCGTGGCTGCCAATCTTCCTGCGGCAAACCGGCGGTCGCGTTGGTGGCGAGACCGGCGTCCTGGCGTTTCTCGGTGAAGCCGCGCGCTGGCTCGTGCTTGGCCCAACGGCGGGTGACTGGGGCCGGTGGGTGGTGGTCGCGGTGGCAATCGCCGCCGTCGTTCCCCTGATGGCTATCGCTTCGTCTCCGCCGAATGCGGGCCGGCGATGGCGCGCCGGGCTCGCGCTCGCGGCGGTTCTGTTGCCGGTTATCTTGATGTGGCTCGTACAGGCAACGCGGCCGGCATTCTACAAATTCATGGTCGTCGCCGTCCCCTTTCTTGCCCTGCTGTGGGGGCGTGGCATTGGTTCGTTGATGCTTGGCGCGGCGAGCCGCCGTGCGCCCGCTGCGGCGCTGGGGTTGGCACTGGTTGCTTTCCAACTCGCGGGCAGTGGACAGGCTCTGGCCAATCTGTACTACGTTCCTGCCTTTGCGCGCGCCGATTACCGCAGCATGGCGGCGCGCATCGCCGCGGAGAACCATCCCAATGCCGGGGTTATCATCAACGCTGCCAACCAATGGGAAGTCTTCACCTATTACCATCGCGATGGCGCGCCGGTGTACCCCATCCCGCGCGGCGCGCCGGACGCCGCAATGATTGCCGCCGAACTGGAGGAAATCGCCGCCGAGCATGATCGCCTCTACGCTATCTTCTGGGGAGAAGCGGAGCGAGACCCGGAGCGGCTGGTGGAACGCTGGCTTGACGCGCACGCGTTTAAGGCAACGGACGAGTGGGTGGGCGATGTGCGCTTTGTCGTTTACGCTGTGCCACCGGAACCGGCGCTGGCGATGGAGACGGCGGCAGATGTCCAATTCGGCGAGGCAATTACCCTGCGCGGCTACACGTTGCGCGGCGAGGAGGTCGAGGCGGGCGACGTAATCCAGGTAACGCTTTTCTGGGAGACGGCGCTTCCGCTGCAAGAACGTTACAAGGTGTTCCTGCACCTTGCCGGCGAATCCGGTGTGCCCGTTGCGCAACGCGATAGCGAGCCTGGCGGGGGGCTGGCGCTAACGACGACGTGGAGTCCAGGTGAGACGGTTATTGACAATCACGGCGTCTTCGTGCCCCCCGAAACGCCGTCCGGCAGCTACCGCCTGTTGGTCGGCCTCTATGACCTGACCGACCCGGCTAGACGCCTGCCGCTCCCGTCCGG
>JAVVFG010000100.1:0-11341 GCA_032260445.1 Anaerolineae bacterium | reverse complement strand
TGGCTGTCAGACGAATTACTGCTGCTCACGGAGTCCGGTGGCTGGACCCGCTATCTCGAGTGGCAGCCACGCACGGGCGAGGAAGACGGGCTCGGCAGCAGCGCCACCCAGCCGGAGCTGGGCGCCTACGCGCCGGATAAGCACTATCACGCTTCCTTTGCCGGCCGGCCACCGCGCTCCGTTGCCATCCGCGACTGGCGCACGGGCGAGACGGTCGCCACCGTCTACCTGGGCAGCGACGTGCAAGACATGGCGTTTTCTCCGGATGGGCGCTGGCTGGTTGTGCGCGGCGTGGAAGGTCTGGTGAAGGTGTGGCCCATCGTGGGTGAATGAATGACTGTGACTGGGGCCCGATCGAGGCTACCGTCTAGATTCATTTGGTTCATATCGCTTTAAGATGCGTATGGAATCACCACGCGCCTCAAAATAGAATCGTGCCCTGCTCCGCGTCGCGGATGAGGAAGAGGAACGGCCGGTCTACGGGCATGACCTCTGGCACAGAGGGCTCTGCCGCCCCCACACCTGGTCCCATGAACGTGGTTCTTCGTCGTAAATAGTGCAGCGACTAGATTTCGGGCTGGCCGCAGCGCATTCCCGTGATTTCTTGGGCTAAGTACCTCTGGACATTGGCCAGCATCTCGGCAAGCTGATTCTAAATTATCACATTGAGGGCGCAGCTGCACTATTGGTGAAGAAGAGCCAATCTCATCTGACCACCTATCCGGGTGGTGCTAGAACGATGCCAGTCTGGCGAGCTCGGCCCAGAGGTAGGCGTACGGCTGGCTGGCGCGCTGCGCTATTACTGGGAAGCTACCGGGAAATTGGCTGAAGGTACAGCCTGGCTCAACGCCATGCTCTCCATTTCCACCGGATTGCCGGCTGCCGTTCGGGCGAAGGCGCTGTGTGGCCTTGGCGTGCTTGCCTACTGGCGGGGGGATTATCAACAGGGCGCCATCTTCTGCCAGCAAGCCCTGGATGCAGGCCAGGAACATGGCGATATGGTCATTGTTGGGGAAGCGCAGCATTTTCTGGCCCATGTGGCCCAGCATCAAGGGGATCCTGACCAGGGGGAGGCGTTGTTGACGGCGAGCCATGGGAACTTTCTCGCCATCGATCATCGTTGGGGGGTCCGGCGAGCCAGAAATTGTCTCGCCGACGCCCTCAGGTTGCAGCAGAAGTATGATCTGGCAGCCCGCAATCTCGAAGAGGCCATTCGCGAACAGCGGGAGAGCACGGGCGAAAGGGACATCATGCTGGCAATGTATCTCAGTAATTATGGCAATGTGCTCAATCGACAAGGGAAGTACCAGCAAGCCCGCCATTGCTTTCGGGAAGGTATCCGGATAAGTCACGCCCTGAACAACCGGTTGCTTCTCGCCTATCTGGTCGACGGTCTGGCTGGAAACGCAGTATTGTCAGGCCGTGCCGAAGAAGCGGCCGGGCTGATGGGCGCTTCCACAGCGATTTTTGAAGCGGAGAAGGTCACTTCAATGGCAGCAATCGATCAAGTCGACCATGATTACTACGTAGCCGAGGTCGAGGCCCGGTTGGAGCCGCACCGGTTGCGTGCCTTGCAGGAGATGGGGAAGCAGATGACGGCCAAGGAAACGGTCGACTATGTCCTTGAACAACAGGAGCTTGCCGATTAGGTCTGGGCGCCACCGCCCACCTGGTCCGCCAATGGCATGACTACCGACGGCACGGCTGCCAGCGCCGCGCAGCTCACTTGAGCATGTTGCTTACCTTTTGTGAGACGTCCAAGGGCGTGAAGCGAACCCGACGGCGATCAGCTTTCACAGCCGTACCGTGCCGTCATCGCCAGAGAGCGGTCAGCGTGCGGCTACAATGTCCCGCGAGCATCCAGCGAGCGGAATGACGATGGAAGTACCTGCGGGAATCGCTGGCGAAGCTCCGCCGTCTCCAGTGCAGGGTGGCTCGCCGGCAGAAAGGCAGCAACCACCGGCGCAAGACCTGCGCTCGCTGGAGGAAAGGGAGAATAGCGTGCTGGTGACGAAGGACGGCCGGATAGAGAAGGATCTGAGAGTGAAAACCCAATGAAGAGGAATGCACCATGTCCTATACCCTGAGCGGGATTGCCCTGGTGACCGGAGCCAGCCGCGGGATCGGGCGGGCGATCGCTACGCGCCTCGCCTCAGCGGGAATGGAAGTTGCCGTAGCGGCCCGAAGCCAGGATGAGCTCGAAGAGGTCGCTCAGGCGATTGCTGCCTATCCTGTTGCTCTTGATGTCACCGATCGCGAGGGGGTCGCCAGGACAGTTGAGATAATCGAACGTAAGCTTGGAGCCATTGATTTGCTCGTCAACAACGCCGGAATCATTGAACCAGGCGGCCCTGCCTGGGAGCGGGAAGCAACTGAATGGTGGCGTGTTTTCGAGGTGAATGTGCTGGGCCCATTTCTGCTGATGCAAGCGGTGATACCGCGCATGATTAAACGCCAACGGGGGCGAGTCATTAATATCAGCAGCCAGGCAGCTCACAATAAAATTGAAAGCTCGCCCACCTACAGCGCCTATGTGGGCAGCAAAGCTGCTCTGACGCGAGTGACCGAGGTATTTGCCCATGATGCGCGTCCCTATGGCGTTTTTGTCTTTGCGATGCGCCCGGGTTCGATACGCACCGCGCTGGTAGACAACATGCTGAACGACCTGGGTGAGGCTGCAAACGATATTCCAGAGAGTGTCTGGACACCAGTCGAAACAGCAGGAGAAATTGTCGCCTTGATGGCTACAGGCGCGCTTGATTCGCTGTCTGGCCGCCACATCGATGCTGGAGATGGGGAATGGCAATCGCTGCCGGAAAGGATCGATGAGATTGTAGCCGATGATCTGTTTGCACTCCGGCTCCGGCGCTAACCGATCCAGTACCGACAACTCTAACCTATCGGCATTGTGTGGGATTGTTTCTACTTTCTCGGCCAGCCCTCGTTTTGGCCTGGATTCAAATTACCAAGATTGACAAACCCCTTGGTTTAGTGTATTGTGTAAAAGGTTTTAGTAAAAGGTTTTACATGATGGCAACTAGACGCGTTACCATTGTCGAAGTAGCCCGAAAAGCCGGCGTCTCGCCAACGGCCGTTTCCTTCGCCTTCAACAAGCCGCACCGCCTCAATGGCGATACAACCGAGCGCATCCTCCAGGCCGCCCGCGAGCTGGGATATGCGCCCAACCCCCATGCCCGCGCTCTACTGTCGCAGCGTATCGGCGTGATCGGCGTTCTGGTTCCCCAATCCCTCTACGCTATTTATGCCAACCCCTTTTTTGCGACCTTTCTACAGGGAATTGGCAGCGTTTGTGACGACCAGGACCTTGCTCTGCTCACCGTGTCACCACTAGACGGCTCCCTGGAGAGAGCCATCGCCTCGGCGCCGGTGGATGGTTTCATCATCGTCGGACTCAACGAGCACCACCACGAAGTCGCCCCGTTGCACAAACGTCGCGTTCCCTTCGTCATCGTAGACGGGGATGCGGAAACGGTCCCTTCGGTTAACATCGATGACGAGAGCGGCGCTTATGCAGCCGCGGCCCATCTGCTGGCGAATGGCCATCGTAACATCCTCATTCTTACCTTTGAGACGCCTCTCGAACACCTGGAAGATATCTTCTATGGGGTAGGGGGACGGCGAGTGCACGGCTATCAAAGAGCCTTTGCCGATTATGGGGTTCCCTGGCGCGACGATCGTCTGGTGCCCACGCTCACCAGCTTTGAGGGCGGCGAACAAAGCTTTTTGAATGCCTGGGAAGCCGGCACCCGCCCCGGCGCCGTTTTGGCGGTTAGCGACGCAATGGCGCTGGGTGTCGTCAAGGCCGCCGCTCAACTGGGTCTCAATATCCCGCGAGATCTAGAAGTAATCGGATTTGACGACGTTCCTCTAGCGGCATTAACCAATCCAGCCTTATCAACCGTCCACCAGCCTGTCTACCGCAAGGGGGAAATTGCCATCGAGCTGCTCGTGGCCACGTTGGAGGCGAATGTGGAACCGAAGAGCGTTGTATTGCCGACAGAACTCATTCTACGCGCCACAACACGTTGACTTAACAAGCTGATTTGGTCTATTTGGTCCAAACTGTGAGATGACGCAGCAGCCAGATGTAGAAGAGGGAGGAAGTCCAAAATGCTCGGGCAAAGACGGTACCGCTTTATTATCTTGGTTCTGGTTGTATGTATCGCGCTCCCCGTTGGGTTATTTCTACAGCCGCCAACGGCTCACGCTATCCCTGTGTGTGACAGCACCGGGGTAACCAACAAAGCCAACTGTGAAACGGACGTTATCTACGAGCTGCTTACCGACCGCTTCTCCGATGGCGATCCCACGAACAATAACCCCTACAACATCCCCAACACGTATGATGCCACTCGCACGGACATTAATAAATACTTCGGCGGCGACTGGCAAGGTATCATCGACAACATCAACTACCTGAAGAATATGGGGGTGACTGCCATCTGGATTACGCCACCCTACGATAATCTGGACGATCCTTACCTGGAAAACGGCACCTACTACAACGCCTATCACGGCTATTGGGCCAAGGATTATTTCCGGCCCGACGAACACTGGGGCGATTGGGCCAAATTCGATGAGTTAGTAGCCACGGCCCATAACAACGGCATTAAGGTGATCATCGACTACGCTCCCAACCACACCAACCACTTCGACAGCACGGAAACCGGTGGCTTTTATCGCAACGGGGCGTTAATTGGCCGTTACAATCCCGACACACAAGGGCTTTTCCACCACCTAGGGCCTCGCGCCGATTGGCAAACATCCCGTTACGATTACCAATTCCGCGACCTGACTAAACTGGTGGATCTGGCCACAGAAAATCCCATTGTGGTCGATTATCTCAACGACAGCATTGAAGTGTGGCTGGATCACGGCATTGATGGCATTCGCAACGACGCCACCCTGCACCAGAGCGACGCCTTCCGCACGACCTTTGCCGACTACATCAATGCCTATGAACCAGTCTTCCACTTTGGAGAATACTTCATCGGCACCCCTGATTCCAAATATGATGACTACCGAACCTCTCCGGACCGCACCGGTATCGATATTCTTGATTTCGAGTTCGCCAACACTGCCCGCCACGTCTTTGGTGACTTCAGCAAGAACATGGTTGATTTGAAGACCATGATCAACTATACGGCCAATGACTACACTTATGAAAGTAACGCCGTCACCTGGCTGGACAGCCACGACAAGTCCCGCCTGGCAACCATCCAGCCCAATCAGGGCATCTTGCACGCGGCGCTGGCCTTCTTACTGACCTCGCGCGGCACGCCCGTCATCTATTACGGCACCGAGCAATATATGACCGGTGTTAACGGCGACGCCGGCCGTAAATGGATGACCTCATTCTCACAGTCCACCACCGCGTACCAGCTGATCAAGAAGCTGTCCGACTTGCGGCAGCACAACCCCGCCATTGCCTATGGCACCACCACCTTCCGCTGGGAGAACAGTAACGCCCTGGTCTATGAGCGCCAGTTCTACGATGACGTCGTGTTGGTAGCCATTAACCGCAGCGGCACCACGTACAATATCAGCGGCCTCTACACCAACATGCCAGCCGGCAGCTACAACGATTACCTCAACGGACTATTGAGTGGCAACAGCATCTCGGTGGACGGGAACGGATACGCGACCCCCTTCGACTTGGGCCCAAGCGAAGTAGGTGTCTGGCACTACCGCAACGTCACGACGAACTCGCCCCAGATTGGCGCTGTCGGTCCCGCGATCGGCCGTGCAGGCAACGCCGTGACCATCGATGGCGAAGGCTTTGGCACCATCCCCGGCACGGTAAAGTTCGGTGCTACACCGGCAACTGTTCTCTGCTGGGCCAACGATGAGATAAGGGTGACAGCGCCCTCACTTTCCGCCGGCATGATTGACATTACGGTTGAAAGCGGAGGGCAGACCAGCAACGCTTACGCCTTCAAAGTGCTGAGTGGCCCGCAGGTGCAGGTGATTTTCCACGAGAACGCGACCACTTCCTTAGGACAGAATATCTACGTCACGGGCAACGTCTTCGAGCTAGAGAACTGGGATCCACAGGCGGCTTACCTATCCTTCTTCAACCCCGACTATCCTGACTGGTTCATGCCGCTCAGTGTGCCCGCCAACACCACGATTCAATTCAAGTTTATTAAGCGCGATGGCTCCGGAAACGTCATGTGGGAGGACGGCAGTAACCATTCCTATACAACGCCGTCGCCCGGCACAACGGCCGACACGCCTTATTACACATGGCAACCGTAGGATCGCCTCCTGAATAGTGTGTACGCCTGGTAACCGTCATAGCTGGTTTTTAGGTACTTTTAGGATCGGTGAAATAGGAGGAAAATTCAAATGTTGGCAGTGAAATGGCAAAAGATTATGGTGCTCTTGCTCATCGCCGGGTTGCTGCTTGTAGCCTGCGGTGGCAGTGCAGAGCCGCAAGCGGAGCCGGCAGCCGGCGAGTCGGCCCAGGAGGAAGCAGTCGTCTCCGAAGAGGAAGCGACTGAGGAAGTAGTTGCGGTTGAAGAAGAAGCCGCCGTTGAAGAAGAGGTCGCCGCCGAGGAGGCAGCTGAGGACGAAGAAGCTGCAGCTGCAGAAGGTGAAGAGGCAGCAGCCGAAGAAGAGGAAGTCGTACCGCTTGCTTCCGAAGAAGGAACGTTGACCATCTGGGTTGATGGCGGCCGCGTGGAGATCATGCAGTCCCTGGGCGAGCAGTTTGAAGCTGAATATGGCGTCGGCGTTGCCGTGCAGGAGCTGGGTTTTGGCGACGTGCGCGACCAGCTCAAGATTGCCGGCCCGGCCGGTGAAGGACCTGACATTATCATCGGCGCCCACGACTGGCTGGGAGAATTGGTCTCCAACGGCTTGCTGACGCCCCTGGATCTGGGCGACAAAGCCGAGAATTTTGACCCGGTCGCGCTACAAGCCTTCACCTACGAAGGAGAGCTTTATGGCCTTCCCTATAACACGGAAGCGGTCGCACTGTACTATAACCGGGATCTGGTGCCGGAACCGCCACAGACGTGGGAAGAGTTAAAGGAAATCGCCCGTGCGTTGCAGGAAGAAGAAGGTCTGGAACAGGGATACGTTTTGCAGCAAGGCGATCCCTACCACACCTATCCCATCTTCACCGGCTTTGGCGGCTACGTTTTTGGGCGCGATGACGAAGGAAATCACGATCCTACTGACCTCGGCCTGGATAGCCCTGGCGGTATTGCCGCTGCCGAGGAAATTGACAGCATGGTCAAAGAAGGCCTGCTGCGCCAGGACGTGGACTATGGCGTGATGATGAACCTATTCAGCAGCGGTGAGTCGGCCATGTTCATCACCGGCCCGTGGGCCCTCGGCGACGTGCGCGCATCGGGAGTGAATTACGCCATCGCCAAGATTCCCATGATGGAAGAGACGCCGCGCCCCTTCGTTGGGGTTCAGGGCTTCATGGTCAGCAACTTCGGCAAGAACAAGCTGCTGGCCCAGACGTTCCTCACGGAATATGTCGCCACCGACGAGACGATGCAGGCGCTCTATGAGGCCGTGCCCAACGCTCCGGCCTGGCTGCCGCTGCGCGAGCAGATCGACGATCCCGATATCGCCATGTTTGCCGAGAGCGCCGCGGACGGAGAACCCATGCCGGCCATTCCGCAAATGTCGGCCGTGTGGGAGGCCTGGACCGATGCGATCGTGCTCATCTTCCAGCAGCAACAACCCGCAGCCGAGGCCATCCAGGATGCAGCAGCCACAATCCGCGAGACCCTTGCGGAAGGAAGCTGAGCTGCTTGTCGACGGGGGTGCACCGCCAGCCGGTGCGCCCCCATCTTCTCGTCGCTCGCTGGTTACCCTGGCCGGGCTATGCCTGTTTGATGCCCTGACGCTCTGGGTTGCCTATGCACTGGCCGGCAGCAACCAGTTGCCCGCTGCCGTTGCTCTTCTGGTCGTTGGCGCGCTGGTCAACTGGTTGTTTCTGTCCGAGCGTATGTACCCCTGGCGCTGGCTGGCGCCAGGGCTCCTGACGATGTTGCTCATCGTCATTTATCCGCTGGGCTATACGGTCTACATCGCCTTCACCAACTACGGCGACGGTCACCTGACCAGCAAAGAACAGGTTATCGAGCAGTTCGAGCAACAAACGTACCTGGCGGAAGACGGGCTGCGTTTTCAGTGGACCGCCTACCGCGACGCAGCGGGTAACTATTTGCTCTGGCTCACCGATGAGCAGAAAAACAGCTATCTGGCCGGAACCGGTATCGGTTTCGTACCCGTGCAGGAAGTCCGCCTCTCCTTCGGCCCCCTGGAAGAAGATGGCCTGCCGGAAACCATCGATAGCTATCGTCGCCTCGGCCGCCGCGACGTCGTTCGCCATCTGACGGAGCTGGAAACACAGAGATTTGCGGCCGAAAACGGCGCCATTCGCATTGCCTCCCTCAACGAGGCACAGCTGGCACGGCAGCTATATACCTATGACCCTGACAGAGACGTCCTGGTCAACAACCAGACCGGGGTCGTCTATACACCCCAGGAAGGCACCTTTGTTGGGCCCGACGGTTCCAGGCTGAGCCCTGGCTTCGCCAGCGTCATCGGCTGGGACAATTTCCTGCGCGCTTTCACCAATCCTCAGATTCGCGCGCCCTTTCTGCGCGTGTTCGTATGGACCTTCGTGTTCGCGGGGCTCAGCGTCTTGTTGACGTTCGGCGTGGGGCTGGGGCTGTCGCTGGTGCTCAATGACCGCGACCTACCACTGCGCGGCATATGGCGAGCGCTGGCCATTGTACCCTATACAATCCCCGGATTTATCAGCATCCTGGTATGGGTAGGGCTGCTAAATCCGCTGTACGGGCCGGTTAATCGGCTGCTCGCCCAGGTAATCGGCTTTTCGCCCCCATGGTTTAGCGATCCGACCCTGGCCAAAGTGGCGATCCTGTTCATCAACACCTGGCTGGGTTATCCCTACATGCTCATCGTGTCGCTGGGGGCTCTGCAGTCCATTTCCGAAGACCTCTACGAGGCGGCGGCCATGGACGGCGCCGCTCCCTTTCAGCAGTTTCGCCACATCACGCTGCCCCTCCTGCTGGTAGCCATCGGACCGCTGTTGATTGGCTCTTTTGCCTTTAACTTCAATAACTTCGCCGTGATTGAACTGATTACGGAGGGCGGCCCGCCCGTGCCGGGCACGTCTACGCCGGCGGGCCACACGGATATCCTGATATCCTACACGTACCGGCTGGCCTTTTCCGGGGGCCGGGGAACAGAATATGGTTTTGCGGCGGCCATCTCGATCATCATTTTCCTGATCATTGCCGTGATTACGGCGCTGAACTTCCGCTTCACACGGACGCTGGAGGAGGTATCGGAGAATGTATAACGCGATCGGTTCCGGCAAAATGCGGCGACACCTGGGGTTGGGGTTGAAGCTGTTCGTTGCCATGGCTGCCGCCGGCTTCGCCCTTTACCCCATTGGCTGGGTCATCGGCGCCTCTCTGGACCCCACCAATTCGCTGGTGAACCAGAGCCTGATTCCCGGACGCGTGACGTTTGACAACTTTGTGCGATTGGGCAACGATCCTCAGCATCCTTTCTTCCTCTGGCTGTGGAACTCGGTCAAAGTATCGGGGATCAGCGCCGTGATCATCGTCACGCTGACAGCCTTAGCAGCCTACTCCTTTTCGCGCTTTCGCTATAAGGGGCGGCGGATGAGCCTGCTCTTTATCCTCCTGATCCAGCTTTTTCCCAATATGCTGGCCATGGTGGCCTTGTTCCTCCTGCTGCAGCAGATTGGCAAGGTGGTGCCCTGGCTGGGCCTTAATACACATGGTGGGCTCATCCTCATTTACAGCGGCGGTGCGCTGGGCTTCAACACCTGGTTGATGAAGGGCTATTTCGACACGATTCCCCGAGACCTGGACGAATCGGCGCTGATTGACGGCGCGAGCCACCTGCAGGCGTTCCGCCACGTGCTGCTGCCCCTGGTGCGACCGATCCTCGTGGTCATCGGGGTCCTCTCTTTCATCGGCACCTACTCCGATTTCTTGCTGGCGCGCGTCATGCTCAAGAGCACGGAACAGTATACAATGGCTGTCGGCATGGCCCTCTTCATCCGGGGCCAATACCAGCAGGAATGGGGCGTCTTCTCCGCCGCCGCCCTCATCGGCGCCCTGCCCATCGTCCTCATTTTTCTCATCCTGCAGGGACAACTGATCGGCGGGTTGACCCAGGGAGCAACCAAAGGATAAGCGAGAAGGGATCTTGAACGCGACGGAGATTAGCCTGGCTGCCGCGCGACGCCTGCGTAACGGCCGTTTACCCCACATTCCACCGCCGGCAGCTCCCGTTTCCAGTCCTACCAGACTGGTGCTGGAGGCGCCGCCGGAAAGCCGGCCCGAAGCGGTGCTGACCGATACCGGGCGCGGCGCGAACTGGCGCATCGCCTTGCAGGAGGATAACCAGGATGCCGGAATTTGGACGGCCGAGTTGCTCCTGCCGCGAGAGCCCACTGTCGTCACGTACTATTTTGAGCTGGCGGATGGACAGCACATTCGCGAGCGGCGACAGGTGGAAGGAACCAATGTGCCGATCTATGGTGTCTGGGAGGAGAAAGATTTCCGGATAGCGGTCTATTCCCTCCAGAGTACATCGCCAGAATGGGCACGTGGGGGCGTAACTTACCAGATCTTTCCCGACCGTTTTGCCCGGGGCAATCCGCAACCGCAGCCGGTGGACAGCGTGGTGTACGGTCGCCGCTCTCGCAATCTGTCCTGGCACGAGAAACCGGAACTGCCGCCGCAAGGCCGCGACTTCTACGGCGGTACCATACGAGGCATTACCGAGAACCTCGACTACCTGGCCGACCTGGGCGTCTCCCATCTCTACCTGACGCCCATTTTTACTTCCCCCACCAACCACCGCTATGACGTGTTGGACTACTTCCAGATAGATCCCCGGCTCGGTGATGAACGTGACCTCCGCGCCCTGGTAGAGGCCGCGACAGCCCGCAATATTCGTGTCATGCTGGATGGCGTCTTTAACCATTGCTCCAGAGATAACCCTTTCTTCAAAGCGGCACAGGGCGACAGGTGTTCGCCCTATTATCGCTGGTTTGCCTTCGACGATTGGCCTGATGGTTACACCGGTTGGGCAGGCGTGGCGGATATGCCCCAATTCGTGGAATGCCCGGAGGTTGAAGAGTTTTTCTTTGGCCCGGACGGGGTCGCACGCCACTGGCTGCGTGCCGGGATCGCCGGCTGGCGTCTCGACGTAGTCCCCTGGAAATCCGATGAATTTTGGCGCCGCCTGCGCGCGGCCGTTGACCGCGAGCGAGATGACGTTTATC
>JAVVFG010000099.1:0-11468 GCA_032260445.1 Anaerolineae bacterium | reverse complement strand
ACCGGCCAGCGCCAATTGCCAGCGACCCGCCGGCAGCGGCCCGTTCAGCTCGGCGTGCAGGTAGCACGTTTCCCACAGCGCGCCCGCCTTGTCTGCGCGATAGAGCACCGTTGGCACAACGTCTACCCGCCGCAGTGTCCCATCGCCCGCGGCCGTAGCCCACAGCTGCAGCGCGCGATAGACAAAGCCGGCGCCGGTCGCCATCCGATCGAGCCGCGCTATCTTTTCCGGATTGTCAAACTGGGTGACTGGCTCCTCGTCACACGCTACCAGCGCGATGCAGTTCTCCCCCTGCTGCAGTAGCCCGCCGGGTATGGCCAGCTCCGCCACCCCGTCGGCGTAGAGGCTCGTGTGCAGGGCGGCCGGCACCCGGATTTCCGTGCCGAGGGCTGGCGCCGGGCGCAAATAGAGCCGGCCCGTCACGCCGTTCACCGTCACGGCCACGTAGCCGTAGCGCGGCGCAATGATCAGGTAGTGCAGGCGCAGCAGATACGCCGCTTCCGGCGCGTCGCCGAGCTCGAAGATGATCATGTACGGCTGTCGCCGGTAACCGCCCGCCGGATCTGCCTCGCTGGGGTGGAAGACGGGCCAGCGCTGCGCTTCCGCCGCGCCTACCCGCCACACGGGAGGCGCCACCTGGCGCGGCTCGCGGTAGTTATCGACTAACTCCGCGCTCGTCGCGTCGGGATCGCCAATGGCCCACAGCAGCCGTTCCGCGCTCACGCCAGCTTCCACCCGTTCTCGTCGTTAAGCACGCTCACCTGGTCTGCTGCCACAGCGTCGTGGGCGAAGAGATAGAGCGCTGCCGACCACGACTGCCCAGCATAGCCCATCGGCCGGCCGGACAGCCCGTGAAACCACTCGTTGAATTCCCACGCGCCGGCGCGCCCCTGCCGGTTCATCTCCGCCAGCTTGCCTAACTGGTAACGTGCTTCCTCCAGGCGTCCAGCTTGGACCAGCGCCGCCACGTAAAAGCCGCCGATGAACGGCCACGCGCCGCCGTTGTGGTAATGGTGCGGCAGGTTCAGGTTGCGCACACGGTAATAGTCGCGCCAATCGCGCTCGCCGGGCTGGATCGGCGGATAGAGTGCGCGTACCGGGTACGGCTCATTCAGCCCGCAGCCGTGCAAGTAGTCGAGAATCTTATTCGCCTTCGTCTGATCCGCGACGCCAAAGAGGATAGCCAGCAGGTTGCCCAGCGCATCAATACGGTCGGCGTACGTGCGGAAGGCCATGTACGGTAAATAAAACGGCCGCTCCACCAGCTCCGTCTCCACCCGCCGCAGCGGGTAAAGCCACTCCTTACGCACGCGCGCGATCCACTGCCAGTCTTTCGGCTCCTCCGGCCCCACCCACAGCAGCGTATTCAGCTTGCGCCGCACGTCTGCCGCGCTCGCTTCGTACGCCGCCCCATCCTTGCCGAGCGCGCTCGCCATCTGGCCCATCGAGCGCCAGGCCGCGTAGTAGAGGACGTTGTCGAAAAGCACATTGTAGCGGTTGGTGAGGAGGTCAGCCCAATCCATCGCCTCGTGTACCTCGAGAAGACCACACTCGTTGGAGTCCTGGTAGCGCAGCCAGAGCAGCGCCTTCTCCAGGCTCTGCCATGCCTGCTGCAAGAAGGCCACGTCCCTGCTCGCCGCAAAATGGGCATAATGGCCGGTGATGTACCACAAGTTGCCGTCCACACAGCCGGCGTGTGCGGTATCTTCGGCGACAGTAGCCTCACCGTCCGTCTGCTCCAGTCCGGCAAAGGCGATGAGCGCGGGATCGGCGCTGTTAGTGACGCCCACGTTGTGCGGGATCTTGCCCAGCGGCGACTGGTAGCGGCGCAGCGTCTCCAACGAGCGGCGGTGAAGCGCCGTTCCCTCCTGGTCGTGGCAGAGCAGCAGGCCCAAGCCGCCGATCATGCTGTCGCGCGCCCACACCTGCCGGTAGGCACGGCTGCTGGCCAACAGCCCCAGCTCGCTGCCGTTGGCTAGTAGGATCGCCTCAGCCCGCTCGCGCGCTTCGGCAATGAGTCCGCCGTCCACTAGTTCCGTCACGCTGCCACCTCCGGCACCTGTACCCGCACGTAACCTAGGAGCGGTGCCAGGGCCTCGTCCGCGATCCGTTTACAGCCGCGGGTCAGATCTGCCTCGACGTCACGCCAGCGCCGCAGCAGTGCCTCATCACGCTGCCGCGCCTCCCGCGCCCGCAGCAGTCCTAAAGCCACGACGCCCAGCTCCTGCCACTGCGCCAATCGCTCGCTCCACGGCTGTATCTCGCGCCGCAGGGCCAGGTTGCGCAGATAGTGGCGCAGGTAATAGCAGGCTTCGTCCAGCGCCTGCAGATACGCCTCCAACTCGCCCACCGCGGCGCTCTCTGCCACGCGCGCCCCTGCCGCCAGATCGGCCACGGCCCCAGCGACCAGCGCCGCGAACCGTTCCGCCTCAGCCGTGCCCAGGTAGGAGCGTAGCGAGTTCTCCGCCAGCAATCGCAGCGCGGCCGCCCGCTCCTCGCCGCCGGCCGCCTCCAGTGCCGCCGCCCATGCCTGCTCCGGCTCATAGCCGTGCGGATCGTGGAAGTAAGCGGCGAACGTCTGCAGCGCGATCTTCGACGCTTCCGGTTGCAGCATCAGGTTGGCGGCCACCCCGCGTACGGCCTCGTACAGCACGGAGTCACGCCCGCGGATCGGGCCGATGTGCAGCTCCGGCTGCATCGCCAGGTCGTTCACCGGGTAGTTGTCCCAGATGAGCGGCGCCCGCCCGACCACGGCACCAAACGCCGCCGCGTCCGCTGCCGTAATCGTCGCCGAGCAGATCCCCGGCCCGGTATAGAACACGTCGATCCCCGGCAGCAGATTGGCTCCCAGCTCCTGCAGATAGCGCGCGAATGGCGGCACGCCGTGGTACTCCGTGGGACACATGCTCAGGCTGCAGCCGCTGTCCAGCTCCTGCAGCCAGGCCAGCGTCCGGTTGCACAGATCGGCGTGCGCCTCGCCGTAGCCACTGTACCGTTCCCGGTCGCGCGCGTCGCGAAACTGCGGCGTAATGTCATCAAAAAAGATGCTGAAGGCGCGCACCCCAACATCGTAAAAGGCGCGTAGCTTGCGAGTGAGGTGTCTAAAATCCTCCTCGCCGCTGTAGACCAGCCCCTCTGACGGGCTCAGTGCGTAGGCCACGTCCACCCCGGCCGCCTGGCCCGCCGCCACCACCAGCGCAAACTCAGCCATGAATTGCGCTGGGTACGGCTCCCGCCATATACGCCGGTGGTGCCGGTCGTTCTTTGGCCCGTAGACGTAAAGGTTAAAGCCCTGGCTGCCCAGCCAGCGCACCAAATCCTCCCGCTCGCGCGGCGTGTAAAAGGTCCCGTAGAACCCCTCAATCGCCCCACGAATCGCGTACGGCGACGCGCTCATCGACCCCTTCCTCCTTCTCCTCTCCGTGCAAGACCAGTTGCTGCCACGGCACAAACAGCTTTTCGTAGCGCCGCTGGTAAACCTCATGTCGCGCCACGTCGGGTTCAACAACTTCCGCCACCTGCCCTGCCGCCGCCAGCGCTTCTTCCTCGCCGGCGAGCAGACCGCCGCCCAATCCCGCCAGGAGCGCCGCGCCGAAGGCAGCTGCTTCGACCTCGGCGGCAACCAGATGCACGCAGCCGGTCACGTCGGCCTTCACCTGCAGCCACGAGCGGCTGCGCGCCCCACCCCCCGCCACGACAATGCGCTCGATCGGCCCCTGTCCCAGCGCCTCCGCGGCCCGCCGGATCGCCTCCATCTGGTACGCCGTCCCTTCCAGCACGGCCCGCACCAGCTCCGCCCGCCCGTCGGCTGCGCTCAGCCCGATGAACGCTGCGCATGCCTCGGGATCCGGCCGTGGCGCCCCGCTGCCTGCCAGGTAGGGTAGAAACAGAAGGCAGCCCGGCTCGCTCCCACTCTGAGCAAACAGCGTCTCCACCTCCTCGTGGTCCAGTAGCGCCTCCTCCCCCAGCACACCCCGCAGCCAGGCCACGGCGCCCCCCGACGTCGACAGCCCGCCCAGCCAGTAGTAGCGAGCGCGCGCCGTGTGCCAGCCAAAGGTCAACCCGCTTGCCTGCTCTGCCGTGCCCAATAGCTGCGGCGCCATCGTGCCCAGCAGCGTCTCCGCTGTGCCCATCGAGTCAAAAACCACGCCCGGTGTCACGGCCCCCACGGCAAAGGCTGCGCACAGATGGTCGTGACCGCCGATCGCCACAGGGATCCCCGCCGGCAGCCCGCTAGCCGCCGCGGCGTCTGCGCGCACCACGCCAAGCGGCGTCCCTGCCGGCCGCGCCGGTGGGAACAACTCTGCCGGAAGCCCCAACCGCTCCAGCCACTCGCCATCCCATGCTGCCTCTGACAGCCTGAAGGCATAGGTCCGGCCGGCCAGCGAATAATCCGTGGCCATCACCCCACAGAGCCGGTAGGCTAGATAGTCGGCGACAGACAACCAGCGCAGCCCCTCGAAGCGGGCCCCGTGCGTATCGCGCCACCACAGAATCTTAGCCAGGCTGCACTTAAAGCTGGGGTAGATGCCACCTATCGCCAGCCGCTGCCCCGGGCCCGCCGCCTCGGGCAGAGAGGCCGCCTGCGCGCTCGGCGCCGTGTCAAACCAGGCCAGCAGCGGCGAGTGTGGCCGGCCGGCTTCATCTAGCAGCAGCCCTGTCTCCGCCATACTGGCGACGCCGATGGCACCAATCGCTCCAGCCGTCACGGCTCCCAACACCTCCCGCACGGCTGCACAGGCCGTCTGCCACAGCGCTTCCGGGTCGTAGGCAGCATGGCCTAACTGGCTCGTGGCCGGCGGCATCGCCCGCCGCGCCAGCGCCACCGCCTGCCCACCTTCGTCAAACAGCCCGGCTTTGAACTGTGTTGTGCCGGCGTCGAGGCCCAGCAGCATCATGGGTTCTCTACAGGAAACCGCCGTGCCAGTACGGCGCGCACCTGTTCCATCCCTAGCTGCGGGCTGCTCAGGAATTTCTCGCGCTCTCCGGCCGGCAACTGAGGCACCACCCGCGCCATCGACGCCTGTGCCAGCACCACCACGTCCACCGTAGCGGCGAGCTCGCCGAGCGCGGCGACCAGGGCCGCGTCGTGCCCGGCCGCATCGCCGGCCATCAGCTTCTGGTACGCCTCCGACACCAAAACCGGCTCGAGCTCAACTGCTTTGCCCCCGGCTGCTGCCTCCTCCTGGAGCAGCCGCATCGTCGGTTGCAGAGTTGTCGCCAGCGTTGCCGCCACGCCGATGCGCTTGCCGCGGGCCACCGCCTTCTCCGCCATCGCCTCGTCGATGCGCACGATAGGCACAGCGACCGCCTGTTGCGCCGCGGCAACCACCTCGCCAACCGAGGAGCAGGCTTCGAGAATCACGTCCGCGCCTGCTTCTTCAGCAAAGCGCGCGTACTGGATAATGCGTCCGGCGACCGCGCTCACATCGCCGCCGTTCGCTGCCAGTTGCGGCAGAATGGAATCGTCGACCCAATTGAAGACGGTGATGCCGGGAATCATGCTGGTCGCCAGGCGCTTTAGCGGCTCGACTGTGGCGGGCGTCGTGTGGATGATTGCTAACGTGGCCATCCTCTACCTCGCAGAGATTGCTCTTTCGCGATGGATCTGCACGATTGTCCCATCCTTGCGCGGCAGCGTCACGTACAGCCGCCCCGTCGCCAACAGCGGCGCCTCCAGCGGCCGGTCATGGAGCACGTCAACCACCTCGTACTGCCCACCGGCCAGCAGCGCCGTGTCCAGCAAGATGGCTGCCGTCTTCTCTTCCTCACCCTCATTGGTGACGAAGAGTACAAGCTCCTCCCCCTGCTGGTAAAGCGCTGTCTTGATGCCCGTCGTAACACTCCGGCTCGGCGGCACGACGCCTGCCCACTGCTGCAGGCCCAGCAGCAGCCCCGGCGTGGGCACCAGCCCCACCACGGTGACGCGCCCGCCGCCGCGTTTTTCGCTGTAACCCACGGTATACTGCTCGCCGGCCGTTAGCGACCACTGCAGTGCCAGCTCCTCCGCCCCAGCCACGGCTGGCGGCAGTTCGACAATCTGCAGCGGGTCGCCCGGCACCTGCTCATAATGGAAGAAGAACGCACTGTCCGTGACCACAGATGTCTCGCCAAGCTGCAGGCGTGCCCGCGCTGGCCCCGGCAGGTTGCGCGTGATCCCCGCCGGCTCGGCGATCTCCAGGCCGTTATACGGCCGCATCTCCTCGTTGTAGCGCGGGTATTCGCCCACCAGCAGCAGATGCCCACCCCGCTCCACGTAGGCCCTCAGGTTGTCCTGTGCCGCGCGATCCAGCCAGGCCCCACCCGCATAAATAAGCAGCTGCATCTCACAACCGCCCTGCTCCACGTCACAGAACCGGTAGTCCAGATCCGCGTCGTAGAGGGCCTGGAGCAACGGCTGGCCCGGCCGGGTCGTCGCCCGCTGCAGCGGCGCGTAGGTCACTCCCACCTGCACCAGCGGCTCCAGGCTCGCTGGCGCGATCGTCCCGCACGCGCTCACAATCTGCTGGAACACTGCAAACAACGGCCCGCGCGTGTGCGCCGTCTCGTTAATCGGCGCCTGCAACCAGTTGTCACGGTTCACCAACATGTACCAATTCCATCCCGCTGCGCCCGCCATCAAGGCCGAGACGCATACCAGCCGGTAGTGATTAGGGCTGAGCGTGCCCACTTCCGGCAGCCAGTCAATCCAGATACCTGATTGGAACTCCGGGATATAGGGCAGCGCCGAATAACTTGCCGTGTAGCGCACCGCGTCGAGGAAATTGCGGTGCTCATTCACCCGGAGTGCGAACTCGTTGCTCGGGTAAATATCCGGCCCTGCCAGTTCGCCTATCTCCTCCAGATCGGCTAGCCGCTGTGTTTCCACGCCGCTATAGCCGTTCAGATAGATAGGTACATCCACCCCTAGCTTCCGGTACGTGCCCACCGCCCAGGTTGCCACCTCGTTGACATAATCGTGACGGAAACGGGCAAAATCGAGGTAGCGGCGCCAGCGCTCCGGCTGTTCCGGCGCCATCACGAGCGTGGCACGCGCCTCGTCAAAGGCACCGTATGCCGTGCCCCACGCCTCGTTGAGCGCTCCGACCTCCCCGTAGCGCTTGGCCAGGAATGTCTGAAACGGTCCAGCACGTTTGCCCAGCCCTAGCTGCTCGCGATACCAGTGCGGCCACGGGTCGATTTCATTGTCCGCCTGCCACAAGATAATCCGCCCCCCGTTTGTCGCCAGATGGGACCGTGCCACTTCGACGACTGCCGCCATATACGTCTCTGCGGCATCGAGAAAGCCCGGGTGTAGGCGATGGTAGCGAGCCACGCGATCGGGCACCCCGCCATTGCGCCATTCGCTGTAGATGTAGGGTCCCGGCCGCAGGATCACCCAGAAACCCTCATCAGCCAGCAGCCGCAGGAAGCCTGCCAGGTCCCGGCGCGTATCGCTTTCGCCGTAGAAGTCAAAGCGGCCCGGCGCAATCTCATGGAAATCCCAACAGACGTAGCTGGCGACGATCCCCAGGCCCAGTTCACGCACCCGGCCGAGGATGGGCTGCCACATTTGCGGCTGGAGACGCCAGTAGTGCACCTCCCCGCTCAGCAGAGGGAGACGGCGCTCGCCAACCTGGATCTCCTTTCCGCTCACACGGACTACCGTCATGACAGCTCCTTATCGGCCTGGCGCTCACGAAAGCGCTGCCACACGCGGCGGATCAGCTCGTAGTCCTCGGCGAGCAGCGGCTCGCCCGTGGCGTCGACGTGGCTCACGTAGTAGAGCGATGGCACCCCCAACTCCGCCTGCAGCGGCAGGTAAGCGCGCCAGGTAGCCCGGTCCGTCACCGGCCAATTATCTGTGTCGATGACCACACCTGGACAGGCGATGCTCGCAATCTGTGCCCGGTGCTGCATGGCGCGCACAATATCTGTCCCTACGTTCATGTCATTCAGCCGGAGCATATCGACGACGTCTGCCAGGTACGGGTGTGGCGTGTGCGTCATGATCAGCGCGTCTGCTTTCACCTGCTTCGCCTCCTCGTAGATGATTTGCAGGTAGCGCCGCATCAGCTCCAGACCCCACAACTGTCCAGAGGTCCGGATTCCCGGCCCGCTCGGGATTCGGGCTGAAAAATCGATCTTGAACCCATCGGCATTGTAACCGTCTGCCGCCAGCATGCGCCGCACCGCCGTGCGCAACCGGCGCTCGTAGGCCGGGTTCGTGGGATCCACGGCGATCGGCAAGCCCCCAGCGTTGGTGATGCACTCTGCCGCCGGCACCCCTTCAGGATCCCATGCCTTCAGCCATAGCAGCACGTGCCGGCCGGCAGCATGTTGGTGCGCCACAAACCCGGGCAGATCGGGCCATTTCCCCTTGTCCACCTCGTTGCCGCCGTAGCTGGCCTGCCACTTATCGTCGAGTACGACAATGCCGGGATCGACCTCGTTCATTGCCAGCGCCAACAGAAAGCCCTCGTATGTCTCCTGGCGGGCAAAATCGGCCGGGCGCCCTGGCTCCAGCGAGGCCAGGTAGCACTGCGAGCCCCAGCCGCAGAAAAGCGGCGAGCGCCACCAAGCTGGGGCAGCCGCGGCGCCCTTCGCCGTCACGCAGCCCGCCTCTCGCAGCGCCGCCACGTGGGCAGCGACAGCCTCATACGGGCCAGAGGCAAAGTCAAACCCGATCGCCGGTAGACGGTAGCGCCCATCGACTGCCGTGTGCCCTTCATAGTTCAGGGTGAGGAAAAAGGTGCCGTGCCCGCCATTGTAGCCGTAATCGGCGAAGCTGTTCTGCCCCGGCGGCGCCTCCACCCCGATTCCCGTCCACAGCAGCCCCTCTGCGCCGTCATGGGCCAGGGCAAAACAGAAGGGTGGTGGGGTGAAGAACCAGTCGCCGCGGCCGGGCAGGGGCACACCAGTGAGATTAATCGCCGTCGAGCTATCGGGTGCGAAGAAGCTGGCTTCGTAATCGTTCGGTTCTGGGCTGAATCCCTCGGCGAACTGCTGGCCCGACGGGAAAAAGCCCGAGCCCCAGCGCAGATTGCCGGAGTAATAGCCGCCGAAATAGTGCACCTCCGCCAGGGCGCCTCTGCCGGCCACCTCCACTTCATAGATGAAGCGCTCCGGGTAGCAGCGGAAGCGGTAGCGCTTTTCCGCCCACACAGAGCTGTGTGCGACCAGTGAGAGCAGGATCACCCCCTCCCGCTCTTCCACCTCCCAGGCTCCTGCCGCCACCGTATCGTCACGGTCGTGCAGCGGGTGCACGCTGGAGAGCACGAACAGCTCTGCCAGCCGTTCCCCATTGCCGCACTCTAGATAAACGAACGGCCGGTCGTGAGCCGTCGCCAACTGGTAGCTCTCGCCGCAAATTCGGATCGTCTTATCGTTGCGTCTGAGGTGCATCTGGTCACTTCCGGGCGAGAAAGAGGCGCCTCCTGCGCTCACCCTTTCATCCCGGTTAAGGTGACACCCTCGATGAAGTAGCGCTGGAAGAGCACGAAGACGGTCAGCACCGGCAGCATGACGATCAAACTCGCCGCCATAAGCCAGTTCCACGCAGGCGAACCGCCGAAGGCGAATTCGTACTGGCGCAGGCCGAGTTGCAGGGTGTACAGCCGTTCGCTCTGCAGGTAGATCAACGGCCCCATGAAATCCTGCCACGCGCCCTGAAAAGCAAAGATGGCTATCGCTGCTAGCGCTGGCTTTGTCAGCGGCAGAATCACATTCCACCATACCCGCAGCTCGCTGGCACCGTCAATCCGCGCTGCCTCCGTCAGATCCTTGGGAATGCCGCGCATGAACTGCCGCAGCAGGAAGATGTAAAAGGCGCTGCCCGTGAACGCCGGTACCGTGAGCGGCAGGAAAGTGTTTACCCACACCCGCGAGCCCTGCAGGCCAAAGGCAGGCAGCCTCGCAAACAGGATAAACTGTGGGATCATCGTCACCACGCCAGGGAGCATCATCGTCGCCAGCACCAGCTTAAACACCGTTTCCCGGCCGAACCAGCGCAGCCGGGCAAAGGAGTAGGCGACCAACGACGAGGACAGCACAAAGCCCGTCATGCTGATCACCGTGATGACGATCGTGTTCGTCGCCCAGCGGCTCCACATCCCGAAGCTGAAGGCGTCAATGTAATTCTCCCAGGCAATCGGATTGGGAATCCAGTTGGTGCCAAAGAGGTCAAATGGCGTCTTCAGCGACGTGGAGAGCATCCACAGGAACGGCGTGATCCACAACACGGCCAATGCGAGCAGCATCAGCCAGGCCAGGAACCGGGCCGGAGTCATGCGCCACGATGAACGGTACGCTGGAATCCGAACGTTGGCTAGTGCGGGCGGTGTGGGCGGGGCAGACTCGGCCATAGTCCCTCCTACGCTCCTTCCGTCTCGTAATAGACCCAGCGCCGCGCCATGAGCAGTTGCACTGCGGTTACGGCCAGGATGATCGCAAACAGAATCCAAGCCATCGCCGAGGCATAGCCCATCTGGAAACCGCCCGGACCCAGCCGCCCAAAGGCGCGGTTGTAGAGGTAGAGCACGTAAAACAACATCGACTGGCCCGGCCCGCCCGTGACCGCGTTCGCCTCAATGCCTACCAGAATGTAGGCCGTGGTGAAGATCTGGAACGCGCCGATAATGCTCGTGACCACCTGGAAGAAGATCGCCGGCGTCAGCAGCGGCAGCGTGATGTAGCGCGTCTTGTGCCACTCGCTCGCCCCGTCGATCTCCGCCGCCTCGTAGAAGCTGCGCGGGATCCCCTTCAGCGCCGCCAGGTAGATCAGGATATTGCCCCCAATCCACCACATGCCCATCACCACCATCCCAGGCTTGGTCCACAACGGATCGACGAACCATCCCGGCCCGTTAATGCCTAGCGCAGCCAGACCGGTGTTAAGCACCCCGTTCGGCGCCAGGATCCACTTCCACAAGAACACCGCCGCCACGCCCGACAGGACGTTGGGCAGGTAAATGATCGAACGGAAGAATTTCTCAAAGGGTAGATTGATGTTCAGAAGCAAGGCGATGGCGATGGAGGCAACCATCACGATCGGCGTCTTGACGATCACCATCCAAAAGGTGTTGTAGAGCGCCTTATAGAAGTAGTCGTCGCTAAACAGACGCGTGTAGTTTTCCAGGCCGATCCACTGCGGCGTCGTGGTGATGTTGTAACGCGTAAAGCTCGCGTATAGCGAGAACAACATCGGCCCCGCCGTAAACAGCAGCAGCCCAAGAATCCACGGAAGAGCGAATAGCCACCCTGCGAGCGATTCCCGGCGCGCCGGTGTCCAAAATGGCCGCTGGTAGGTTGCCATCTGGCGCGCAGTCGTTTCCAGGGACTCCTCGACGCTCTTCACGGTCATGGCATTCGCCCTCCTGCTAGCAGATAGGCAGGGGAGGGATCCCCTGCCTATCTGTATTGTACGCTAATGGCGGCGAGGCGGGTGGCTAGTTACCTATCTCCGCGTCAATTGCCTCTTGCATCTCCTG
>JAVVFG010000098.1:0-11568 GCA_032260445.1 Anaerolineae bacterium | reverse complement strand
TGGATGAAAGAGTAATAGTACGACGCATTCCCCGGTGCCTTGCCTTTCGGGCTCAGCCCCCCATCGCCGTGCAGAACCGGCGTGAGTGTTTGCGCCAGCACCAGATCCAGGCCCATTTCCTCGGTCTCGGCAACAAGCCGCACCCGGCCTGCGCCAACTTCGACCGCTTCCCACGCGTGCAGCCAGACCCGGTATGGTTCTGCCTGCGCGCCGGCGAGGCCAGCCGCCCCGCGCGCAAACTGCTCGTCAAAATAGAAGGCTTCCCCGTCGACGTCGCTCACCGCAAAATGGGCCAGGTAGACCTGGTTCGTGCGCCAGTCGCTTGCTTCACCGGGTACCTGGTTGCCACGTTCTTGCGGCGGCAGTAACGCCCGCCGGAAGAAGGTTAGCTGGTAGCCAAAGCGCCGGCCTTCAGCCGTCTCCAGATTCCCAGTGTAATACCACCACTCTGTCTGGTATTCCTCGTGCGGTCCCAGGTCGCGGGGGAAACGGATCGCGTCCGGCGCAGTCGCCCGCGCGAATCCAGCCGTCTCCTCCTCGGATAACAGCGGCAGCAGCGAGGCCTGCGGCGCGCCCTCGACACGTGTGTTGCTGGCGCCCCACGCGGCAAGAGCGACCACCGCGCCTAAGATGAGGATCACGAACAAAGCACGCTTCATGCCGCTTACTCCTGGCGGATGGCTGTCGCCACGACCATCTGCCCGAGGCGCAGCGCTGGATAGATGCCTGCGAGCAAGGCCGCCACCACAGCCACGGCGAATGCCTCCAAGAAATTGGCCGGCGTAAGCTGCATCTGCAACGTCCAGCCGAAGCTGCGCACGTTGATAACGTAAATCAGGATCCAGGCGAGCACATAACCGGTGGGCATGGCCAGGAGACCAGCCGTGATGCCCATCAGTCCCGTCTCCAGCAGCATGAGCTGCCAGAGCTGGCGCACGGTCATCCCCACCGCACGCAGCACGCCGAGCTCGCGCGCCCGCTCCAGTTGCAGGCTCATCAGGGCGCTGAGAACGCCAATGAACGCCACGATGGTCGCCAGTAACTGCAGGGCGGCGGTAATCGCAAACGTCCGGTCGAAGATATCCATCGCGTTGCCACGTACGCCGGCGTTGGATTGCACGATCACATCCTCACGGCCGGACAACGCTGCCTGCAGCCCGGACACCACCGTGTCCGGATCCGTGCCTGCCTCCAGGAACAGACCCAACGAGCTCACCGCCGGATCGTCCCACCAGGCCCGGTAGCGCTCCAGGCTCATCATGATCATGCCCTGGTCAGAGCTGTAATCGTAAAGCACCGCGAGCACCGGCAGCGTACGCGGCCCTCCATCTGTGAGCACGGTGACCGGTGGTGGCGGCAGCGGCAGATCCTCGCGCAACAACAACGGCTCCGAAATCATCACGCCTTCCCCGGCGAGAAAACGCTGCCATAAATCACCTTGGTCTCCCTCTACCCAGGCGTAGGCGCGCCCGCCGCCACTGACGTCACCGTCGGCGGCGACGAGCTCCACCTGGCGGCCAAACTGCTCGACCAGGACGTCGACGCGGCGGGCGGCAACGGCGCGCTCCACCCCGGGCCAGCGCGCCGCCAGCTCCGCCGCCTCCGGCAGCAATGTCCCCACGACCCGGTTGGCGGTAAGCGTGGGCGGCGACAGATAAACGTCGGCTTGCAGCGTCTGGCTAAGCCACACGCTCACCGTCTCCCGGAAAGAGCTAATCATGATCGACACGCCGATAATCACGGAAACGGCCGTCATCAACGCCGCAATAGCCACCGAGGTACGGCTCAGGCTGCGCACGATGTCACGCGGCGCCATGCGCCCGACCGCACCCTGCAACGCGGCGGACAGCGGCAAAACCAGGCGCATGAACCCAACCGTCAGCGGCGGCGTAAGCAGGGCAAAGGCAATGAGCACGGCGAACAGCCCGCCGAAGGTGACCAACAGGCTCGCATCTCGCAGCCAGAGCAGGAAGGCGCCGAGACCGCCGAGAACTAGCCAGGCGAGGAACAGCCACGGCAGCAGGCGCTGCGCTCTGCTCTCCAGGGTGGAGCGGCGCAAGGTGCTCTGCGGATTGGTGCGCATCGCCTCCCACGCCGGCAGTACCGAAGCCGCCACCCCCGCCGCCACCCCGACGAGCAATCCCTTCAGCAGCGTCAGCGGCGGGACGGGGACGTCACGGACGTTGACCACGAAATAGAAGTCGTTGATCGTCTGCGTCACCAGCCGGACCATCACCCGGCCGAGCCCCACGCCGAGCGCCAGCCCGAGAAGCGAGCCGGCGAAGCTGAGGAGCGTCGCCTCGGCGAGGATCAGCCGGAAGAGCTGGCGCCGGGTGACGCCGAGCGCGCGCAGGATGCCAAACAGCCGGCGCCGCTGCACGACACTGAAGGTCACCGTGTTGTAGATGAGGAACATGCCGACAACCAGCGCAAGCAGGCTAAGCGCCGTCAGGTTCAGCTCAAAGGCAGCCGACATCTGCTGCACGGCGTTGCTCCGCGCGCGCGCCGGCTCAAGACGCACGCCGGCCGGCAGCATGTCGCGCACGGCGGCCAACTCCTGCTCGCTGCCGGCAATCAGGTCGACGTGGCTCAGACGGCCGACCATGTCCAGCAGCTCCTGTGCCGTCGCCACGTCCGTAAAGAGGAGATCGCGCAAGGAACGGCGGCTGATGTCGTCGGCCGGCTGCAACAGCCCGACGATGCGCACAGTCTCCGAGCGACCGGCAACACTCAAGACGACGCTGTCTCCCAGCGCCACCCCGTGCTCCTCCGCCAGAGATTGGGCGATGATCACCGTTGCCGGCTCGGCTAGGAAGGCGATCAGCCCATCCAACCCAGAGCCGTCATCGCCGCCAAAATAGTCGCGGAACGGCGGCTCGGCAAACGGATCGATGCCCACCAGGCGCAGCGGCTGCTCGCCCAAGGCCTCGGCGAGCACGTAGCCTTCGACGACGGGAGCAGCCGGCTCAAAGGCAAGGTCGACGACCAGCTCGCGGTAAATCGTTTCGTCGAGACCTGCCGGCCCGCCGGTAAGCCGGTGCGTCGTCTTGCCCGTGATCGCATCTGTACTCAGGGCAAAAGCACGGCTGGCAGAGCCGTTGGCCAGATCGATGCTGACCATCATGGCGACGCCGATAGCCACCCCGACCACAAGCAGCACGTACTGCAGCGGGCGGCGGCGCATCCGGCGCAAGGCTGTGCGCCAGAGAGGGCGATCGGTGACTGCGGCCGCCATGGTCAGGCGTACTGCTCCTCCGGTATGGCTGGTTGCGCTCTGTCGCTGGCCACGAGCCGCCCGTCGTGAATCTCGTACACGCGATCGGCGTATGGCAGCACTTCAGCGCTGTGCGTGGCCATGATCAGCGTCTTCCCCGCCGCCCGCGTCAGCTCCAACAGCAGGGCCAGAACCTTCTCTCCCGTTTCCTCGTCGAGGTTGCCGGTAGGCTCGTCGGCGAGCAGGAGCATGGGATCATGCGCCAGCGCGCGGGCGATCGCCACCCGTTGCTGCTCGCCCCCTGATAGCCGGTCCGGAAAGGTGTCACGGCGGTCGGCAAGCCCGACGCGATCGAGGAGGGCCAGCGCGGCGGCGCGCGCTTGCTTTAGTTCCCGTCCCGCCAGCTCCTGCGGCAGGGTGACATTCTCCAGGACAGTGAGCGTGGGAATGAGGTTGAAGAACTGGAAAACAAAGCCGATGTGGTCGCGCCGGAATAGGGTACGCTCCCGCTCGCCGAGCCTGGTTACGGGCACCCCGGCAATGAAAACATCGCCCGCGGTCGGCGTCTCTATCCCGCTGATCAGGTTGAGCAAGGTGCTCTTGCCGCTGCCGCTGCGGCCGAGCAGGACGACGAATTCACCGCGGACAAAGGAAGCGTTGACCTGATCGAGCACTAAGCGGACGTCCCGCCCCTCCTCGAAGGTCTTGCCAAGCGCTTCGAGTCGCACCAACGTCGCCGCGTCATCCATACGGTGTCCTTTCCCTCGCATCCAGACCGCTGTGAACAGGCGCTAACCGTAGCATGGATAGCGTCAGGCAACAAGACTGGGCAGCCGAAAACTGAGACAACGTTTACCCATTTCCGTTCCGGCCATTCTAGTGTGAATACAACATTTGCTCTATTGCCGCCCCCCTGTCCCTGTGTTATGATCTATACATACCCTGCTGTGTGCGTGATGGGTATCAAGCGTTGAGCCAACGTCTACTATACTGGGAAGTGGCTTACGGTGAGGCAATGTAGTAGCCTTCGGGCGAGGCAGAACCCTCACGACAACATATTCCCACCTGCGTTAGCAGGTTCAACCAAGAAGCCCACACGGCACGGCGGGGTGCCCTGACCTCTGACTGCCGTCAGAGGTTTCTTTTTTTGCCCGGCAGCGGGTAGAATAGCAGCAATCGTTTTCTCACTGTGCCAGGGCCGGTCCCATTTTCAAGATTCGCCGCTGCTTTCCTGTCGTCTTCCTGTTCTTCGCCCTTGCCGCTTGCCGGCCGCTCGACAGCTACGAGCTACCGACGCTGGCGCCAACGGCGGTCGCCGGTCTGCCGGACCTGCTCGAGGTAACGGACACGCGTATTGCCGAGGTGCCGGCGAGCACGCCCACCCCTCCGGCAACAGCCACTGCCACCAGAAGTGCCCCCGCGTCGAGCACAAGTAGCCCTACGCCCACGATCACCAGCGGCCCGGCGCCAACGACAACGCCCAGCGCCACCCCGACGCCGCAGCCGCCGGCCACGCCAACAGCCACGCCGGCACCGCCGCCAGCTACACCAGCTCCCACAGCTACCGACTCCCCCTATAGCGAGATTGCGGCGCTCCCCGGCGATCCCCAACCTTACCTGTCCCGGTACCGGCTGGTTGCCTACTATGGCAGCCCGCCATCGGCAGCACTCGGCGTCCTGGGCGCGGCGCCGCGCGAGGTGATCCTAGCGCGGCTGCGGGAGGTCGCCGCCACATACCAGGCGCTGGCAGCGCCTGGTATTCACGTCTTGCCCACCTTTCACATCATCACCACGGTTGCCGATCGGTGGCCCGGCCCGGAAGGCCGCTACAGCCACCAGATGGACGCCCTTTATCTTGAGGAGTGGCTGGCGGCGGCGCGCGAGGCAGGCGTCGCCGTGATTATCGACATCCAGCCGGGCCACGCTGACCTTCTCGCCGAGGTGGCGCGCGTGCTTCCCTATCTCTACGATCCGCATGTACACCTCGCCGTCGATTCGGAGTTCACCATGGCTGCCGGGGAGATCCCCGGCTATACGATTGGCCAGCTCAACGCCGCCCAGATCAATGCCGTGCAGGCGCTGCTCGAGCCGGTTGCGCTCGAAACGGGCACCAATAAGGTGCTCGTCATCCACCAGTTTGACACGAGTATGGTGTTGGATAAGGAAGGGATCGTCGATTACCCGCACGTTGAGCTGGTCATTGATGCCGACGGCTTTGGCAGCCCGCCGGCGAAAGTATCAGATTACGACCAGTATGCGGCGGAGCCGGGCTTTGAGTATGGGGCCTTTAAGCTGTTCTACGATTGGGATTGGCCGCTGATGAGCCCTCCCGAGGTAATGGAGCTGCAGCCGCCACCGGCCGTCATCATCTACCAGTAAGCTGCGAGGTGCCGGGACATCGACGCACTCGCCTACTAGGATTAGGCTGCCCGGGAAAGCAGGGTGATCTTCTGCGGCAGCACCTCGTACTCGACGCGCTCCTCCGCTTCAGCAATCACCTCACCATCGGCATGAATTGGCGTGCCCGGGATGCTCTCGACAACCAGCCGCCGCGTGCGCGCGTGGCGGACAAGCGGATGTTGTAGGTGGCTGCCGTTAAAGAGCTTGGGGAGGATCGCCAGCACCTGTGCCTTGGACATTTCGGGCGCATAGACAAAGTCGAACAGGCCGTCGTCCATCTTAGCTGGGGGCGCCATGAGGAACACCCCGCCGGTGCGCGGGCTGTTGCACACAGAAAGTAAGAGCGTCGGCCCTTCAATCTCGCCTTCGTCCCAGCGTATGCGCATCTGCCACGCTTTGAGCCGGATCAGCGCGCGCACGAGCGCGGCGATGTAGCGGGCATTCCCCGAGAGGCGCTTGATCTTTACGTTTTCGATAGTGACCATCGGCTCCATGGCCAGAGCGCAGTTGTTGTCGAAATAGCGACCGTTCACCCGGCCGGCATCGATCTGGCGTGTCTGGCCGGCGGCGATCACCGCGACTGCGTCGGCCAGCGCGCGCGGCGTGCCGGTCATGTCGCTGAAGTCATTGCCAGTGCCGATCGGTAGGATGCCCAGTGGGACGGTCGGCCCGTCACCGGCTGCCTGGATGAGGCCGTTAACCACCTCGCTCACGGTGCCATCGCCGCCTGCGGCCACGACAGCATCGTAACCGTCCAGCGCCGCCTGGCGGGCCACGGCAATCGCCACCTCTGGCGCGTCGGTTATCGACACATCAGCGCGCACGCCGCCTCCGGCCAACGCACTCTTCACCAACGGTATCTTACGCTGCGCCCCCCAGCGGTTGGCATAGGGATTCAGAATGACTCGTACGTGCATGGTATCGGCGCGGTCGCGCACCTCCTCTCTCTTTCTCGCACTAGGCCGGCAAGATTGTCAGGTGTGTAGGGCCTCGCGGATACGCTGTGGGTAGTTAGTAATAATCGCATGCACACCTAGGTGGGCAAGCCTTCCTGCTTCCGCAGGATCGTCCACCGTCCAGACGTGGATGCGAAGCTGCCGTTCTCGTGCCCAGGCGATGTACGCTTGGTCCACGAGAGAAAAGTGGGGGTGATCGGCCTCAACCTGCACGCCGAGATGGCGCAACCAGCGCGGGCCTCGTTCCCACAGCAGCCCGACCATGGTCGTCTTCGGTAGCTGCCGCCGCGCACGGCGCACTGCTAATGGATTGAACGACGACACGACGACGTGATTCTCCAGATGGTAAGCAGCAATCCGGTCGGCAACGGCGATCACCAAGCCGCGATCCGTCACCGCAAAATCCTTCAACTCGACATTGTAGAGAAGCGACGGGCCAAACGCGAGGAAGACGTCGTCCAGGGTAGCGACTGTCTGGCCTTCGCCGGCATCAAGCGCCTGAATTTCTGCTGCTGGCAGATCACGGACGCGGCCGGTGCCGTTTGTAGTGCGATCTACGGTGGCATCATGGATGACCATGACCGTGCCATCGGCTGCGAGCCGCACATCCAGCTCCACGCCGTGTGCACCTTCCTCAGCAGCCAGGGCGAAGGCCGCCAGCGTATTCTCCGGCATGCTGGCACTGGCGCCACGGTGGCCGACGACCAGCGGCGTCTCCGCCGCATACCAGTCCATCAAAGCTTGACGAAGTAGGACTGGGCAGCACGGTCGAGTAGATCTTTGTCCATCGCCGGCTTCGTGCTCTGGTACTCGGCAATATCTACCAACTGGTCGACGAGATCGCGCGGGTGGTTGGCCCGCAGCTTGCGATCTGGCTTGATGTAGTACTCCTGTAGGAGATAGCGCAGCGCCTGCTCGTCGAAGTCAATGCGCCGCACCTCAGTCACTCGCTTGAAGATCTCGCGGTACTCGTCGAATGAGGGCGATGTCACCTCGATCTTGTGGCGAATACGGCGCAAGAAAGCCTCGTCAACCAGATCGCGCGGCGGGAGATTCGTCGAAAAGACGAGTAACAGCTCGAAGGGTACCTCCAGCTTCCGGCCGGTGTGCAGGGAAAGAAAATCGACGTTCTTCTCCATCGGCACAATCCAGCGGTTCAGCAGGTCGCGCGGCCGGATCTGCTGGCGACCGAAATCGTCGATGAGGAATAGGCCCCCGTTTGCCTTCATCTGGAAAGGCGCCTCGTAATATTTGTTTACGGGATCGTAATTAAGCTCAAGGCCGTCGAGGGTCAGTTCGCCGCCGACCATCACGGCCGGCCGGTGGACGCGAATCCAGCGCGCGTCACTGCGGTGCGCCCCGAGCGAGCCGGTACTGACGGTCGCGCGCCGGTCCTGCGCGGAGACATGGTTGATCTGGTCGTAGAGAATAATGACCTGCCCGTCGGCCATAATCGCGTAAGGGATGTAGATATCGTCACGCAAGATCATGCGGCCGATGCTCTCGGCAATCGTCGTCTTCCCATTACCGGGCGGGCCGTAGAGGAAAATCGACCGGCCGGAGTTGACAGCAGGCCCAATCTTCGAGAAGACCTTTTCTTCGAGCACCAGGTGCGAGAGCGCCTGGCGCATCATGCGCGGGTTCACTTTGAGCCGCCCGCTGCCCTGGGCGCGCATCGCCGATACGTAGACGTCCCAGGGAACCGGCGCCGGACCGGTATAAGTCGTCCGTTCCAACTGCTCGCGAGCGCGTGCCGAACCCTTATTGGTAATCACGTACTGATAGCTTCCCGGGCCGAGCCCACCCGCTCCTTTGACCTCGCACATATGCTCCCGTTTTAGGAACTCCATAACGGGCCCCATCACCCCTTGGTACGGTAACCGGACCTGCTCAGCGATCTCAAAGCCCGTGGCCTGCCCGCGGAAATAGAGCACTTTGATCGCCATATCGGCGAGAAAGCCCTGCGTGAGTCCCGTATCTTCAATGCTCTGGATGGGTGGCGGCTGCCACCCACCTGCGCCTGCGACCAGCCCACTTTCCGGTACCCCTGTCTCTCTCGTGCTCTCCATCGGAACCTCCTCTCCCGATGAGCTAGGCCCGGGTGCCGTTGTACGGCGGGCGGGAGCCTAACTCATGGACCTGAATCAGATTCGTATAACCGCTCGAGCCGAACGGGACCCCGGCGGTGATTACCACCTCGCCGCCCCCGTTCAGGCCGTAATCAAGTAACGCCTCAAGTGCGCGCGCGATCATTTCGTCTGTCGTCTCAACCTCCGGCACCAGGAGGCAGTTCACGCCCCAGACGAGGGCAAGGCGCCGCTGCGTCGTGGCGGAGGGACTGACTGCCAGAATAGGGGTTGCCGGCCGGTGACGGGCAATCATGCGCGCCGTAAAGCCCGACATAGTCGATGGGGCAATTGCCAGCGCCTGGATTTCCTCAGCGACAGAGCAGCTTGCCGCACTGATCGCTTCGGTGATATTGGCATGGGCTTCAAAACTTGTCTGGCGCTGCTCGCGCCACAGATCATAGGGAAAGGCACCCTCCGTGATCTCAGCAATCTGGTTCATCATCAGGACAGACTCCACGGGAAACTGGCCTGCGGCGCTTTCGCCTGAGAGCATCACAGCGTCGGTGCCGTCGAGGATGGCATTGGCCACGTCGCTGGCCTCGGCGCGCGTCGGGCGCGGGTGTTCGACCATCGACTGCAGCATTTGCGTTGCCGTGATCACCGGCTTGCCCACTTCGTTACAAACATGAATGATACGCTTCTGCAGGAGCGGCACCTCCTGCGGCGGCACTTCGATCCCGAGGTCACCACGCGCGACCATCATCCCGTCGCACGCCTCGCGAATCTCGAGAAGATTCTCAATGGCCTCGCTCTTCTCGATTTTGGCGATAATCGGGAGCGGTGCGCCGTGGTCGAGCATCATCTCCCGCAGCTCGTCAATGTCGTTCGCATTGCGTACGAACGAGAGGGCCACGTAATCCAGCTCCAACTCACAGATGAGGCGCAGATCAGCGCGATCCTTTTCTGTGACGCTAGAAATCGGCAGCTCGGTACCCGGAACATTAACCCCTTTGCGTGATTCGAGAAGACCGGCGACGGCCACCGTTGCCCGGATTGTTCCGGCCTGCCTCTCCTCAACGCGCATCTCCACTTCGCCATCGCCGATCACAAGGCGAGCACCCGGCTGCAGGATGGCAAAGAGTTCGGGGTGGGGAAAATGCACCATCGCCGGCTGGCCAGGATACGGCGTCAGCATCACCTCGTCGCCGACACTGAGCTGGATCCCGCCGCGCCCCACGTAACCCAGGCGCAGTTTCGGCCCCTGAAGGTCACCTAAGATAGCCAGCACCCGGTTCTCTTCCGCCGCAACCTGCCGTAGCATGGCAATAGTGCGGCGGTGGGTCTCGTGGTCACCATGCGAGAAGTTGATGCGTGCCACGTCCATCCCCGCATGCAGCATGCGCCGGACCGTCTCCGGGTTATCTGACGCAGGGCCGATAGTGGCGACGATTTTAGTTCTGGCCATCGCTATTCCTGGCACGCCGGGGAAACGGTCGGCAGGCGCATACTATAGCAAATAACCATCACACTGTCAGATCGCCTGGCATCAGGCCAGCAGGCGCGCCTACGGAGCCGGCCCGAGTACGATCTCGATTTCGTCGTCGTCCCGTTTGGTCGCCACCAACTGGATTCGCTCATCCGGGAAGAAAGTCCGCTCCAACCACGCCCGCGCAGCTTCGCCGAGGACAATGCGCGCCATGTCGTTGGAAGCGAGTCGCCAAACGGCGCTTTCACGGTCCACCTTGTCTTCGTAGGAGACAATCACATCCCGGGTAGTTGCGCGCGCGCTTTCCGCAAAGAAGTCCCAGTGGTGCGACGTGAGGTTGATGAAGCCGCGGCGGATATGAAGCGGCTTTAGTACCGTTTCAAAGACAAACTGCTGGTCAGCTTCAAGCGCCTCGTCGGTCGCTTCGGCAAGCCGCGTCGCCGCCTTGCTCTTCGCCACCTCTTGCTCTTTGTCCTTTTTCGCCGGTGTTTTTCCCATGAGGAACTCGAGCAGTGGCTGGAGCGCGTCGATTTGCTCGGCCATCACGGGGACGACGGAGCGTCCCATCGCCGCTATCTGCTCCGACGGAAAGCGCCGGCTGATATAGAGCGGCGTTGCCCACTTCGACTCGCCATTGAGGAAGCTGGCGCGGCTGACCAACGCTGTCATCGCCTCGTCGTCAAGTGCTGAGACGTCGTCCTTGAAGAGGTCCTGGTACGACGTGCGTTTGTCACTCTCCTCGTCAACTTCCATCTGTTTGATATACAGCGACCAGCCCGGCCCAAGCGCTTCGAGTAGCTCGCGAAAACGTTGTGGAGCCGCCTCCGCGGACTTGAGGGTACGTGAGAGCGCCTTCGCATCGGTAATCCCCAGCTGGATCTCCAGGCTCATCGGCCGTACGAAGAAAGCAATAAAAACATCGTCTTCGATCTGCTCGCTCGTCGCCAGAAACACCGTCTGCACGTCGCGGTTCAACCCGGCATAAGGCAGGTAGTTCTGCACGGAGCGCGAAAGATTCGCGTGAAGCTCATGAATGAAGGCCTCGAGCTGCGACAGTGCGAAGTTGAGGGCTGCCTCCTCACCCGCCCAGCCAAAAGCTGTGAAGACAGGCATTGTCAGGCCAAGAAACTGTTGTTGCATCGTATTACCCTTTGTGTGGTCTCTGCTACTGTCGTTACCCCTATGTAGCCGGCGGCAGCAGCAGGTTGTTGCCAGCAGGGGTACATCCTTGAGGTTTAAAGTTCAAGTTTAGCGGGCATAGGGGGCTTGTCAAGTTGGCATGGGGTGGCAGTGAGCAGCCTCGCGTTGCCCACCACCACCCTTACTTGATGCGGTAACCTTCGTGCTCGTTGTTGAAGATCCAGGCAACAACGCTCCCGATCTCAATTGTCTCCGGCAGATAGGTCTTCATCGTCACCGAAGAGCTGCCGCGGCTGTGCAGCA
>JAVVFG010000097.1:2805-11586 GCA_032260445.1 Anaerolineae bacterium | reverse complement strand
GCGGCACGGGCCAGGGCAATGGCAGCGAACCAGGGGCATAGCCACGGGAGCGGCGCAAGACAGAGGGATCCCTGACCACACTATCATCACAGCGCACGTAGATGTCCCGATCATGCAGCAGGAACGCATCGGCGAGGGGGGCAAGGCGGGTGCAGGCTTCCTCGTTGGTATAGGCGATGGGCTCCTCGGCGAGGTTGCCGCTGGTCATGACGAGGGCTGCGGGGAAGCCGGGCGCCGGCTCGAGCAGGAGCTCATGCAGCGGCGTGTAGGGTAGCATGACGCCGATCGTCTGCTGGTTGGGAGCAACGGCAGAGGCAATGGTCGAATCTGACCGGCGCTGCAGGATGACGATCGGCCGCTCGCGCGAGAGCAGCAGCGCGCGCTCAGCGTCGCTCAACAGGCAGTGGCGTTCCACCGCCTCGACGTCCGCGATCATCACGGCAAACGGCTTGTCGACGCGCAGCTTGCGCCGCCGCAGCTCCTCTACGGCCGCAGCGTTCGTCGCATCGCAGGCCAGGTGAAAACCGCCGAGCCCTTTAACGGCGAGGATGGCGCCGGACTCAAGCAGCGAGCGCGCTTCGAGCAGCGGATCGGCAGACTGATCCCCGATCCCCGATCCCCGATCCCTCTCCAGCCATACGCGCGGGCCGCATACGGGGCAGGCCACCGGCTGCGCGTGGAAACGGCGGTCGCGGGGATCGTGGTACTCGGCGGCGCAGGCGTCGCAGAGGGGGAAGCGGGCCATCGTCGTCTGCGGGCGGTCGTAGGGAATGTCCTGAATGATGGTGAAACGGGGACCGCAGTTGGTGCAGTTGATGAAGGGGTAGCGGTAGCGGCGGTCGGCCGGGTCGAACAGCTCGCGGCGGCAGTCGGCGCAGAGGCTGACGTCGGGCGAAATCGGCTGGAAGGCGCCGGCGACCGGGGCGGAGTTCGCGATTTCGAAGGTGTTGAAGCCGTCGGGGGCGCGGTCTCTTACCTCCAGGCTGTCGATGCGCGCCAGTGCCGGCGCTTCGGCGCGCAGGGCCTGGGCAAAGGCGGCAAGCGATTCGGCCGGGCCGTCGACCTCGATGTCGACGCCCGCGGAGGTATTGCGTACCCAACCAGCCAGCCCGTAGCGTCGTGCCAGCCCGTAGACGAACGGCCGGAAGCCGACGCCCTGGACGACGCCGGTGATGTGGATGCGGGAGCCGGATAGACACTGGCTATGGGCCACTGTCGACTGCCTCCCGGATCCATTGCAGCCAGTCTTCAATGCCCTCGCCCGTGCGGCAGCTGAGCTCGAAGGTGATCAGGCCGGGGTTGAGGGCTTCGACGCCGCGGCGGAAATAGGCCATGTCAAAGTCGATGTAGGGCAGGAGGTCGGTCTTGTTGATGACGAGCGCGTCGACGCCGCGGTACATGCCGGGGTATTTGTAGGGCTTGTCGTCGCCTTCAGGGATGCTGGCGATGAGCACGCTCTTGTGTGTGCCCAGAGCAAAGCTGGCGGGGCAAATGAGGTTGCCGACGTTTTCGACAATGAGCAGGTCGACGCCGCCGAGGTCTAGCTGGGCAAGAGCCTGCTGCAGCATGACGGCGTCCAGGTGGCACTCGCCGCCGGTATTAATCTGCACGGCACGAGCGCCGGCAGCCGCGGCGCGGTCGGCGTCGATGCTCGTGGCGACGTCGCCGTCGATCACCGCCAGGGCCAGCTCGCCCGCCAGCCCTTTTATTGTGTGCTCGATGAGGCTCGTCTTACCGGCGCCGGGGCTGGCCATGAAGTTAAGCCCGAAGACACCTGCTTTGTCGAGGCGCGCGCGGTTACTATGCGCCAGACGCTCGTTGGCGCTGAGGATGTTTTCGACTACGGCGACACGTTCGGCCATTGTTTCTCCTTAGCAGGTAGCAGAGGGCGCGACGTCCTCAGACTGGGCCAGATCGGCGACGTCAATGGCATCCAGATAAAACTCGTCACCCTGGACTACCCGAATGTCACTGCTGTCGCAGGCGGGGCAAGTGAGGCCCTCGTCCGGCCCGTAGTCTCGCTCGCACGCCTGGCAGACGAGCCGGGCGGGCAGGCGGCGAAAATGCAGCGTCGCGCCTGCGGCGACCGTGCCTTCGCTGACGAAGTCCCAGTAGAACTGGACGGAGTCGTCAATAATCGAGGAGAGCTCGCCGACGACGAGGTAGAGGGCAGTGATCCGCTCAGCGCCGGCCTCATTCGCATAGCGAACAGCAATATCGCGGATTTGTTCAGTGACAAAAAGCTCGTGCATCGGCCGTCTAATAAGCTCCAGAACGTAAATAGCCCCAGCACGATAAGCAGAACTTATCGCAGACTACCTCGCTATTGTAGCTCTGTTCCCGAACGGTCTACAGTGACCTATGTCACCGCGTAGGGGTGAGTCTACTCACTCATCTGGGTGGGTGCTGCCAGGGTGGTGCAGATGGCCCCGAGACACAGGGAGACCCCGCGACAGGCGCCAGATCGGGGCGAGGTGCACCTGCCGGCGGGGTCTTGAGAGACGCCACCAGCCAAAAGCGCGGGCCAGCCCGGCGGCTGACCGAGCACCCGGCTGGTTTTTGTCAGGCGAGATCGAGCGCCGGAGCGCCGTTTGGTGTGCCAGTTGCCGCCAGCAGCTCGATGCGCGTGGCCTGCAGCCGTTCCATGGCCGCGTGCGCAACCTGGCGCAAAAGCGGGTAGGCTAGCTCGCTGTCGGTTTCTACCAGCTCGCGCAGGGCGGCAGCATCGATGGCGATGAGCCGGCTGGTATTGGCAGCGACCGCCGTCGTCGTCAGGACGTAGGGTTCGATAAGTGCGGAGATCGCCAGCGGTTCACCTGGATTGACGGTGCCCACGTAATAGCGCGCTTTCTTGCCGGTTTTCAGCGAATCGTTGACGTCGTAGTTGAGGTCGATGCTGCCTTCCGTCAGCAAGTAGAAGTGGCTGGCCGGCTCACCACTATGAAAGAGCGCCTCGCCGGCCGGTACCGTCACTTCCTCGGCAATCATCGCCACAGTGCGCTGCTGCTCCGGGGTGAGGAAGCCGAAAAACGGGTAACGCCGTAACAACTCTGGTGAAATCATCGCCTTACTCCTTTCCTTTCACTGCCGCGACGCTGCTCCTAGCCGGTAACAGCTCCAATACGGCGGCACAGGCCGCGGGAATCGCCGCGGCAACCTCTGCGCTCAATTCGTCACTAAAGTCATACACCCGCTCTGCTTCTACGCCGACAACAAGGACCTCTTGCGGCAGCGGCGCGCCCATGCGCCGGCCGAGGGCGAGCGCTGTCTGCAACGACGTGTCATGCGCCGCTGTCGTGTGCCCGGTGGAGAGGTCGGGCAGGGTGTCGAGGTTGAAAACATGGACCTGCCCGACCCGCCCGGTGCGAGTGTGCAGCGAATCGACGATGATCGCGCGCCGGTAGCCCACTAGCCTTTCCATGAGGCTGAGTCCGCCTAAGGCGAGATAGTCCACTTCGACGGCGGCGTGCGCCGGCAGCGCGGCCGCGACAGCCTGTACCACCCGCCAGCCAATGCCGTCGTCGCCGAGGATAGGGTTGCCGAGGCCGATGAGTAAGGTGGTCATGTGGTCGTGCCGTCAGATAGTCAGATAGTCAGATAGTCGGGTAGTCGGCTGGTCGGGTGGTCGGGTGGTTGCGTGGTCCGAGCCGGTTCGGGATGTGCTGCCGATCCCCGATCACCGATCCCTGATCCCCGGCCGCTAATCCCGTTTCAATACCTCCACTTGATTTCCATGCACGTCGCGGATGGTCACTTCCAGGGGCATCTGGCCCGGCAGGGAGTGGGTGGCGCAGCCGAAGCAGGGGTCGTAGGCGCGGAAGGCCATCTCCACCTGGTTGAGCAGCCCTTCGGTGACGACGGTACCGTGGTGGATCAGGTTCTGCGCCGCGCGCTTGATCGACATGCTGATCGGCGCGTAGTTGTTGGTCGTGCCGACGATCAGGTTCACTTTGGTGAGGATGCCGCGCTCGTCGGTCCAGTAGTGGTGGGTGAGCGTGCCGCGCGGCGCTTCGACGATACCGACCCCTTCCGTTGGCGTCTGGGTGGGTACGGTGCGATAGTTGGGCGAGGTGATCTCCGGGTGCGTCGCCAGTTCTACCCAGTGTTCAGCCGCGTAAAGCAGCTCGATGAGACGCGCCCAGTGGGTTGCCAGGCGCTGGTGCACGGGTTTGCCACCCAATGTCTCGTAGAAGCGCTCGTACTCGGCCTGTGCTAGCGGCGTCGCCATGCCGTCGGCAGCGTTGAGCCGGGAAAGCGGCGTGGCCATGTAAATGCCAGAATCTTCGCCTTCCTCAAAGCCTTTCCAGCCGACCTTCTTGAGGTAGGGGAACTTGAGATAGGTCCAGGGCTCGACGCGCTCGGCAATCCAGTCCGTGTACTCGTGCGGACCGTATTTGCCCAGCCGCTTCCCGTTAGGATCGACGACGCTGACCAGACCGTCGTAGAAGTTGACGTGGTTGTTGTCGTCGACAAGACCGATGTAGTGGGTGCGGTGGGTGTAGATGTGGCCGAGGATGAGGTCGACGTAGTAGTCGTTGCCGAGCACGAGGTCGGCGAAGAGCTGGAGGCTAAACTGAGCAAACTCGATTGCCCAGCGGCCCATTTCTTCGATCTGCTGTCGCTCCGGCTCGGTCAGGCCTTTGGTCACGCCGCCGGGAACGCTGGTGCAGGGATGTACCTTGCGCCCGCCGAGCATCTCGACGACGGTGTGCCCAACCTTGCGTGCCTGGATGACCTTGCCGCCAATCTCCAGCCCCACCTTGTGAATCACGCCGAGGATGTTGCGCTCGGCGACCGGGGCGTCGGGGCCCATAACGAAGTCGGGGCCGCCGAGGGCGTAGAAGTGGGTGGTGTGATCGGTGACGTAAAAGGCCATGTAGAGCAGCTCGCGCAGCATCTTGCCGGTCAGCGGCGGCTCGACGCCGTAGACGGCATCGCCCGCTTTGGCGGCGGCCATGTGATGGGCCTCCGGGCAGACGCCGCAGATGCGGTTGGTCAGCAGCGGCATCTCCTCGACGGGGCGCCCCACGCAGAACCGCTCAAAGCCGCGCAGCTCGGGAATCTGGAAGTAGGTGTTGGCTACTTCCCCCTCTTCGTCCAGGAAGATTTCGATCTTGCCATGGCCTTCGAGGCGAGTAATCGGATCGATGGTTATCCGTTGCATGTGTGACTCCTTAGCAGTGACCAGGGATCAGGGATTGGGGATCGGTACTAATGCCCATCCTCTGTCCTCTAGCCGCTGGCGCGCTCCAGGGCTGGCTTCGCGGCGTGCAGCAGCGAGTGGGCCAGGTTGAAGCGGTAAAAGCTGCCGGCCGGGTCGGGGATCCCGTCGAGGATCGCGTCGATTTCGTCCGGATCGGTACTGTCAATCACGCTGGCGATCGCCGACATGAGCCGCGCGCCGTAGTCGACGACGCCGGGCGCCGGCCCGTAGCAGCCGATGCAGGCGGCATTGACCGACGGGCAGCGGGCGTCACACCCGCTGCGCGTGGCCGGGCCGTTGCAGAGAATGCCCTGCTCCAGCAGGCAGAGCTCCGGGTCGATCGTCTCCAGCTCCTGGACGCGGCGAAAGGCAGTGATCTTCTTCACGTTTCGTTGACGCTCGCACTCATCGCAGACGGTAGACATGCCGGCGCCGATGACGCTGCCTTTAGGGGGCAGCTCGGCCTCGCCGTGCAGGGCCTGGATGACCAGGCCGACGACCGCGGCGATCTGGTGCGACTCGGGCGGGCAGCCGGGCATGTAGTAATCGACGTCCACGACCTGATCGAGCGTCTTAAGCCGGGTGTAAAAGACGGGGATGTTTAGCTGGCCTTCGGGCATGTCGTAGTAGAACTGGGGCCGCAGGTGATCCGGGTTTTCCGTGGAGATGGTCTCGTAGACGGTGTCGAACAAGTCCTGCGCGGAGCTGAGGTTGGCGAGGCCGGGGATGCAGCCTTCGCTGGCGCAGCTGCCGAAGGCGACCAGGATCTGCGATTTTTGGCGCATCAGTTTCGCCATATGCTCATTCTCTTCGTTGCGGATGCCGCCGTTGAACAGGGTGAGGGTGATGCTCTTGTCAGGCATCGCCTCCACGTCCTTGTACTTGGCGTCCATGGCGACGGGCCAGAAGACGACGTCGAAGTTGGCGTCGACGTCGAGAATCTTCTCGTGGATGTTGAGAACGGCGATCTCGCAGCCGCCGCAGGAAGCGGCCCAGTACATGGCGAATTTAGGCTTGCCGTTTTCGGTCATGCTTCTACCTCCATCAGGCTGCCAGCAGTGATGGCTACTGGCTCGGGCGCGGCGCCGTTACCGGCAGCGGCGAGCTCCAGCGGGCCAGAAGCTGCCAGCCGTTGCGGCCAGTTGAGCGGGCCGGCCTGCCGGACTTCTTCCACGAATTTGGCGATCTCGTTGGCCAGGCGCATCCCTTCGGCGGCGCTGGCCCAGACCAGCTTAATGCGCTCCGGCTCGACGCCCATCTGGGCCAGGGTGCGGCGCAGCAGCTTGTAGCGGCGCAGCGCCTTGTAGTTCTGGTCGAGATAGTGGCAGTCGCCCGGGTGGCAGCCGGTGATCAGCACGCCGTCGGCGCCATCGGCCAGGGCCTTGAGCACGAAGGCCGGGTCCATGCGCCCGGAGCACATCAGGCGAATCAGGCGCACGTTGGCCGGATACTTGAGGCGGGCGGTACCGGCCGCGTCGGCAGCGCGATAACTACACCAGTTGCAGGTGAAGCCGATGATGACGGGTTCGAATTGCTCGCTCATCGTCTCACTCCTCCTAGTCGGCGGCTACGGCAGCCTCAACCACGGGGCGCGCAGGCGCCAGGTTGAGGAGCAACAGCCCTTCGATTTGTGACATGATCTGCTCATTGCTGAAGCCGGTGCCGCTGATGGCGCCTGCGGGGCAGGCCGCCACGCAGGTGCCACAGCCCTGGCAAAGCGCGTGGTTGATCTCCGACACCATTTCCTCTTCGTGGAAGTCGATGGCATTGAAGGGGCAGAGGTTGTTACAGATACGGCAGCCGGAGCACTGCGCAGCGTTGACGGTAGCCCGTACCGGTTCCAGCTCGATCTCGCCGGCGCCGATGCGGGTGAGCACGCGTGCGGCTGCTGCCGCGCCCTGGGAAACGCTGGCAGGAATGTCTTTCGGCCCCTGGGCCGCGCCAGCAATCAAGATGCCCTCGGTCATGGTCGCTACCGGGTCCAGCTTGGGATGGCGCTCGGTGAACCAGCCATCGTGGCTGCAGCTAATGCCGAACTTCTGCGCGACCTCCTGCGAGTCGGCGCGCGGCTCGAGGCCGGAGGCGAGGATGACCATGTCCACGGGCACGCGGCGCTGCCGGCCGATGAGCGTGTCTTCGGCCTGCACGATGAGGCTGCCCTCTTCGCCGGGCAACCGGGCAGCGTCCGTCACTTCGGCGACGCGCCCGCGGATGAAGCGGACCCCTTCAGAGAGTACGCGCTGGTAGAACTCGTCGTAGTCCTTGAACGCCGTGCGCATGTCGATGTAGAAGTTAAAGACTTCCGCGCCGGTGCGCTCTTTGACCAGGTGAGCAAACTTGAGGCTGCTCATGCAGCAGATGACCGAGCAGTAGTTGTTGTAGTTACGGTCGCGGCTGCCCACGCAGTGGAGAATGGCGACGCGGCGCGGCTTGGTGACGCCGTCGCGCAGCCGCACTTCGCCGTTGGTCGGGCCAGAGGCGTTGCACATGCGCTCGAACTCGAGGCTGGTGAAGACGTTGGCCAGCCGGCCGTAGCCGTACTGCGGGATGCGGCGCGCGTCGAAGAGGTCGTAGCCGGTGGCAAGGATGATGTTGCCGACCTGCACGGCGATGCGCTCCTCTTCCTGGGTGAAGTCGATAGCGCCGGTGGGGCAGAGGATCTGGCAGGCCTTGCACTTGCCCTTCTCAAAGTAGGTGCAGTTGGCGGCGTCGATAACCGGATATTTGGGCACTGCCTGGGGGAAGGGGGTGTAGACGGCGGTGCGGAAGCCGAGGCCGGCCTCGAAGACGTCGTCGATCACTTTGCGCGGGCACTTCTCCCAGCAGATTCCGCAGCCGGTGCAGAGATCGGTGTCCACGTAGCGCGGCTTCTTCTTGATGGTGACCGTAAAGTTACCGACATAGCCGTCGACGCGCTCCACTTCGCTCCAGGTGAGCAGCTCCACGTTGGGATGGTTGCCGACTTCGACCATGCGCGGCGTGAGGATGCAGGCGGAGCAGTCCATGGTGGGGAAGGTTTTGTCGAACTGGGCCATGTGGCCGCCAATCGACGGCTCCCGCTCGACCAGGTAGACCTTGAAGCCGGCATTGGCGATCTCCAGCGCCGCCTGGATGCCGGCGATGCCGCCGCCGACGACGAGCGTCGCGTCGTTGATCGGCACGCGCAGCGGCTCGAGCGGCTCGTTGTGGATCACGCGCTCGACGCCGCCGCTGACGACGGCCTTAGCCTTCTCCGTGGCGACTGCTTTGTCAGTGTGCACCCAGGAGACTTGCTCGCGGATACTAACTAGCTCAGAGAGGTAGGGGTTGAGGCCGGCCTGGTCGCAGGCGATACGGAAGGTTTGCTCGTGAAGGTGCGGGCTGCAGGCGGCGACGACGACCCGTGTCAGCCCTTCTTCGGCAATATCCTTCTGGATCAGCTCCTGGCCGAGGCTCGAGCACATGAATTTGTAGTCGCGGGCGACGACGACACCGCGGTCGCCAAGCTCAGCCTTCGCCCAGACGGCCACATCTTCGACGTCGACGGTGCCGGCGATGTTCGTGCCGCAGTGGCAGACGTAGACGCCAATCCGTTCTTT
>JAVVFG010000097.1:0-2705 GCA_032260445.1 Anaerolineae bacterium | reverse complement strand
TCGCTCATGAGCCCTTCTCCTCTCGCTTCGCCCCGCCGTCCAGCGGCGTGGGCATGGGCAGGCTAGGATCGTCCTTGCGGCGCACCGCTGGTTTGGGGGCGACCGGTTCCTCTTCGGGCAGCTCCACGCCGATGCGAGCCAGCGCGTCGCGCGCGCTGACGAACTCCTTGCCCAGCCCCAGCTCAAGCGGGTCGTGGCCAAAGGCTAAGCCCATGAGCTGGGTGAAGTAGAGGACCGGTACATGGTAATCGGTCTTGAAATGGCTGTTCATATCGCCCTGATAGGCGTCCAGGTTAAGCTGGCACATGGGGCAGAGCGTGACCATCACGTCCGCCCGGTAGTGGTCGCCTGCGGCGATGAGGCGGCGGATCATCTCGTAGGCCACTTCCGGCGAAATCTGGGTCATGTGCCCGCCGCAGCAGTGGGTTTTCAGGGGGAAATCGATGACCGTGGCGCCTAGGGCGGCGAGGAGCTCGTCCAGCTCCAGCGGGTATTCGGTCGAGCTGAAGTGGTCGTCGACGTCGGGGCGGACGATCATGCAGCCGTAGTAGGGGGCCACGCGCAGCCCTTTGAGCGGGTTGGTGACGTGACTGCGGATCACCTCCAGCCCGACGTCGTTGTAGATCACGTCGAGCAGGTGGCGCGAGCCGACGCTGCCCGGCTGGTAATTTAGGCCGCCGGCCTGCAGCGCGTCGTTGACCAGGCTGGCCATGCGCTTATCGGTGCGCAGCACATGATCAGTCTTGCTGAGATTGAGGTAGCAGGCACTACACGGGGCGACGACCGTGGGCGGTATGCCGTTGCTCTGCGCCTTGGCGTGGGCGAGGTTGCGCGCGACAAGCGCGTGCCGGGCCACGGCGTAGACTGAGCCATATTCCGTCGCGCCGCAGCAGTTCCAGTCATCGACCTCTTCGAGCTCCATCGCCAGTTCTGGCTGGATGGCGACGAGGCTGTCGCGGTAGGATCGGGCGTTGCGCTGGAGCGAGCAGCCGGGATAGAGCAGATATTTGTTCATGGCATCACCTCCGCCAGCAGCTCTTTATCCAGCACTTTGGCGCGATTGAGAATGCTCTGTAGCTCGTCAATGCCTACGATGCGATGCGGCGTGAGGTCCATGCGCCCGCGGCTGAGCATGCCGAGGCCCATCGGCGCTACCTTGAGAATGTCGCGCGGATGGTGACGCAGGAATTGGCGCGTCGCCAGCCCAAACTCGAAGCTGCGCCCGTACTTCTCGACGTCGCCGATAAAGCTCTGCGAGAGATCCGAAGCGGCCTTGGTCGTGACGTAGCCGCCGTCAATCGACATGCGCTTGAGGGTGTACATGATGTCCGTGATGTGTACCTCCTGCGGGCAGCGCGCCATGCAGAAGTAGCAGGAGACGCAGTAGAAGGGCGTATTGCTGGCCAACACCTCTTTTTCCATGCCGGCGCGGATCATGGCGAATAATTGCCTGGGAGTGTGCTCCATGTCGGGGCCAGACGGGCAGGAGCCGCCGCAGGTCCCACACTGGATGCACATCTCCAGGCGCGAGTCACCCGCGGTGGCCTGAATCACCCGCCGCTGGAACGACAGGGCCATCACCAGGGGTAGCTCTGAGGGTGGAAGTTCGCTGACGATGTTCAAAGGTCACCTCCTGGCCGGAAACCGGCTTCTCGGTCACGATGCCAGACGGGCCGGCGGTTAACCGGGCCATCTAAAAAAAACAGCCTCCGGCGCGGCGGAGGCTGTCTCAGAATTGTGACGTGCAGGGAGCAACGACGAGGGCGCGCGTCTGCCCGCGGCAGGTGATAGGGGTGTGCCGTGGATGCGCATAAGGATGTATGCGACTAGGCGAATACATAAGCTGTCCAGCAGTGCTGGCCCTCAGGTGGCTGCGGCAGGCAGGGAACAACGAAAGACGCTAAGGTGCGCCGCAGCAGTTTGCCCCGATAAGGATATGGTAACAAAGTGGTAACAAGTTCCGATAGTGAATTTTGTCACAAACGGGTATGACAAATGTCGTGACTGGGTTATCGTGAACTTCAGGCAGGGTGCGCTGGGGGTGGCAGATTATATTTGCGCGGTGATGGGCAGATTTGGCAGCAGTCTTAGGTGGTTCCTAATTTGCTCCAGCTCTCGTTTGTTGAGCGCGCCATAATATAGCTCGGCAACGGTGACGGCGCTGATAGCGATATTGGCAACGCCGATTTCCTGTAATTCCCCGACAATAGCGTGATTGTTCTTATAGAACTCAGGATATTCGTGTCACAGAGGATCATCTCGTCTGGCGCGGCCATGCAGCACGACGAAGCGACTCAAGGGAGATGTCCCGCCCTTCCCAGAGCCCGGCTAAGCTAAAGAAGCCGTTCTCCTCGGTGGTCGTCTCGCTGCCAGAATTGCTGACCGTCTCTTCGACTTCGATGTTTTCTACGAAGTCCAGCGAGCGGAGCAGTTGCAGGAGAAGGCGTGCTTTCTCTTTGTCGCGTATCCGGATGATGATTTGTTCCATCGTTTTCCTTCAAGATGGTGAACGCAGCCATTACACTCAGATTATAGCACAGTACGAGGCTATCTATCTGCGCCGTGTACGAAATGCATCGGTACCAGAACCGCGCGAATCCCCCAGTCTCGACACGGTCACCGCCCCAGGCTAACCGACATCTTCAGCTGACCAGCTTCATGAGCCCGTGCTCCCAGAGCCAGATGAGGAGCGGGCCGAGGTGGTC
>JAVVFG010000096.1:0-11659 GCA_032260445.1 Anaerolineae bacterium | reverse complement strand
CGCTATCGGCGATGTGTTACCGGCTGACGAACAGGCGAGCTGCGCGGCGCTGGCGTACCTGCCGTCACTGCCCGCCTCAGCCCAGGGTACCGACCACAAGGTCAACAACGCCGCGGTCGTCGCCCTCGATCCGCGCACGGCGGAGATCAAGGCGATGGTCGGCAGCCTGGATTATTGGGACGGCAGCATCGACGGCAGCTTCAACGTCGCCGTAGACGGCCTGCGCCAGCCGGGCTCAGCGTTTAAGCCGTTTACCTACCTGACAGCGCTCAGCCAGGGCTACACGGCGGCGACGATGGTTTTGGATGTCGAGACCGATTTCGGCACGCCATACAACGGTGTGGCCTACGTGCCGCAGAATTATGACCGCCGCTTCCACGGACCGATGCGCATCCGGCAGGCACTGGGCAGCAGCTACAACGTGCCGGCCGTGGAAGTCATGAGCTGGGTGGGGGTCAATAACGTCCTGCGCACGGCGCACAGCCTGGGCATCACCAGCCTGGAAGGGAGCCCGGTAGACCAGTACGGGCTGAGCCTGACCCTCGGCGGCGGCGAGGTGAAGCTGATCGACATGGTCTATGCCTTCAGCGTGCTGGATAACATGGGCATGATGATCGGCGAAGAAGTGCCGCCCGAAGAGCAGCGGCTGGGTTACCGCACGCTCAACCCGGTGGCGATCCTACGCGTGGAAAACCGCAACGGCGAGGTCCTGTATGAATACAGCCAGCCGCAGCAGCGCGAGATTGTGACGCCGCAGCTTTCCTTTCTGATCAACGACATGCTCAGCGACCGGCAGGCGCGCTGCGCCGGTTTCGGCTGCCCGAACGTGCTGGAGCTGCCGGACAACAGGCCGGCGGCGGCGAAGACGGGCACGACGAACGACTTCCGCGATGCGTGGGCGGTCGGCTACACGCCGCAACTGGTCACCGGCGTCTGGGTGGGCAACACGGACAACAGCCCGATGGGCGAGGTGCCCGGGTCGCGTGGCGGGGCGCCTGTCTGGCATGCGTTGATGACCTGGGCACTACAAGATGAGCCGCTGCTCGGCTGGTCGCAGCCACCGGCCGTGGTCCAGCGCACGGTGTGCGAGACCTCTGGCCTGTTGCCCACGCCTCTGTGCCCCACGGTGAGCGAGTACTTCGTGGAAGGGACGGAGCCAGCGGTGCAGGACAACATCTACCAGGAGGTACGGGTCAACCGGGAGACGGGCCGGCTGGCGACCATCTACACGCCTCCCGAGCTGGTTGAGAGCCGCGTCTACCGCATTTTCCCGGAGCGCGCTGCCGACTGGGTGCGCGAGCAGGAGATCCCGCAGCCGCCGGCAGAGTTTGACACGATTCCCGGCCCGGCTGCTGGCGGCAGCCAGCCGGTGATGATCGTCGAGCCGGCGCCGTTCGCATTCGTGCGCGGGGAGGTGCAGGTGCTCGCTAGCACCGGCGGTGACGGTTTCGCCAGCTACCGGCTGGCCTATTTCCCTGGACTGAGCCCGACCGCGATCCAGCCGATTAGCGAAGGTGAGGTGACAGAGGCACAGACTGAGGTGCTCGCCGCGTGGGACGCGAGCGGATTAAACGGCCTGTACACAGTCATCTTAACCGTACAGCGAGCGGACGGGAGCTTCAGCGAAGCGAGCGTGCCGGTAACCGTCGACAACACACCGCCGCGCGCGAGCATTCGCTTTCCCATCGCTAACCAGGCGATCTTCACCGACGACGAATGGGTGATCGTGCAGGCGCAGGCTGAGGACGACGTTTCGCTCGATCGCGTGGAGTTCTATGTCGACAATGCCGGGCAACCTTTCGCGGTGAGCACAGTGCCGCCGTACACGGAAAGATGGGCCATCCGTGGGCCTGGCTGCCACCAGTTCCGCGTCGCCGCCGAAGACGCGGCAGGGAACAGGGCGATGAGCGAGTCCGTGCCTGTTTGCCTGGTACAGCGAGGGGAGTAAGATCGCGCAACGAGAGACAGTGGTACGCTGGCTGGCGGGTAGCAGGTGTCGCCAGCGGCGAGCGGCAAGAAGGCAGCGAGGTAAGCAATGAAGAGTCTAGAGAAGAGAGACGAACAGCAAGGCCGGGGCACAGCGTGGCTTCCCCTGGCGCTAGGAGCGGTAGCCGCGGCGGGCGGCTGGATCGGTTACAGCGCGACGATGATTGACCACAATTTGCCCCTACCCCTGGCACTCAACGCGGAGCGCCATCTATTCACGGGACGAATTGCCGGCCTGCTCAACTACTACGTGGACGATTCCGCGGAAGGGCGCCCGCTTGTGCTCGTGCACAGCATCAACGCTGGGGCATCGAGCTACGAGATGCGGCCGCTTTTCGAGCATTACCGCGGGCAGCGACCGGTCTACGCGCTCGACCTGCCGGGTTTTGGTTTCTCAGAGCGCTCCGACCGTCACTACTCGGCGGCGATGTATGGCGCGGCAGTACGCGACTTGCTGGAGCAGATCGTGGAAGTGCCGGCCGATGTCATCGCCCTTTCGCTGGGCAGCGAGTTTGCGGCGCGCGCCGCGCTGGAGGCGCCGGGCCTCTTCCACAGCCTGACCCTCATCAGCCCGACCGGGCTCGGCAAAGACAAGGGAAACGGTGGCGACGGCAGCGCGGGCAACACTACCTTCTACCAGATCCTGGCAACACCGCTGTGGAGCCAGGCGATCTATGATCTGCTCGTCACCCGCCCCAGCCTGCATTACTTTCTACAGAAGAGCTTCCACGGTCCGGTCGACGCCGGGCTAGAGAGTTACAGCTACCTGACGACACACCAGCCGGGCGCGCGCTTCGCGCCCCTCTATTTCGTCAGCGGGCAGCTATTTACGCCACAGGTACGGCGGCAGATTTACGCCAAGGTCGAGGTGCCGGCGCTGGTCATCTATGACGAAGACGCCTACACCAGCTTCACGGAGATGCCCGACCTACTGCTAGACCATCCCAACTGGAGCGCGGTGCGCATTACGCCGACGCGCGGCCTGCCCCACTTCGAGCAGCCGGAGACGACAACGCGCGTGCTGGACCACTTCTGGGAGGGTATCAGCGCGGCATGAGCGTCGTCGGCGAGCTACACCGCGCCCTGTCGAACACGATCTGGATGTTTTATCTCTTTATGGGCGTGTGGGGAATCTACCGCGCGATCCGGCGCCAGCCAGTTAACGGCAGCTACTTTGGAGCGATCGCCGTGATCCAGATCGTGCTGGTCGTACAGGTGTTGATGGGCGGGGCGCTCTACCTGACAGGTCTACGGCCAGAGCGCGAGCTGATCCACTACCTGTACGGCGCGTTTGGCGTCGTCTTTCTGCCGGGGCTGTTCGCTTACCTCAAAGGGGACGATTCAAACTCGGCGCAGTGGCTGTTTGCGCTCGCGTCATTGTTCATGTATGGGGTGGTGCGGCGGGTCATCGAGACGGCGGTCTGAGCCGGCCGTGGGACAGCACGGGCGTTTACATCGCCTGCAGATCGCGGCGGATCGTCTCAGCGGCCCAGAGGGCGAGCGCTGCCAGGGTGAGGGTGGGGTTCGCCGTGCCGCTCGTGGGAAAGACCCCAGCGCCGAGCAGGAACAGGTTAGGATGGTCGTGGCTGCGCTGCTGGGGATCGACTACGGAGCTCGCGGGGTCGTCGCCCATGCGATAGGTGCCGATGAGGTGGCCGGCGCCAAAGAACTCTTCGCCGTGTTTGCGGAAGCTAACGCCGACGGCGTCGAAGATACGGTCGAGCAGACGGCGCGCTTCAGCCAGACCGCGTTCGGTGAACTCGCCGAGGCGGTAGTCGATTTGCGGGCGCGGGATGCCGATAGCGTCTACCTGGTCCCAGGCTGGGGTCACGCGGTTCTCGGCGAGGGGCATCTGTTCGATGAGCGCGGCAAAGCGAAACTGGCGCGAGGCACGGTCATTGAGTTCGTCGACGAGTGCTTCGCCGCGGATACCTTCGCCGAGCACCTCCGTCGCCAGCACCGTCGGAGGGGTACCGGGAAACGACCAGCCGTCCTCGCCGACGGCAATGCGCAGCGCACTGCGCTCGCCGCGGAAGTCGCCATCGCGGAACTGCTCGATGCCCGCATTCTCGAGCGGGGAGCGGTAGGGGAACAGCGGCTCATTAGAGAGTGCCCAACTTAGCTGGATGGGATGATCCATGAGATAACGACCAACCGCATCGCTGCTGTTGGCGACCCCGTTGGGCAGGGCGTCCGTGCGCGACATGAGCAGGATCTTGGGCGTCTCGATCGCATTGGCGGCGATGACGAAGATGCGACCCGTGGCCCGTTCTTCACTGCCGTCGGGCCGCTTGAAGCGCACGCCGCTGACGCGGCCTTGTGTGTCGACCTCGACAAAATGGACGACGGCTTTGTCGACGATGCGCGCACCGAGCGCTTCGGCCTTACGCGCGTGCACCGAGGCATCATACTTGGCGGCGACCGGGCAAATCGGCACACAGGTGGCGTTGCCACAGCAGGGCGGGCGGCCATCATAGGTTACCGAGTTGCGGGCCTGTGGCGTGAGCTTCACACGCATGCCGATCGGCTCTAGGGCGCTCTTCAAGACTTTGTCGAGATAGGTAAGCGGCAGCGGCGGTAGCGGGAAGGGCGTACTGCGCGGCGAGCCGAGGTCTTCACCGCTATCCCCGGCGACACCCATCGCTTTTTCGGCCTCGCCGTACCAGGGCTCCAACTCATCGTAGCTAATCGGCCAGTCAACCCCGGCTCCGTACAGGGTGTTGATGTGGAAATCGTTAGGCAGGTGGCGCAGCGTGGTACCGAGCCAGTGCCAGGTGGTGCCACCGACACGACGCTCGTAGTTGCTCTTGAAGAGGTCGGGACCCACCTGGACATAGTAATCCTCAAGGGCGATGACCGAGGGGCGCGGCGCGTAAGGGACGGAGGGATACGGCGAGCTCGGGATTTTGGCGACGGCGCTGCGGTAATTCTGCAGCGCCTCGGCGCGATTCACGCGCGGGCCAGACTCCAGCACCAACACGTCGACGCCAGCAGCCGCCAGCTTCCAGGCAACCAGTAAGCCGGCGACACCAGCGCCGACAATGACCACATCCGCCGTATAGTCCGCATTTTCCTGAGCCATAAACACTCCGCTACTTGCTTGTTGCCGTCGTTATCGCCGAAGATTCAGGGGCCAGCCGCGCCAGCGCCTGCGGTCAGCTGCGCAGACCATAGACTTCCGGCCGTTTTTCCCAGAAGCCAGGACTGCCACAGATAGAATTCGGCTTTGTAAAATGCAGCGCTTTCCATGCAAGCGCGTCGACAAAGGTGGCCACCGCCGGCTCGCCTTCGGCCGTCGTGTAGACGCCCGTATACCAGACCTCAATGATCTTGTCGGCTAGCGTCTTGGTCGCCTCGCCGGCGAAGATGCCGCGCTCCTCCAGCGCCGCGATGGTGGCGGGCGGTGCCTCGCTGCTCAGCCCGGCCTGTTGGAAAAGGTCGGCGAGAGTCACGTCGAACTCGTCGCTTGCCTGCAGACTCTGCAGATAGACGTTGCCGACGACAGGGTCGAGATTCGGGATTCCCGTGAGGACGGTGGAGAGCATCAAGAACTGTTCCAGAGGGATGCTGCCTGCCGGCGGCGGGCCACTGTCTGCTTCTGGTGTTCCCGTCGCCGGCGCCTGCGGGCTGGCCAAGACACGAGCTGGGGTTGCCGTGTTGTACGGCGCTGCCAGCGGCCGGGCCGGCTCGCCTTGCGGGGCACAGGCGGTGGCGACAGTCGCGGCGGCGCTGGCGGCGAGGCCGCGCAAGAAGGCGCGCCGGCTGACCGGCGTCGCTTCTTCTTGCCGTTCTTCGGTTACCTGGCGGTCATTTACTCGTTCGTCAGCCATCTTTCCTCCTCGCACCTCCTAGTCGTCCCTGGTGAGCGTGTAGAGATAGGCGCCAATGTCGCGCGCAGCCTGCTCGGTCAGACCCATGTCGGGCATCGCCGTCCCCGGCTCGACGGATTGCGGATCCTGCAGCCAGAGCAGTAAATTCTGCGGCGTGTTGGGAATCGCCCCGGCGATATAGGCGCGCGCCGCCCACCCGGTCAGGGGCGGTCCGACCAGAGCATCGGCGCCGCGAATGCCCGGAATCGTGTGGCAGGTACCACAACCGTAAACAGGGATGAGCTCGGCGCCGCGCTCCGCGTTGCCACCTGGCATGAAAGGCTGGTCCGCGGCACCGGCCACCTGCTGGCAGCCGCTCGCCACGAGAACGAGGAGCAGTGCCAGGCCGAGCCAGGCGATGATTATTGGGATAGGGAGCTTCGCGTCAGACATTGTGCCGGTATCCATCAGTTCTGCCGCGGCGCGACAATGACGCGCGCGCGCCCTTCGTCCTGCCCGTGGCGGTGCAACGCACTGCTCAGCAGGTAGAGGGTGGCGGCGAGATAGATGAGATTGCCAGGAAACCACATGATCACACCTGCCAGTTGCTGGTCCTGCAGCGGGCTCAAACCCCAACCATAGGGCAGGATGCCGTAGGCGGGGTACCAAACCTGCTGGCCAAAGGTTAATAGGACGCCGAGCAAGCCGCTGAGGAGCATCGTGCTGAACACGTAAAGCGCACTGCCGGCGCGTCCCAGGCTATCGTCGTGCCACAGCACCCACCAATACAGCAGAGCGATGCCCACAAATGAGCCGTGTTCGAGGATATGGACGCTTTCGTCTGCCAGTGCGGCCTGGTATAGCCCGGGGAGGTGCCAGGACCAGAGGATCAGGAGATAGGCGCCCCAGACGAGTGCTGGTCGGGAGAGCGTGTGCCACAGCCGTCGCAGTCGCGAGCGCCGGCGCCACCAGCGCGCCACATCCCGGGAACGCGGCAGCATCCAGCCGAGCGCCACCGGCGGCGCGCCGAAGACCAGCAGCGGTGCGGCGACAAGCATGAGCAAGAGATGCTGCACCATGTGTGCCGACAAAAGGGCGCCGCTCATCGCGTCTAGCGGCGAGACGAGCGCGGCTGCCAAGACGAACAAGCCGGCCGCAAACGCGGTGACGTGTCCATAAGACAGCGCGCGCCCAGCCCCGGCCCGCTGCCACAGGCGATAGACACCGCGCCCATAGAGAGCGGCAGCCAGGAGCGACCCCACAAGCAAGAGCGGATCCCAATTCCAGGCAGCCCAGACATCCTGGGGTAAGAGCGGTTGCTGGCCAGCGGCGGCAAAGATTACGTCCATGAACACGGCTCCAAGAAGATGAGGCCGAGCGCGGTCATCAGTGTGGCGAGGGTGAACAAAACGTTCAGAAGGATGGCGGCGAGGGCCAGGAAAGCGGTCAAGTTGTCTTCCTCCGGCGCTTGATCACCGGCCGTCCGCCAGCGGCGGTAGGCCCAAAGCGCGCCGGCAGCGCTGACCGCAGCGGCAACCAGGCCAAGCACGAGCACGACAAAGACCAATAGATCCAGTCCGGCGACCGTGCTCTGTAGCAAGCCAACCTGGCACGCCGCCTCGGCCAGCAGATAGCCAGCCAGGAAGAAGATGGACCAGGTTACCGGCCCAAGCAATGGCGCCAGTACCAGCCGCAGAGGCGGCCGGTTATTGCGTTCGTCGACCGGAGCTATCGTCATGACTCACACCGCAAGACGGCCATACAGTTCTCTCATCTGCTTAACATAATCAGTTCAGGTCAACCGTGGGGCCAGGTAGAGAATGCCAAACGTAATCACCCAAAAAACGGCAACCGCATAGACAAACCAGGCGCTATTGTGCACGGCGGCGTTGTCAAGCTCGGTGTAATGACCGCGCCAGGCCCAGACCTGAACAAAGAGGTTCATACCCAGGGCCACGACAAGCAAGAGCATCATATAGCCGCCCAGGGCATAGAAGAGCGAGGCATAGGCGTTCAGTTCCCAGGTAAAGGGAAGCTGCGTGTATTCCCAGACGATGACAGCCAAGGCGGCGGCTCCAAGGAGAAAGACGAGGAGCAAGCCGAGGCGCAGGCGCGGAATATTGCCGTTGCGTACGTTGTTGACCGCCCACCCCATCACGAAGCCGGCAAGGAGCAAAAGGGCCGTGGCGATCGCTGGCAGGAGGAGATCGGGCACGGGAATGTTGTCCGGCGGCCAGATGGGATTCTCAAGACGGATGTAGAAATAGGCGAAGAGGAAGCTTGCCAGGGCAATCCCGAGCAGCAGAATGGCAAGCGCCATCCCCCAGCGACCAATCGTGACGCTGCCGTTGGGCCGAACGGGAATGTTGAACTCTTCCTCAAATGCCCGTTCCTTCTCGGTGAACGGGATCTTGTCGGGCCAGTGCCAGCCGATGAGCGCGGCGACGAAAACGACGATACCCACAATCGTCAGCCAATGCAGCGCGAAGACCTCGGAGCCGAAGATTGTTACCAGAGCGATGCCGGCGACGGCAGGCCAGATAGAGGGACCGGCGACGCGGAAGACTTCAACCGGCTTGCCGTCGATGGCACCGGTGATCAGGGCGGCACGCCAGCGTAGGGGCCATTCAGAGAGGGCCTGTAACATGCGTTCGGTGTTCGTCGTGTCGCCGAGCACGTCATCTTCCTCGTCAATCGTTTCCTGCTCCCATAGTGGGTGGCGGCTGCGCACAATGGGCAGATGGGCAAAGCCGTAGTTAGGGGCCGGCGAGCCAACCGCCCACTCCAGCGTATCCCCATTCCAAGGATTGTTGCCGGCCGGCTCGCCGCGGCGCCGGCTGTAGAGGAAGTTGTAGATGAAGACAGCAACGCCCAGGGCGATGGTGAAGGCACCGATGGTTGAGGTCAGGTTCAGTGCGCCGACACCCAAGTCGGCCGGGTAGGTGTAGACACGGCGCACCATACCCAACAGGCCTGAGATGTGCATGGGGAAGAAAGCGACGTTAAAGCCGATAAAGAAGAGCCAGAAATGAAGCTTACCCAGGCGCTCGTCGAGCAGCCGGCCGGTGAATTTCGGGGTCCAGTAATAGATGCCGGCAAAGACAGGGAAGGTGACGCCGCCGATCAGGACGTAATGGAAGTGAGCGACGACAAAGTAAGAATCGTGCACCTGCCAATCAAAGGGCACGGCGCCGACCATAATACCGGTGATGCCGCCGAGCACGAAGGTGACGAGGAAGCCGATGACAAAGAGGAAGGCCGTTTTGAAGACCGGACGCCCGGTGAAGATGGTGGTGATCCAGGCGATCACCTGGATCCCGGCCGGAATGCCGATGATCATGCTGGCAGCGGCAAAGAAGGCCATCGATATCTGGGGCAGGCCAACGGTGAACATATGGTGCACCCAGAGGCCGAAGCTGAGGAAGCCGGTGGAGACGAGGGCAATGACGACCCAGGTGTAGCCGGCGAGAGAGCGACGCGAGAAGACGGGCACGACCATGGAGATGATCCCCGCCGCCGGAATGAACTGGATGTAGACTTCAGGGTGGCCGAAGATCCAGAACAGATGCTGCCAGAGGAGCGGGCTGCCGCCGGCATCCGGATTAAAGAACTGTGTCCCGAGGCGCCGGTCCAGTTCAAGGAGGAGACTGGAGACGATGAGAGGTGTGAAGGCAAAGAGGATGGAAACGGCCATGACGAGCATGGCCCAGGCGTAAACGGGAAGGCGGCTGAGGGACATACCCGGCGCGCGCATGCGCAGGATAGCGAGGATAATCTCGACGCCCGCGGCGATCGCCGCCACTTCGGCAACGCCGAGGGCGAGCAACCAGTAGTCGAGGGCGATGTCGGGGGAGAACTCCAGGCCGCTGAGCGGAACGTAGGCAAACCATCCGGTATCGGGCACGGCGCCGGCAATGAAGCTCGAATAAAAGAGCAAGCCACCCAACAAGAAGGTAAACCAGCTAAAAACGCCCAAGCGCGGGAAGGGCATTTCGCGGTTGCCGAGGATGAGGGGCATGAGCAGGATGGCAAAGCCTTCCATCATGGGCACAGCGAAGAGGTACATCATCGTCGAGCCGTGCATGGTGAAGAGCTCATTGTAGCGTTGCGCCGTCAGGAAGGTGTTCTCGGGGCTAGCGAGCTGCACGCGCATCAAGAGGGCATTGATGCCGCCGAGAATAAAGAAGAAGAAGGCGGTGGCCATGATGCGCGCACCGATGCGGTCGTTCTGTAGTGCCATGAACCAGCCGAGCACACCCGGTGGATCGGCCCACACCTGTTCCATCTTCTCGGCGGTCGAGAGCTCATCCCACGCTTTGTCTGTGGGGATATGCCCGGGGACAGGCGGTGCGGTACCTGATGGCTCCTGCGCGGCAGTGGTCATGAACGCTCCTTGTCTACTCGAGGGTTTCCAGGTAGGCCAGCAGCGCCTGGAGCTGCGCACCAGTCAGTTCGGCTGGCGGCATTTTCGCCCCGGGCTTGATGCTCTGCGGGTCGACGATCCAGCCGGCAAGGTTGCCGCGGTTATTGGGGATGGTGCCCGCAGCGAGCGTGCGGCGGCTGGCGAGGTGGGTGAGATCGGGGCCAAGATTGCCGGTGGCGTTTGTGCCCTCCACGGCGTGGCAGTCGACACAGGCGGAGTCGAGAAACACCTGCTGCCCCTGCTGTACCAGCTCAGCGGCCGGTTGTGGCGCCGGCTGCTGCTGCTGCGCGACCCACTGCAAGAAATCATCTTCTTCCTGGGCGATGACCCAAAACTGCATTTTAGCGTGCTGTACCCCACAAAACTCAGCGCATTCGCCAAGGTAGGACCCCGGCTCGTCCGCCTGCAACCAGAATTCGGTGACCTTCCCCGGGACCATGTCCAGCTTGCCGTGCAACTGCGGCACCCAGAAGCTGTGGATGACGTCCTGTGACAGCAGCTTCACGGCGACGGGCCTACCGACGGGTATATGGATCTCATTCGCCGTCCGGAAGCCAAAGCCGGGATAGCGCACATCCCACCACCACTGCCTGCCTTCGACTTCAATGATCAGCTCGCCAGCGGCTGCCGGCTCGTCGAGGGCGCGCATGGTGAAGACGGTCGCGCCGAAGATGCCCACGAGGATAATCGCCGGGATCACGGCGCCACCCCACACGACGACGCCAGTGCCCTCGTCTGACTGGGCCGCGTCAAATTCATTGCCGCGACGGCGGAACAAACCGACGAGCAAGTAACCCATGACGACGAGGTAGACCACGGTGCCGACGGCAAACATGAGCCACCATAGGGTGTTAATGCGTGCCGCCGCGGGCCCACTAGGGCCTAAGATAGAGGAAGCGTTGCCGGCGCAACCAGCGAGAAGCGGCAAGAGGAGAGAAAGGATGGCGAGCTGGCCCCGCCGGAGCCTCGTCAATGGCGATTGATGGGTAAGAGGTAGGTAACGCACAGCGCGGAGCCTCATCCTTGGGAGTGAGCTGCGGCGATGATGCAGAGGGCGATGTTGGCTTTCCTATCACACGTGCCGCATGGGCTACGGTGCTGCCACCACAGCACCAGCCGGGCATAGGTTCAGGATAGTAAAAGCAGAAGACTAACTGTATGTATCCCAGATACAGATTAGGGTATAGATTCGGAGATATGGAAAGGATGAGCGTCGCGCTGTGAGGGGGGACGGAAGAATTAACCGTCGCCGGCGCTAGGGACGGGGAAGGGGATGCCAGCGGCGTGGGCGCGGGCGAGGAAGTGACTGGCGCCGCGGATTTCGACTTCGACGATGTCGCCGAGGTCGCTGACGATGACGGTGAAGTTAGCCGCGCTATAGGTGGCAGCGCCATCGGGCCAGCGGCGCAAGCGTAGAATCAGGGTATCGGTGTCAGGGTAA
>JAVVFG010000095.1:9354-11721 GCA_032260445.1 Anaerolineae bacterium | reverse complement strand
CTCGACCACCCGCTTGACGGTTTCGCCCTGGTCGGCAACTTGCCCCGACAACGCCGCCAGGATGCGCTGGATTTCTTCTTCCTCTTCAATTTGCAGAGAGCGGTATTCGTTGTTGAGCTCGACTGTGTTCATCGGCTCGATCCACAGGGTAGCGCCGCTGCCACTTTGATCGTGCACGATGCCACGAATGCGCCCTTTGTATTCCGCTTTGAGCGGCACCACGTAGCGTCCGCCGCGGCTAGTGATGATCGGCTCCTGCAGGTATCGGTTCATGCTGCTGCTGATTAAGCTCTGCAGCCGCTCGTGAATCCGGCTGTGGGCGACGCGGATGGCGCGGCGGATATTACCCAGACGTTCGCTGGCACTGTCGAGCACGTCGCCGCGATCTTCGTCAATCGCCTCGCCGATGGCCTGGACCAGGCCGGGGCATTCCTCGATGAGGTTAGCGATGGCGGCGAGGTGGGGGTAATGCTCGTCGACGCGCAGGAGGGCGCGCTGCAAATTGCGTGCGGCAATGAGCGTATTGCGTACGTCGAGCAGATCTTCGGGGCGCAGCACAAAACCGCGCATCGCATTGTCGGCGCTGCGGCGCACATCGCGGGCGCCGCCAATCGTCGCTTCGCTGCCAGCATTGAACAGGAGCAGGGCCTCGTGCGTCTCGGCCTGGCGCCGCGCCGCTTCTGTTGCGTCGGCCGTGGGGCGCAAGCCAAGTGCCATCGCCTCGCCCGCGCTAAAGCTGGTATACTGGGCGAGCCTGTCGAGGATCTTGTCAAACTCAAGAATGCGCAGCGTCTTTTCGTCCATAAGGTACCAGTTTTACCATTTTGAGGGGCATATGACCATCTCGGAATGGGTGATGCACGGCAGACGCAGGAACAGGGCGGGAGGTACGGGCGGCAGCCGCCAGTGTGAACAGATTCTAATGTCTCCCGTGACAACGGTACCATATTGTTGGAGCCAAAGGTGTGATTTGCTAGAATCTACTCTTGGTGACAGGCAGCCTTGCCGGCAAAGGCCAGGATGATCAGCCTGAACCGGCATTCGTGCTAGTGGTTGTCGAGAAACGACCGGTCGAGAGAGGAGAGTCATAGCGATGGAGCATAAACACGCTTTGCGTAGGCTAGCCATGTTGGCGCTGTTCTTGGGAACGCTCGTGGTCGCCGCGGGCCTGGGTAGGGCGGCCGATGCCGGCGACTATGCCTACATGAACGAGTATCCGCTTCGAGCCGAAGAGGGATGGCTGGGAGGAGCGCCCGAAGATATCGTCGCCGCCGGACCGGGTCATGTGTGGTTTACGCTACCGGAATCGGATCAGGTTGGCGAACTAACTGTCTCTCCTGACAGTTACGACTTCAATTACTACCAACTCGACCCAGGTAGTAGCCCGGCGGGGATCGCCTATGCGAATGAGGCGGCGTGGGTAACAGCGCGGGGAACGAACAAATTGCTCCGCATTAAGCCGGGTGATCCTGTGGATGAGTGGCCATTGCCGCCAGGGAGCAGCCAGCCGGCGGGTATTGCCGCAAGCCCTACCGGGAACCTGTGGATTGCCGCCACGGGTTCGAACCAGGTCCTTCGCTTCGAGCCGAGCAGTGGCACTTTCGAGGCGTACGACTACACGACGGATAACGCGGGGATCACGGACATTGCCGTCTACAACGACGAGGAGACAGTCTACTTCACCGCCGAAAATCTCGACATGGTCGTTTTGTTGACGCCCTGGCGTTATCCGACTTCCGCGTTCACGCCCTTGCTTCTCATCGATGGGTACACAGGCACCATCATCGGGCGTCCTGGGCAGCTCGCCGTTAGTAGCGCCGGTCGTCTCTGGGTTGTCGCCGTCGAACGCGACTGGCTGGGTTATTTCGCCCCTGGTACGACCCAGATTTGGAGGTGGGTGGAAGTAGTGCCCACTGGCACCGAGCTGTTTGGGCTTGCGCTAAGCGCAATGGGCTCGAAAGACTTTGTTTGGTTCACACTGCCAGAAGCAGGTAGTGTGGGGGTGCAGGAACGAAATGCCCAGGGAGCCCTCTTAACGCGCTACTACCACATCCCTACAGCAGGAAGCGTGCCGCGCTCAATTGCCGTGGATAGTACCAATCACGCCTGGATCGCGGTCGCCGGGAGTAATCTCATTGCAGAATGGATACCTCCCTATAGCCAGCTCATTTCTTTGCCCCTAATATCCAACAACTCGTAGAGAGAAAAGGACCTATGAAGCAAGTCAAGAAAATCAGCGCGATAACTTCCCTACTACTGCTTTGCGCGTTTGTCCTCATCGCGGTCGTGCGCCCGGCGCGTGGGGACGACAATGTTGCAGTAGAGGATCTTCCGCTCAAGAGTTACATTCCCCTCGTGGGCTGGAAC
>JAVVFG010000095.1:0-9254 GCA_032260445.1 Anaerolineae bacterium | reverse complement strand
TGTTGCAGTAGAGGATCTTCCGCTCAAGAGTTACATTCCCCTCGTGGGCTGGAACATGAACGCGCCGCCGACGATTTTTGGCGTCCAGACCTATGGTAGCACAAGACCCGGCGCAACCTATACGCCGTACCTCATCGAGACAGGCGCTAGCTGGGCACGAGTCATGGTAAACTGGGCAGACGCTGAACCGGCCAATACCGATCCTGCGGGCTTCAACTGGTCGGCCATCGATGCTGCGCTCGCGATTGCTCTGCGAAGTTCACCGCGTCTGATCGTCACCATTGATAGGGCGCCTGCCTGGGCTGCTGAAAGGCCTCGCGGTCCGATCTATCCCAGTATGCTGCCGGAATTCGCGCAGTTCGTTCAAGCGCTTGTGGAGCGCTATGATGGCGACGGTCTCGACGATGCGCCGGGACATCCTGTGGTTCGGCACTGGGAGATCTATAACGAACCAGATGCTTCTTCCACACTCTTTGTGGCCGGTTGGGGCGAGTACGGGGCGGAGTATGCCCAGATGCTGAGCTACGTGTACCCTGCCGTAAAGCAGGCGAATAACCAGGCGCAAGTCATCTTTGGCGGCATCGCATACGACTGGTGGGCGGACACTGGCGGTCCTTTCGTGGAGACGTTCCTCGATGATGCACTGGCGGCCGGGGCCGGCGCTCACTTCGATATCATGAATTTCCATTTTTATCCCGGTTTCTGGCGCCGTTGGACAGATGACGCGAGCTCGGGCCTGTCAGAGAAAGCCCAGGCAATCCGTTCGAAGCTGGATAACCACCAAGTGAACAAACCGGTGATCATCACAGAAGCCGGTTGGCACAGCTCCAACGAGCCGCTTTCGCCAAGCTCGCCGGAGGAACAGGCGCGTTATGTGGTGGAGCTGTTTGTTGAGAGTATGGCCGCCGATATCGATCTCATGATTTGGTGGATGTTGTTTGACCCAGGTAGTGGCATTTACGATAACGGTCTGATTACTAGCGCTTCCCCTCCGACCATCAAGCCCGCATTCATTGCCTACAAGGAACTTGTCGCCAGGCTCAGATACGCCGAGTTCGTCCGCCAACTTGAAACGCCGGCGCCGGTGTTCGACCCAGAAGATGGCACTGTACAAAGCATGGACGCCTACGAGCTCCGAGACCCCGTGAACCGGCGCACCATCTACGTAGCGTGGATGAATCCAGTAAATGGAACCACTGCCTGGCAATTGAGACTACCCGCAGCACAGGCGACGAGGTACAACATTTACAACACGGAGAGCATTCCACTCAACGATGCCGCCGATGGCGTCGCTGACGGTTTCATCACGGTTATGGTCGGTTCACACCCGGTCTTCGTCGAGGTTTCGTGGTAAAGAAAGGAAAGATCTGGGGGTTCACGCTGCTGGTGCTGATGCTCGCCAGCGTAAAATATGCCACAGGCATCGAGCTCGGGGAAAAGAGCCGCAGTGCAACGAGCAGCGCACCGGTAGAAACCCTCCGCGCGGAAGAGGCCTTCGACGTCTTCTTGCCGCTCCTATTGGGACCGGAGGCGGAGAAAGCACTCTGCCGCTATGGCGTCAACTATGCGTCGAGCGCAAGTGGCGATAACCCAGCCAACTATGACCTCACCGCCCTGTACATCGGCTGGTACCTGAACTACTCGGCGAACGCCAGCAGTGGCGTGCCGGAGGCGATCAAACACTCGGCGATCATCTCCCTATCGCAGACCGATTACGTGAATTATACCTACGCGACAAGTCCGCCTGCGGCCACAATCCAACAGCTGGCAGCGGCCAATCCCGGCAAGACCTGGTATATCGGCAATGAACCCGACCGGGTTGTGTACCAGAATGACCTGGAACCACACGTCTATGCCGAAGCGTATCACGATCTCTACCACTTGCTCAAGGCTGCCGATCCGACGGCCGTAGTCGTCGCGGGCACGATTGTGCAGGCTACACCGGTTCGCCTAACGTACCTGGACATGGTGCTGGACCATTACCAGACGACGTATGGCGAGGCGATGCCGGTGGACGCGTGGAGCATCCACGGCTTTATCCTGAACGAAGTGTCGTGTGACTACGATCTCTCGAACTGCTGGGGCGCAGAGATCCCCCAGGGCGTTGACGTGGGGGTCGGTGAGATCGTCACCATTGAGGACAATGACAACTACGATCTTTTCGTCGAACGGATTGTGCGCTTCCGGTCCTGGATGGCCGAACGTGGCTACCGCAACACGCCGCTCTACATGTCCGAGTTCGGCATTCTCATGCCGGCCGAGTATGGCTTCGACGCCGCGCGCGTGAATAGATTCATGGATCGCACGTTCACCTACATGCAGAATGCCACCGACCCGGCACTGGGTTATCACTACGACGGGAACCGTCTGGTGCAGCGTTGGGCGTGGTACAGTGTTGCCGACGCGTTGAACTTCAATGGCTGGCTCTACAGTCCCGTGTCCAAAGCGCTGTCGCCAATGGGTGCGAACTTCGCCGCGTTCACAGCGGCGGTGGAGGAAGAAACCGACCTTTACCCGGCACGTGTGACGGCGCCCGCCGTCCGCTATGATGGCAGCCCGGCAACCGTTACCCTGTACGCGACGATCGCCAACAGCGGCAACCGGCAGGCGGCAACCAGGCCCGTGAGCGTACGTTTCTATGACAGTAACGACCAGCAGATCGGCAGCACGCAGAACGTGACGCTACGCGGCTGCGGCGATCATGCTACGGTGAGCGTCTCGTGGGCCGATCGTGACGCCGGCACCCACGCCTACTACGTCATCGTGGATGGGGATGGCGCTGTTACCGAGACAAACGAACACAACAATCGCCTCGACGGGCAAGCCCTGGTGGCGACCGGACAGGTAGGGCTGCCACTGGTCAGCCGTTAGACAAACAACAGCACCGTGACTAGCAGAACACGAGGAGCAGCCTTTGTCTGCTCCTCGTTCCTTTTATGGGCGTCTATTCTCCTGCTTGGCCAAACTGCTTCTCGCCGGCGCGAATAGGGACCCGCAACCAGTTCTCACGGGGCGGTAGGGGGCAGCTGTAGTCCTCGTTATAAGCGCAGTAGGGGTTGTAAGCGTAGTTAAAGTCGATCTCGACGCGGTTTTCGCCAAGGCGGCGCAGACCCGGGCGGTGGTTGTCGAGGTAACGGCCGGCACCATAGGTCTCGACTCCATTGGTGGCATCCTTGAAGGGCAGGAAGAAGTCACCGTGCATGGGGTCCTGATAGATGACAACGTTTGCTTCTTCGCCCTCTACCTCGAACGAGAAGCGTCCCCAACGGCGGTAATGGCGCGTGTCCCCGGTACTGGTCTGCATCTCGACGAGCGGCTCGTCGTTACCAAAGCGCTCGACCTCGCCGCTGAGGCGGAAGGCAGGATCTGCTGCATAGTAATGAAGTCCGTCGAATTGCTCTTGCTGGTTGCGTGACAACGGCGATTGCGGGTCCGTCGCGAGAAAATTGTCAACTTCGGCCCGGAAGTGGGCCAACTCGGCGCTATCGGGTTTGGGCTCAGTCATCCTTATCTCCAGTCTCTTGGGTAGCTCACGAATCATAGGATATCCGACGAGGATTTTGTTTGCGTTAGCGGCGCGTTCCGTACCCAACGGGCGCCGCAGACGGCCTCGTTGCCAGCGGTAGGGGTCAACATTTCGGGCCATCGTGCTCGCGGCAAAGGGACGGAGGGGCAAAGATCTGGCCAAGGCACCCTCTCATCGGGAGACAACGCCAAAAAGATTGGGCGTTTTTTACACATAGATTGGCGATCCTTGCTATGCCCAAAGACGATCTCCTCTACTAGACTTGTCACATAGCGAACGAGAGTGTGGAGAAGGAAGGGCTGGTTGCTGCGATTGCACTGTGCGATTGCACTGGCGGCGCTGGTCTACGCGTTCATATTTGTGCGTCTGTGCCTTGTTAATCTCCCTGGCAATCTGGTAGGCCGGCCAGCGCATGAATGACTGGCGATCGATAGGAGAGTTTCGAATGTCCAAACGGCTTGTCGTCCTACTTTCCATGGTTGTATTAGCCGCGCTGCTCTTGTCCGGGTGTGCGGCAGAGACAGGAGCACAGGGGCCCGAAGGGGCGCAAGGGCCGCCGGGACCGCCAGGTCCTGAGGGACCTCCTGGCCCGCCGGGACCAGAAGGGCCGGAAGGGCCGCCCGGGGCGGACCTGACTGAGGAACAGGCGGCAGCGCTTGAAACAGCGGCAGCTCTGGCAGGGATTCAGTTTCCTGCCCTTGACGAGGTGCGCCGTGGCTGCCCTGCCTGCCACGATCTTGTCGATGCGGAGACAGGACAGTACACGCTCCCGTATGAGGCGCATGAACGCGCTGAAGCGCGCGGCAACGAGCATCCGGATACCGCGCCGGACGGCACCTCGCTCGCCGCAACTGAGGAGGTAAACGTCACGACCTGCTTACAATGCCACGCGGCAGGAACCGGCGAGCGGGCGGGACGCGGCGCCAATGCGCCGCTCGCGCTGCGCGACATCGTGCATCCTGCTCACCTCAACAGCCAGTGGTTTAAACTCCATTACGGTGGCAACTGCTTCAGCTGTCACAATATTAACGGTGATGGCGCGTGGGATCTGCTGACAGAACGGGTTGACGTCAACGAGAAGGGGGTGCCCAACCCCGAAAGCGTTCCGATTCCGGGCGCTATCCCCATCGGCGGCGGAGGGGCAGCAGAAGCTTCTGGCACGGCTGCTTCCCGTGGCGGTAGGCTGTATGACAACTGGGTCACGGAAACTGGCGTAGACCGGCCGAGCACAGACCAACCGCTGTGGGCCTCGCAGACGACGAATACGCGCAGCGGGCTGGATACCTGGCGCTGTAAAGAATGCCACGGTTGGGACTATAAAGGGGCTGAGGGCGCCTACGGCTCCGGTTCCCACTTTACGGGCTTTCCAGGCGTCCTGGGAGCCGCGGCGAGGACTGAAGATGAGCTGATTGCCATCCTCACCGGGGCGGTAGTCGCCGAGCACGATTTTTCTGCGATGGGCGACGAGGCCCTTCTCGATCTGGTCACGTTCCTCCAGACGGCCCTGGTAGATTACGGGCCGCTCGTCAATGCCGAAACGAAAGAGGCAGCGGGCGGCGACACCGCACACGGCGAGGAGCTTTTTGCGGGTTGTGCATCATGCCACGGCGACGATGGCCGTTCGCTCAACTTCGGCAGTGCCGAGGAGCCGGAATTCGTGGGCACGCTCGCCCTGGACAATCCGTGGGAGTTCCTGCACAAGGTTCGCGCCGGGCAGCCGGGGACAAACATGCCACCCACTCTTGACCAGGGCTGGAGCATGGAGGATTTGCTCGATCTACTCGTCTACTCGCAGTCATTACCAACCGAGGCGCCGTAGGCCTGTAGAGATGTCAACGATAGGCCGGAGGATTCCGCCCCTCCGGCCTACTGCTCTGGTCGCTCTGCCGATCGTTTCGGTGCCCTGCCAGGTAACGGAAAACCCCCCTCTCGTACGCGTTTTGCGCCGCAGAGGGGGGTATGGTTAGCGGAGAGGGTGGGATTCGAACCCACGGTGACCTCGCGGCCACAACGCTTTTCGAGAGCGCCCCAATCAACCACTCTGGCACCTCTCCTCGTATTCGTCAGTTAATTGTCGTCGCCGGTACGCGGTTCACGTAGCTGGCGGAAAAACTGCTGGAGCAGTTCGGCCGCTTCGTCTTCGAGCACGCCGCTGGTTACCTCCACGCGATGGTTGAAGCGCGGCTCGCCCAACACGTCGACGATCGTGCCGGCGGCGCCAAAACGTGTATCCGGCGCGCCATAGACCAGTCGCTCCAGGCGCCCCTGGATCATTGCACCGGCGCACATGGGGCACGGCTCCAGCGTCGAGTAGAGCGTCACCCCGATCAGCCGCCAGTTACCCAGGTAGCTGGCTGCCTGCCGCAGGGCGATGATCTCGGCGTGGGCAGTGGGGTCCTGATCGGACTCTTTTCGATTGAATCCGGCGCCAATGACGCGACCCTCATAGACTGCTACAGCCCCAACCGGAACCTCGCCACGCGCGGCCGCCTGCGCTGCCTGTTCCAGAGCAAGGCGCATCCAGCGCTCGTCTGCTTCCCGGCTATCTTCCATGCTAACGTACGTGTCCTTAACGCGGGTCTATTATAACAAAGCGGGGATGCGACCGCTACATTTCAACGACCTTCTTATGAGTAACCGCCGACTGCCGTACGACATCTTTTGTAGGCTCCTCGCTCATGATACACTTGCAGTGTGAGACTCGCGGAGAAGGCTTGAGCCTTCCTACGTGAGGCCGGCTCGCGATGATCAAAGGGGACGGCGGACCCGCTCAACCAGCTGGCTGGGGATCACCGCCACGAAATAGGTGCAAATGATGCGCAAAATAGCCATTCCTCTCATTCTCGTACTTCTCCTCCTGGCAGGCTGCCGGCGCGAGGAGCCAGCGACGCCGGCAGCGCAACCGACTACGGCACCGGCGGCGACGAACACGGCGCAACCGGTGGCAGCGCCGGCGGCGACAGCGACCAGGCCGGCCCCGCCAACGGCAGCAGCGGCGGCCCCTGGTCTGGGCCGGATCGATCCTGAGGCGATTGACTGGCCGCCCCAGATTCTGTACGCCAGCCCTCTGCCGGGGGAAGAGACGCTGCTTGACGGTGCGATTACGATCCGCTTCGACCAACCCATGGACCAGCGGTCGGTGGAACAGGCCTTTGAGATTGAGCCAGCCGGCGAACCGGGCGACACGATACCCGGCGCCTTTGCCTGGCCTGAAGCTGATACGCTCGTCTTCACGCCGCAAGGCAAGCTGGCCCGCAACGAGAGCTACCGCGTGCTGATCGGCACACGCGCCGCGGGGCGTAACGGGCAGCGGCTGCAGGAGCCAATTGCGCTGCAGTTCCAGACGGTTGGCGCGCTGGAAGTTGCCCAAGTCATCCCGGCAGATGGCACCGAGGGCATTGGTGTCGACGCGAGTGTGACGGTGCTGTTCAACCGGCCGGTGGTGCCCCTGGTCAGCACCGGACAACAGCAAGACTTGCCGCAGCCCCTAACCATTGAGCCGGCGGTGGACGGGCAGGGCGAGTGGGTCTCGACCAGCATCTTCCGCTTTACGCCCGACGAGGCGTTTGAAGGTGCGACAGAGTACCTAGTGACGATCCCCGCCGGACTGGAAGACATCACCGGCAGCGTGCTCGAAGAGGCGGTCACCTCGACGTTTACTACACTGCAACCCAGCGTGGCTCAGATCGTGCCTGGTACAGGTGAGACGGAAGTGGCGCCAACCGCGACGATGACGGTTACGTTCAACATGGCCATGGACCGGGGGGCGACGGAGGCAGCCGTGTCTCTTAACCCGTCCGCGCCGGTAGCCTTCTCCTGGGAAAATGACCGGACGCTGGTCATCACACCGGATGGTCTGTTGTCATTTGGCACACGCTATACGCTGGCGGTGGGTGAGCAGGCGCGGGCGGCCTCGGGTGCGGCAACGCTTGACCGCACGACGACAAGCACCTTCACGACGGTTCCCCTGCCGCGGGTGGTGCGTACCTCGCCGCGCACAGGCGAAGAAGCGCCCCCCTACCAGTTCGGCATCAGCATAGAGTTCTCCGCACCAGTGGATCCGGATACGGTTATCGATCAGATCGTGATCGAGCCGGTACCTGCCGACGCCGATTATTATGTCGGCGGCAAGTGGGTGAGCGTTGACTTCCCGATGGAGCGCAAGACAACGTACACGGTGAGCCTCCCGGGCAGCGTCGCCGACCCGTACGGCAATACATTGGGAGAGCCCTACGTATGGCAATTCACCACGGCCCCACTGCCGGCGCTCGTCTCGCTTAACCTGGCGCCGAACGTGAGCCAGCTACACAGCGCGCCGCCCACGACAGTGGATGTGGTCTACCGCAATGTGTCGCAGATTGACGTCGCGCTGTACGACCTGGGCCTACGCGTCACCACCTTGCTCGAACCGTACCGGGTTAATGAAATGGGCGTACCGGGCGCGCCGCTACGCGAGTGGCGCCTGTCGCCAGATTCACCGGAGGATACCCCCAATTATGCCACGGTGGACCTCGGCGACATCGCCAATGGCGTCTATCTCATGTCGGCATCGGCGCCGGAGGTACGGCGCGAATACTGGCAGAACCAGCGGAATTTGCTGGTCATAGCCGATACCAACGTCGTCGTCAAGGAGATGTTCGGTGCTGTGCACGTCTGGGTGACGGCTCTGGCAAACGGCGAACCGGCACCGGGACGGGAATTGACACTATACAGCGTCAACGGTACTGAAGTGGGAACGGCGACGAGCGATGCCAATGGGTTCGCGAGCTTCGACTATGACCCGCCGCGCGACTACCTGCCAGGCGTTGTGGTCGTCGCTGGTGAGCCAGGGGCTGACAACTTCGGCGCCGGCAGCAGCAACTGGATCTGGAACGCAAGCCCGTGGGAGTTTGGCATTAACGTCACCAGCGGTGACGAAGCGGAAGAGGTCGCCTACATTTACACGGACCGGCCGATCTACCGGCCAGGTGACACCGTTCACTACCGTGGTATCGTGCGCAGCACCGATTATGCGCGCTACGGGCTACCCGAGCATGAGACGGCGACGGTTCGCGTCGAGTACTTCTCCTGGTATGAGCCGTCCCAGCAGCTAGAGGAGGTAACGCTGCCGCTCGACGAATACGGCGCGTTCTCCGGCGAGTTTTCTATCCCTGAGGATGCGGCGCTGGGCGAGTACCAGATCTCCCTGCCAGTAGAAGGCCCGAACGAGAACACGTGGCGGCGATTCACCGTTGCCGAGTATCGCCGGCCCGAGTTCTCTGTCACCGTGACGCCGGGAGTGACCCAGACGCTGCGCGGCGAAGCCGTCGACGTTACCGTCGAGGCACGCTACTTCTTCGGTGCGCCGGCCAGCGACCTGGTGGTGGACTGGATCGTGCGGGAGCTTCCCTATCGCCTTCACCGGGAGGGCCCGCCCTATTACAGCTTTACCGACGAGGACATCTTCTACTACTTCGGTGGCTGGGAGGACGACTATTCTGGGCGCTATGTTACCGAAGGGACCGGGCGCACAGACGCAGAGGGGCGCTTCACCGTCACCCTACCGCCGGATCTCCTCGCGGAAGTCGACGCGGGGAGCCGCACGGTCACGCTGGAGGCGACGGTGCGCGATGTCAGCGAATTCCCGGTGACTGCCAACGCGCAGATCATCTTCCACGCGGCCGAACATTATGTAGGTATTGCCGCAGACAACTACCTGGCGCAGAGCGGCGAGGAGACTGCGGTGCGG
>JAVVFG010000094.1:0-11783 GCA_032260445.1 Anaerolineae bacterium | reverse complement strand
GGCGAGGTGTTCTTTCCCGCGAAGGCAGCACAGTGGGGCAACGGCGACGCGCGCGGTTGGCGCCGCCCGTTTGTAATTCGGCAGCAGCACGCGGCATGGAGCGCCGAGATGGCGGCTGACGCTGGCAGCTCGCGGCGGGCAGTTTCGCTGATACGCTACCATCAGGACAAGCATCCTGTCCACCTTGACGACGAGCTAAGCGGTCTCCTGCGCCGGCTGCAATGGGCCGATAACCAACACTGACCACCTGGGCGAAGGGGCCCCACCCCGGCATTTTGAAACGGTGCCGAATCACGCCAATTGGGCCGTACAAGCCGTACATATAGTGGCCATAGTGTGCGCCATTTACTTTGACAAGCAGGGGTGTTTCAACTAAAATCGGCCTGTTTTAGAAGAAAATGCGGCATAGAAAGAGGCTTCCCGGTTTGTCACCGGACGGGTCGCGGACCCACCCCCCAGCTTCCGTTGTCAGTCTTATAGCTGTCTGGGCCGCCTGAACCGGTTGCGCTGCACTGTCAAGCGAACACACGGAGCACCGTTCTATACGCCGATCGCTGCGAAGATCTATAAGTGAAGAGGATATCCTGGGATGAAAGAGTACAAGACCGAAGACGTGCGCAACATTGCCCTGGTTTCACATAGCGGGTCGGGGAAGACGACCCTCGTCGAGCGCCTGCTTTTCGATACGAAAGTCTTGACGCGGATGGGCAATGTCGAGAGTGGCACCACGACGATGGACTTTGAAGAAGAAGAGATGGAGCGCACTGCGTCGATTAACACGGCAATTGCCCCGATAGAATGGAACGGTATGAAGGCGAACCTGCTCGATACACCTGGTTACGTCGATTTCGTCGGCGAAGTGCTCTCAGCCCTGACAGTTGCCGAAGCTGCGGTCGTCCTCGTCGAAGCTGTCGCCGGCGTAGAAGTCGGTACGGAGCTCGTCTGGCAGTACGCAGCCGAACGGGACCTGCCGCGCCTGCTGCTGGTGAACAAGATGGATCGCGAGAACGTTAACGTTCGGCGGTTGATGGAAAGCGTCAACACGCTACCCGGTAAGCTCGTGCGCATGCAGTTGCCAATCGGCCACGGCCCCGACTTTCAAGGGGTTGTGGATGTTCTCAGGCAGAAGGCTTACCTCGGCGCCGAAGCGAAAGAGGCCCCGGTACCGGACGACCTGGCAGACGATGCTGAGGAAGCACATCTCGAGTTGGTCGAAGCCGCGGCTGAAGGCGACGACGACCTCATGATGAAGTATTTCGAAGATGAACCGCTCACCGAAGCTGAGATTATCGCCGGCCTTAAGAAAGCGATGATGGCAGGTGAAGCCGTACCCGTTTTCTTCGCCGCGCCACAGCCTGGCATCGGTGTCAGCCAGTTCATGGACTATGCCGTCCGGCTCGCCCCCAGCCCAAACGAGTCCGGACCCTTCACGGCCACAACCCCGGCCGGTGAGGCGACTGAGTATCCGGTCAGCGATGAGTCGCCACTCACCGCTTTCGTCTTTAAGACACGCGAGGACCCGTACGGCAAGATGAGCTACCTGCGCATCTACGGCGGCACCCTTGAGTCCGACACCCGTGTCTACAACAGCACGCAACATAGCGAAGTGCGTATCGGCGCGCTTCAGGTGTTGCGCGGCAAAGAGCAGCTGCCCGTGCAGCGCCTTCATGCGGGTGACATCGGCGCTGTCGTCAAGCTTGGCGAAACACAGACCAACGATACGCTGAGCAGTCACGAACACCGCCTCCGCCTTGCGCCCATTGCCCAGCCAGAGCCGATCCTGTCGGTCGCCGTGCACCCGGTCGCGCAATCCGACACAGCCAAGCTGAGCGCATCGCTCAATCGTCTGGCTGGCGAAGACCCGACCCTGCGCTGGCGCAATGAGCCGGCAACGCGGCAGATTATCGTTTCGGGTATGGGTAATGCCCATCTCGATATCGCCGTGAAGAAGGCACGCTCAAAGTTCGGCCTCAATGTAACCACGTCAGTGCCAAAGATCCCTTACCGCGAGACCATCACTCGCACGGCCGACGCGGAGTATACCCACAAGAAACAGACGGGCGGCGCAGGCCAGTATGCGCGTGTGTTCCTGCGGGTTGAGACCATTGACCAGGAGCAAGAATTCGAGTTCGCCTCCGAAGTGTTCGGCGGCGCAATCAGTGCACCCTTCGTGTCCGCGGTCGAAAAAGGATGCCGCCAGTCGCTGGAGTCGGGCGTGATTGCCGGCTACCCGATGACGGGTATTCGCGCCGTCGTCACCGACGGCAAGGAACATCCGGTCGACTCCAAGGAAATCGCATTCCAGATCGCCGGCCGCGAGTGCTTCAAGAAGGCGGCGCTGGAGGCTGGCCCGCAGCTACTCGAGCCAATTTACGAGGTTACCGTCACGGTTCCGCACGATAATATGGGCGACATCATGGGCGACCTAAATTCGCGCCGGGCTCGTGTACTGGGCATGGACCAAGAAGGGACAAAGGCAGTGGTACGCGCAGAGGTGCCGCTGGCAGAGATGCAAACCTATTCTGCTGACTTGCGCTCGATGACGCAGGGGCGCGGCGTCTACCGCATGACCTTCCTCCGCTACGGCAAGGTGCCAGGCCACCTTCAGGAACAGATTGTCGCCGAAGCGCAAAAGGAACGTGAAAACGAGTAATCCCCGTTCTCCGGAGACTGTCTGATACAGAGAGCGCGCCCGCGGGCGCGCTCTTTTTCTTTGACGTAAGCCACCCCCAGGTGGTGCCCGGCAAGACCGCGGTGGCTAATTCTCTGAGGGCAATCACCTGCTAACCTCTAGTCGAGTCAAGGGGCGTGCGCGCCAAGCTATTGCAGGCGCTCAGTTCGGCATGAGGTACGGCCGGAAAAAATCGATCGCGACCTGTGGGTTGTCGATCACATGCAGGTAGCCGCCGTAGCGATGGTTGCTGTCGACAAACAGTGGGGAAACGGCGTTTGGCGTCTGTGAGGCCATATGGGCGACATTGCTCACGCTACCCCAGCGATCGCCCTTACCCTGGACATAGAGAACCGGCGTCTCGCCAGCGCCAGCCACGGCAATGACCGGCTCAATCGCCTCCAGTGAAAGGTGGGTGAAGGCGCCATACAGTGCAGTGGCGAGAGAGAGGACGGGCGTCCCCGCAGCGCCCAGGAGATCGGCCGCGTACCGCTTCGCAAACAGTTTTGGGCTGGTAGGCTGAACGGCGACTGCCGCCCGGATTTCCGTCGTGTGTGGCAGCGCGTAAAGAACGGCGTTCGCCCCCATCGAGAAACCCACCACGCCGAGACGGTCTTGATCGACACCATGTCGCTGCCTGAGAAAATCGATAGCGCCGAGAAGATCGTTCGACTCCTGCAGACCGAAGGTAACGGCTGCGCCGTCGGCGCTCTGCCCATGATTGCGCAAGTCGAACATCAGCACGTTGTAGCCAGCGCCATGAAGCGAGTGGGCAAAGCGTAACAGGTCAACAGGCAGGGCCCCGCTCAGGTTAGCCAGCATCGTATCAGCAGCCTCTCCGAGCCGGTTCCAGGGCCAGCCATGAACTAAGATTATTGCCGGACCTGGGCTGGTATCCGCGGGCAGGAACCAGCCGGATAGACGCAGACCATCCCGAGCAGGGAACTCTACATCTTCATAGCTCAAGCCCGCATCGCGCGGCGTAGCCCACAGCGGCTGGCGCGGCGGGCGCACCATCTGCCGCCAATAGAAAAGGGCAGTGGCAACAATAAACCCCGCGATGGCACCGAGCACAGCCAGGAACAGCCGGATAGCGCGACGGAACAGGTCCATGATATTCCTCCTTGACCTTCTCTCCTCTCGCCGGTGACGTGACAGGACCAGCGATCACCAGGCAGGCCCCCATTATAGCCAAGAAGCACCGGCCGTCACCTACCGGTGGAACGCGCACTTGCCAGCCGAGGCTGCATTGGCAGAGACCGCCAAAGAGGCTACACTGGTTGGGTGCTCGGCCCACTTTGGTCGGCGTCACGCACGGTTAGTAGCCTTATGGATCTGGCAAGCCTGCAGGAAACTCTGGAAAGCGCGCGCTCTGCGCAGGCTGCGCAAGACTATGACCGGGCATTGGCCGGCTATGATCGTCTGCTGGCGCGAAGCGAAGGGCTGGGTGTTGACGACACCGAGGCGCGGGAATTGCGGCTGGCTGCGTTGCGCGAACGGAGCCGGCTGGTGGAGCTGCAGGGCGATCCTGAGGAGGCGCTCCGTGGTCTGGAGCAATACTACCTCGAAGCAGGTAGCAGCGAACATGCTGTCGAGGCACTGAATCTCATTGGTGACCTTCACGACGGGTTGGGCCAGGAACGCCGGGCGCTTGCCGCGTATGAGGAGGCGCTCGCTCTTGCCGAGGCCTTTAACTACACGCCTGGCCGTGCGAAAGCGCTGCTAGGGGCAGGCCTGACCTGGCACCATCTCGGGCGAACAGAAGAAGGAATCTCGCAGCTCCAAAAAGCCCTCGCGCTGCTGGAACAGATTGGCGACGAAGCAGGACAGATGCGCGCGACGAACCGGCTCGGTATTGCCTACGTCCAAGCGGGTCAGGTCGACAAAGCCATTGACTGGTTCGAGAAAAGCCTCGTCCTTGCCCGCAATGTAGGTGTACGCGAGACGGCTATCGACTTGAACAATATCGGCGAGTGCTACCAGCTCCTCTTCAACAGTGAACAGGCCCTTGCCCACCACCAGGAAGCCTATGCCCTGGCACAGAGCACCGGGCTGCGCTCCGCCCTGCCGGATCTGGCACGGAATCTTGGCTACGATCTCTTTCATCTGGGTCAGGTGGAAAAAGGCGTCGGCTACCTCGAAGTAGCTCTGCGGTTGGCGACCGAAATGTCGCAGCACGACGTCAGGATGCAGGCACTGTACACGCTCGCCCAGGCCGAGGTACGCCGGGGGAAGGCGGCAGAAGCAAGGCAGTATGCCCAGCAGCTTCAGCAGTTGGCGCAAGAACGAGATTATCGCGTATACCAGGCGGAAGCGCTCTACGCGCTGGGACTGGTCGAGCAGCTCGAAAAGAATGATGATATGGCAGAACAGCGCTGGCAGGAGGCACTCTTTCTCGCACATGAAGCTGGCCGGCAGTATCTATTGTGGCAGGTGCACGCCTCGCTTGCCGAGATTGCCGCCAACGCCGGACTGGCGCGCGTTCACTACCAGATCGCAGCGGAGATCATCAACCAGATCGCCTATCCGATTGAAGATGAGGCGGTTCGCGCTGCCTTTCTCAGCGCAGCTCCGGTGAAGCGCATCCTCGAGCACAGCGGCTGATCTGATCGCGGCTGCGTGGCCCCTTCTTACTCGCCATCCTCGCCCACGGCGTCGAGCAACAACCCAAGCGTCGCTGTAAGCTGTTGAAAAGCTTGCCAATCACCGCGGATAAGCGCCGCCAGCTCACCTAATCGCTCGCCGATATAGGGACGCGTCTTGGGGTTCGACTGCAGCGTGTCAAGGATCGCCGCATTACGCACCCGCAGAATCACGGCGGGTTCAAGCTGGCCCTCGAGCCCCTGGGCCGCCCAGCGCTCGACAGCGCGCCGTACGCTGGCCGGGACAGGACGCGTGCTCGCTTCGTGCAGGAATTTCAGGATACGCTCCGGCTGGATGCCCGACTCCCTCGCACGCTGCAGGGAACCTGGGGTCAGGCGGTAACGATACGGCTCTCCACGCTGCAGCGGCAGAGGAACGGCAACACGCGCCACCTGAAAGCGCTGGTAGCGATCGGCGTTGTGCGGGACGAGGAGCGTCGCGTCCGGCTGGATGACAAGCGGAACACGTACCCCTGCGCCTCCCGGGGCGCGGTTCGCCAGCCAGTCAAGTGCTCGACCGGTCAGCCGGTAGAGACCGTCACCGCACTCCGCGAGGCCAAGCCAGTACATCGGACCGCAGACAAGGAAGCGCAGTAACCGCCCCTCGACCAGATCCCAGTTCTCAAAACCACGCAGGTAGCGGTCCTTGCTCAGGTCGCGGATGTACCAGGTGTCGTAATTGCCTTCCGGTCGCTGGAAATCGGGGTCATCATCGCTCATGACGGCAACCAGATCGTCCAGCCTGTACCAGTGTTCGTCACGCGGAAGATGATCGAACAGGGCTGTGCGCGCGGCGATGGGATCATTGTTCCAGCCGCTACCTTCGCAGGCGAGCCCCGGCGTATGGCACAGGTCGTTCCAGCTACTGGCACTCCATGCCTCTGCCAGGGCCCGCAGCTGCTGTTCGCGTCCCAGGCGCAGCCACTCTACCGCTGTACGCGTCGGGCGCTGTCCATCGTCGTGCTCACGGAGATAGCCGCTCTCCATGCCGAGGGTAAGCAGCAGGTCCAGCCGATCTTTATCACTGCTGAACAGATAAGGACGCAGCCGTGCGAGGTCCTTAGCATCTAGCGGTGCGCGTTGGGCGATGGCGAGACAGGATGCCATGTCATCAACGGCCGTCGTGGTTTCAGGATCATATGCGCCTGGCTCGTCGCTCGGCTGTAGGCTGAGGTCCGAACGGCCACCGCCCTGCTGCGTCTCCGCCTGTGGTAGCTTGGAGAACAATTCATGGGGCAAGTAGAAATACTCAACCAGGGCATCAGCATCGCCGTCTTGATCGAAAGCGCGATACAAGAAGCCGCGGTACCAGAGCGATTCGGCCGGGCTGGCAGGATCGAGCCACGGCTCTTCCCGCTCAAGCCGGCCGGGCCCCATCTGCCGCACGTCGCCATAACTCCTGGTGAAGGTACCCACTGGGATTCGCCCGCCGGCCGCGGCAAGTGCGCGGACCGCAGCAGCCTCCTCGGGCGCCAGATAGGCAAGCTCCTTCTCCATATCGAGTCGTTCTAGCGCCGCAGCCACTTCTTTCACGGACCTGGTCTTGTCTGCGCCGGTCAAGTCTAGATCCCACCACTCGCCAATAACACGCAAGGTGACGAGCTCGTGGTCGGTGAGAGCAGTGGTTAACGTCCGCATAGGGCAGTTCTTGCTGTGCCGTTAGAAAACCAACGCCAGTGCGCCGGGCACAACTTCAATCGTCAACTCATGGACATCGTCTTCGGCAGTCGCGAAGATCTCGCCGTCGAGATGTACGGGTAAAGGCAGGTCCGACCGTAAATCTATCGTGCGACTGCGCCGCATCTGGACGATATCGGCCGTAATGTGCGTGCCTTTCATCACGCGCGGCAACATCCTTAACATCGTAAAGCGGCCAACGGAGTCCACCAGGCAACTGTCCAGCAAGCCATCGTCAAACGCGGCGTCAGGAGTGAGCAAGAAACCACCGCCGATGCGCGGGCCAACGCCGATGGCAAGGAGCAGTGAAGGTTGGCTGACACCATTATCGTCGAAGTGAACGTCAAACTGGGGCCGCTCGTAATGCAGGGCAATGGTTTGCAGCGCAGCCACAAAGTAAGCGGCGAAACCGTGCAGACGCTTTATCTTGCTGGTGGCGATCGCAATGGCGGCATCGAACCCAATGCCGATGCCGTTAATCACGTGGCGTGTCCGGCCGTGGTCGTCCACGATCTTGGCCAGATCCATCGCCCGCACCTCCCCGTGATAAAGGCGCTCAACTGCTTCGTGGGCCGGCGCCAGCAGCCCCGCGCCAAACGCATAATCGTTCCCAGAGCCGATTGGGATCAGCCCGACTGCTGGTTGGTCCACAGCGGGCACGCCCACCAGGCCATTGACAACTTCATGAACAGTCCCATCGCCTCCGGCAATGCCGATGCGGTCGTAGCCCGCTTCCGCTGCCGCGCGGGCCAGCATGGCAGCATGGCCCGGCGATTGGGTCAAAACAACCTCCAGCCCACCATGCTGCGCGCCCCATGCGCCAAGGTCATCCTTTAACCGCACAGCACGCCCGCGATCTGCCCATGGATTGAGGATGACTTGTACGCGCAAGTAGCTTACTCCTTCATCTCGATGCCGGCGCGGATTATACCCCAGATGCAAGGGGTACGCGTAACCACATTTCGGCAGGCCCTTTGCCCGCTGGGACATAGGTACGGGCGGTCTTGCCCTTTCTTTACACCCCCTTATAATCGTGCTATACTTTGCCTCGAATAACGTTACGTCAACTTGAAGCGGAGAAACGGCCAGGCGCCCGGCAGTTATCAGGCATGGTCCTGCTCACCCCCCAGGAGGAACGGTTATTGCGGCGAGTCGCCGCTACAGTGCGGCAGCGGGGCCTGCGTGGACTAGCCGTCTTTTCCTTACAGGCCGGACGCCCGCTCACCCTGGTTGCTGGGCAGCTATTATGGATTGGGCAACCGGCATTGAGCCTGCTGTGGCCTGCACGCCAGATTGCGACGCTGGCAGAACTACTGGAGCAGCCGGGGGCCACAGACCTTCTGCTCGACTATCTTAACGCAGATGAATGATCTACTCCTTGTTCTGAGCGTAATTGTCTTGACAGCGCTCCTGCTGCTGCTTACGTGGGCGCGGCTGCGACGAGGGGTGCCGGTTGGCCTGCGCCCCCACCCCGCCTACCGTACGTTGCGTTATCTCATGGGCCGGTCCGTCGAAAGCGGGCGCCGGCTGCACATGACGCCAGGCCGCGGAGCGTTGCACAGCCCCCAGGGTCCAGCGGGGGTAGCCGGGCTGTTGGCGCTTGAGGAGCTCGCCAAACAAAGCAGCGACAGTGGCGTTGCGCCCGTCGTCAGCGTGGGCGCGGCAACGCTGCTTTCGGCGGCGCAGGGGACCGTCCGGCGTGCCTATGCGACCAGTGGTCGGGTCACCGACTTCCATTTGCGTGACACGCACTTCCTGGCCGACCGTGCCTATCCATTTGTTTTTGCCGCTGGCGCGACCCTACTTGCCCAGCAGCCGGATGTTGAGAGCAGTGTCGCCCTTGGCCATCTCGGCGCCGAAATGGGGTTACTTGCCGAAGGGGGCCGTCGCCGCGACGCGGGACAGATCCTCGGAAGCGATGATCCCGTAGCATCTGCGGTCGCCACCGCCTTCACGCCTAACGCCGTCTGGGGTGAAGAGCTCTTTGCGGCGCCGGCTTATCTGCAGCGGTCGCCGCTTCAGCTTGCCAGCCTGCGCACACAAGACATCTTACGCTGGCTCGCGGCGCTCGGCATTCTCGGTATAGCCGCGTTGCGTATGTTAGGAATTCTGGGGTAATAGATGGCTCTTCTGAAACGCGGCATTCCTACGATCGTCGCCGTTATCGCCGGGCTAGCGACATTGACCGGCCTGCTCCTGCTGCCGGACGTGAGCAATCTAATTCTTGAGTGGGCCGCGTTCCTGGCGACGGTCGCACTGCTCTTGGGCATCCTCAACCTGCTCTCGATCCATCTGCGCCGCACCGTAACGGGCAACATGTTCAGCCTGGTGCTGGTTGCTGCCATGCTGGCGATGTTTGGTCTCGCGCTGACGGATGCGTTCGGCTTCACGGAGGACGGTGTACAGCAGCTCTTCACGCTGGTGCAGGTGCCACTCGAGGCCGCACTCGCCTCGCTGCTGGCCTTCTTCCTCCTTTTTGCCGGCATCCGTCTCTGGCAGCAACAACGAAATCGCTGGTCAATTTTGTTCCTACTTACCGTTCTGCTTCTCCTCATCAGCCAGAGCCCTCTTCCTATCTCGGTTGAGGGAGTGATCAACCCGGTGCGCAGCTTTATCTATGACGTGATCGTAACCGCCGGTGTGCGGGGATTCTTGTTGGGCGTGGCGCTTGGTACGGTCACGCTCAGCCTGCGACTCCTAGCGGGGCTTGAGCGACCTTACAGCTCATCATGACTATGATTTGTCGCAACTGTGGCGCCCGCAATCCGGAAGACAGTAAGTTCTGCAACAACTGTGGCTCCGCGCTGCAGCCGGTGACCTCGTTAATCTGCCCGAACTGCGGCGCTTCCAATCCGAGTGATTTGCTGTACTGTGATAGCTGTGGGACGCGGCTGCAGCAGCCGCCAGATATGCCTGACGAAGCGGAAACGCGGGATGAGCCGGCCGACCGCTCTGAGACACCCCCGACGCCGTTCACTCTGCCTTCACGTCCCCCAGGTATGACGGCCAACCTCAGCATGAGCGATGGTATTCCCGATTGGTTGAAGACCGGCGAAAAGCCCGAGGACGCCGAAACGGGAGATTTGGAGAAGCACCGGCCCGGGGACGATCTACCAACCTGGCTACTCGATGACGGGATGGAGGCGGGTCTCTTCGAGGACACGCGTTCAACTGACGAGCTGTTCGCTTCGGCGCAGAGTGCCGAGCCTGATGAGGAGGATCCCGTCGAACAGGATCTGCCTAATTGGTTGCGCGGTCTTGCACCTGAGGGGACCGGTCCGCTCCCGGTGAGCGGCAGCGGCGGTAGTGGTGACCAGGACCAGAGCTCGCTCGACGACTGGCTTGCCGATTTTGAAGAGGCGGCACAGATGAGCGAGACGCCGTCGTGGCTGGCGGAAGGGGAACCGGACAGCGAGCCGCAAGCGTCTGTTGAACAGCCGGATGCGGAAGAGTGGCCTGCAGAGTTTCAGGATGACGAAGGCGAGGTCGCCGCCGATTGGCTGGCAGATCTGGAAGTAGACCATCCGGCAGCCGGCGAGCACGGCGACGAGAGCCAGGCGGTAGAACCGGAGGATGAAGCAGGACGCGTGCTTGGTTGGCTTGCAGGACTGGACGCCGCGCAAGAAGAAGAAACGGATCAACCAGACGAATCGCGACCGGCGCCTCGTGGGGAAGCGGAGGGCGATTTTGGCGAAGAAGGGGTTCCGGACTGGCTGGCAGAGGAGCCTACGCGGCCGGCAAGTGAACCGGTACCGGCGCAGGACGCCGGCGAAATCATACCAGACTGGCTTAGCGATCTGGACGAGGGCCCACCAGCGGAAACGGTAGAGGAGCCAGCGGCGCCGGTAGCAGAGGAGATTCCAGACTGGCTCGCCGATCTTGAGGCGGATGAGGCGGCGGTGCAGCCAGAGGTCGAAGACGAACCGGTCGCCGGGATCCCCGGCTGGCTCGGCGATCTGACAGAGGAGCCCGCCACTGCGGCAGCGGAGGCAGAGCGCGACAGAGCCCGGTTAGACAAGGGAGAGCCAGAAGCAGAGACCGGCTCAGAGCCGGAGATTCTGGACTGGCTCAGCGAACTACCCTCTCCCGAGCTGGATCAGGTGACGCCGGCAGAGGAATTGTCTTCATGGCTGGAGGAGGAAGAGGAAGCGCCGCCAACCATCACGGGCGAGGAACGCGAAGGCCCGGTGTGGCCCGCCCGCGAAGAAGAGCTGCCTGAGAGCGTCTTTACGGAACCGGAAGCGCGTGCTGGCGCTGAGGACGAGGAGCGATACGACTGGCTACCGCAGGGGGAAGAGACGCCTGACTGGTTGTTAGCCATCGAACCGGATGAGGAAGCGGAACCGGCACCCGAAGCAGAAGAGGAAGTGCCCGATTGGCTCTCGGAGCTGGACGCGGCGATTGGCGAACTAGAAGCCGCCAGCGGCGAAAGCGCCACGGACTGGCCGCAGGATCTCCAGAGCGGCGAGCCGGTCTCGCGCGAGGAAGATGTCGACGAAGCGTGGGCAGCGGCAGACAGGCAGGCTGCCTCGGATGCCGAACCGGAGCCGGCAGAGGCAGACGAAACCGGCGATATTGAACAGCTGCCCGCATGGCTTGCCCCGACCGAGCTAAGCGTGCAGGCCGAGCACCTTGCGTTTGAGCCGGAAACGCCGGGCGGCGACGAGGAGAGCCGCCAGGAAGAGCCTGCCCTGGAAGTGGAGCCCATAGACGACGAAGCCATTCCCGACTGGCTGCAGGAGCTGGAACAAATCGGCGACGCCGGACTGCTCTCCCCCGGCGACGAGGAGGTT
>JAVVFG010000093.1:0-11880 GCA_032260445.1 Anaerolineae bacterium | reverse complement strand
GGCCAGCGGCTGCTGCTGCCGGCGATCGTACGCGACGTACGCCGCACGCTGACGGAGCGGGCGGAGGCGCATGCGATCGACGTCTTTGCCACCAATTTGCGCAACCTGTTGCTGCAGCCGCCGTTGGCTGGGCAGACGGTGCTGGGGATAGATCCCGCGTACCGGACGGGCTGTAAGGTAGCGGTGGTCGATGCGACGGGTAAGCTGCTGGATACGGCAACGATCTACCCGCACCCGCCGCAGCAGCAGCGGGACGGGGCGCTGAAGCGGCTGGCAGAGATGGTGCAGCGGCACCGCGTGACGCTCATCGCCATCGGCAATGGGACGGCGTCGCGCGAGACGGAGCTGCTGGCGGCGGAGCTAATCGGCCTGCTCCAGGAGCACGACGGAAGCGCTGCGCCGCAGTACTTGATCGTCAGCGAGGCCGGGGCCAGTGTTTATAGCGCCAGCGAGCTGGCCCGCGCCGAGCTGCCGGAGCTCGACGTCTCGCTGCGCGGGGCGGTGTCGATCGCACGCCGGGCACAGGACCCGCTGGCGGAGCTGGTGAAGATCGACCCGCGTTCGATCGGGGTCGGCCTGTACCAGCACGACGTCGACCAGAAGGCGCTGGCGGAGACCTTAGACTGGGTGGTGAGCTCGGTGGTCAACGAGGTCGGCGTGGACGTGAATACGGCGTCGCCAGCGCTGCTGGCCCATGTGTCGGGAATTGGGCAGAGCCTGGCACAGCGCATCGTCGCCCACCGCGACGAGCAGGGGGCATTTGCGAGCCGGCAGGAGCTGCAGCAGGTGCCGGGGCTGGGCCCAAAAACGTTTGAGCAGGCAGCTGGCTTCCTGCGGATCAACGACGGGGAATACCCGCTGGATGCGAGCGCGATCCATCCGGAGAGCTATGCCGTGGCGGAAGCCGTACTGGCGCAGGCCGGGCTGGATGCGGGCACAGCCCCCGCGCTGCGGGCGCAGCCGTTGGCAGCGCTACGGCAACGGCAGCCACTGCCCGAGTTAGCCGAGGCAGTAGGAACGGGGGTGCCGACGCTGGAAGACATCTTCGAACAGCTCGTGCGGCCGGGTCGAGACCCGCGTGAGGATACACCGGCACCGATCCTGCGCAGCGACGTGCTGACGATGGACGACCTGAAGCCGGGCATGCGTTTGAAGGGGACGGTGCGCAACGTGGTCGACTTCGGCGCGTTCGTCGATATCGGGGTGAAAGAGGATGGCCTCTTGCATCGCAGCCAGAAGCCGCGCACGGTTACCCTGCAAGTAGGGGATGTGATCGACGTGGAGATCATCAAGGTAGAGCCGGAACGGGGCCGGATCGGCCTCGCCTGGCCAGGCAACGCGCGGTAGCAGGTAGTCAGGGTTTGGCCCGCCGCGCGCGGACGAAGCGCAGGGCAAGAGCGGTAGAAGCGGCGAAGGCGAGAAGCAGCAGGCCGAGGATGAGCCAGGTGAAGGGCGACGGCGCAGCGGGGGCGGGGGCGATACCGGGCAGCGGCGTAACTGTCGCGCGACTCTGAACCGCGGGCGCAGCAGCGGCCGGAAGGGCTGGCGCTTCTTCCACGATGAACACAGGGGGGCCGCCGATGATACAGGTATCATAACAGCGGGCACCGCCGAGGGTCAGGTCGTAGTAGCCGCCAGAAGCGGTCAGGGGCTGTTCGGTGCCCTCGACTTCGACGAGGCGCGGGTTGGCGCCGAGAACGGGTAGGCGCAGGGCGAGGGCGGCCGGGTGCTGCGTCCAGAGGATGCGGGTCACGCGGTCAGGGTGAGTGAAGGTGACCAGGTGGTAATCGCGGCTGCTCTCATCGAGGGCGCTGGCGAAGCCGCGCAACTGCTGGATGGTGGTGCGGTGGGCCTGGAAGGCGGGCCGTTCGCTGAAATCGGCACGAAGGAGGCCGAAGCTCTCGCCACCTGGCTCGACGAGGACGTCGGAGAACTTGTAGACGCCGATGCTCTCGACGCCGGCGGCGAAAGCGAGAGCGTGAGCCTGGACGATGAACCAGGCCTGCTGCTCGAGGTCAACCTGGAACTGGGGGCGTTCCACAGGCCAGAGGGGGTCGAGGGTGGGCGCGGCGTTGGTTTCGTTGATCCAGATCGGCTTGTCGAGCCCGTGCCGCCGCTGGATGGCGTCCATGGCCGCAACCACCTCGGGGACGGTCTCGGTGCGGAAGTAGATATGTAGGGAGAGAACGTCGAAGTAGTAGTCGTAGGCGCGGGCCTCGGGATCGGCGGCGAGGACGTCGAGCAGGCGGTCGAGGTATTGCTCGCGCCCGGCGGCAACGTCGTGCCAGTAGGTGAGGCCGGCGAGATGGACGGTAACCTGCGGATCGCGCTCTTGCATGACGAGATAGGCCACTTTGAGCAGCCGGGCGTAGTCCTCGATGGTGCCCTCAAACTCGTTGCCGTAGACGCCAACGTCGATGTCAGGCTCGTTCCAGATGATCCAGCGATGGATGCCACGCACGCTGTAATAGTCGACGAGCCGGCGCACGAAGGTGGCCCAGAGGTTATCCGGGTCGTCGAGGGGCAGATAGAGACCGCGCGGGACGCCGCTGTAGTCGTCGCCGTCCGTGGCCCAAGCGGGCGTATGCTTGATCAGGCCGATAATCTCGCGGTTCGCTTCTTCACCGTAGCCAAGCCACTCCTCCATGACGTGTAGCGTATTCCAATCCTCGGGGCCGGTGGGCTGGAGCTCGCTCCAGTAGAAGAGAATGCGCTCCCAGTCAGCGCCGAGAGCGGCGGCCTGTTGCGGCGACCAAAAGGCTTCGACGATGCCGAAACGTGGTGCCGGAGAAGCGCTGGATGGGCCGGCCAGAAGCAGGAGAAGGAGGAGGGCAAAGGCGGTGGCGACAAAGGTTACACGTTGCATAGAAGCGGGTCCCACAGATGGTTTCAGGCAGGCAGCGCCCGTATAATAACACAGTTGGGCGCGCTGCCGGCAGCGGCAGCCGGCATGTGAAAGGACAAGCATGGTAGAGGCAAAACTGCGGCCAGCACAAGAAGCAGTGCTGGCCTACTCGGGGGGCCAGATGGCGATTAGCGCCGTGCCGGGAAGCGGCAAGACGTACACCCTCGCGTTGTTAGCCGCGCGCCTGATTGCCAGCGGCCAGATCGACGTTGCCGGTGGACAGCAGGTGTTGATCGTCACCTATTTGAATGCCAGCGTGGAGACGTTTCGCGCCCGCATCCGGCAGCATCTGCAAGAAGCTGGCGCGCCTCTACAGGGTTTTGACGTGCGTACGCTGCATAGTCTAGGGCTGGAGATCGTGCGGGCGGCGAGGGGCAGCGATAACGGCGATCCGATCGCGGTCGTCGACGAGGCGCAGGCTTCGGGCTATCTGGCGCAAGCGGTTTCGGGCTGGATTGAGGCGCACCCGGAGGCGTGGCGGGCCTTTTTGCCTGACGCGGCCGGCGTACAAATGCGCGCGCGGTGGCGGGAGATTACCGAGCGCACGGCGCAGGTGTTCATTCGCACGGCGAAAAACGAGCGCTATCCCCCGGTGGCGGTTGAACGGGCGCTGCGGGAGCAGGCCAGTACCCTCCCCGATCCGGCAACGATCGAGGACCAGACGGCGCTGGATAGCAGCACGCCGGATACGAACCTGGCGCTGCTGTGGATGCTCAACGGCATCTATGGCCGTTACCAGGCGATCCTGGCGCGGCAGGGGGCACTGGATTTCGACGATCTGATCGCCGAAGCGGTGCGGCTAATGGAGAGCCAGCCGGACCTGGTGGCGGTGTTGCGGCAGCGCTGGCCCTATGTGCTAGAGGATGAGGCACAGGATAGCGTGCCGCTGCAGGAGGTGTTGTTGGGTATGCTCGCGGGCGCGGAGGGCAATTGGGTGCGTGTTGGCGACCCAAACCAGGCGATTACCAGTACCTTTACGGCGGCGCACCCGCGCTACTTCAACGCGTTCCTCGGGCGGCCCGGCGTCGCCGAACGGCCACTGCCAAACTCGGGGCGGTCGGCGCCGCGGATTATGGCGCTGGCGAACCACCTGATTGACTGGGCCAGCAGCAATCATCCGGTAGCGGAGGTACGGCAAGGCGCTTTCCGGCGACAGCGGATCGAACCGACGCCGCCTGGCGATTCACAGCCCAATCCGGAGGACTTCGCGAACAACATCCGGATCAAAGTGTACGAGCAGCGGGAGGAGGGCGAGCTGCCGGCGGTCGGCGAGCTGGCGTATCGCTACGTGCGCACTCATCCAGAGCAGACGGCGGCCATCCTCGTGCCGACGAACCGGGTCGGCTACGCGATGGCGGAAGAGCTAGACCGGCTCGACGCACCGTATGACAACCTGCTGCGCGGCGGGGTGCGTGAGCGGGAGGTTGCATCGGCGCTGCAGGGCATCCTGGCGCTGTTGGCCGATCCGCTGGACACGCGCGCGCTGGTTCTGGCACACGAGGCGCTCGTGGAGCTAGGCCATCCGGCGGCGGGGGCGTTCGAGCTGGAGACAGAGGAGGGGAGGCCAACTGAAGAACTGGCACGAATCCAGACCCTGCTGCGCAGCACGCACCAGCCGGAGCGGCTCCTCTTTCCGCGGACGGCCACAGATGTGGTGGCGGCGCTGCCGGCAACGGTAGCCAGCGAGGAAGAGATTGCCCGGCTGCAGCCATTTCTTGCCCTGCTACAGAAAGCGTTCGCGCTGCGCTCACTACCGGTCGACGATCTGACGCTGGCGCTTGCCGACGAGCTATTCGCCGTTGTGCAGCCTGACGGCAGCAATGGTCACAGCCACGAGTTTGACCTGTCGGTCGCCTACCAGATAGCCAACCTGATGCGGCAGTGGCGCGATCTGGAGCCGCGGTGGCGGCTGCCGGAGCTGGCGACACAACTGGCAGAAGTGGCCGCCGGGCGACGGCTGTTGCCGGGCAGCGGCAGTGACGAGACAGGCTACGAGCCGCGCGCCGGGCGGATCTCGCTGGCAACGCAGCATGGCGCCAAAGGGCTAGAGTGGGATGCGGTCTTTCTGGTGGGCGTGGACGGTCTGTGGATACCCGGCAGCCTGGACGCACCGTTCTTGGGCGTACACGACTTCCTGGGCGGCGACCCAACCGCGGAGGCGGCGGCGCAGCTGCATGCACTGATGGAAGGGGATGCGGGGCTGTACCCGGGGCGCTCGGCAACGGAATCGGCACATATCGAGGTGATTAGCGAGCGGCTCCGGCTGCTCTATGTGGGTATCACACGCGCGCGCCGCTATTTGCATATCAGCCGCAGCCGGCGGGTACGCCGCTACCGGCGTGAAGAGCGGACGGAGGCAGCAGAAGCGGTTGGCGCGCTGTACCGTTTCCTGCACGGGGATGACGGCCGGAGAGGTGCAGGTTAGGCGGTATCCGGGCTGCTCGGGGCGAGCGGATGCTCGCGGTCCGTCTGATTGCGTAGGATTGGCGAGGGGGGTGCGTTGTGCCCATAGGAGGTTCCGCATTACAATACGGTCATGAGCACCGATAATCCTTTTTTCCACCGCGGAGCGATCCGCAGAGCGGAGGAGTTCCACGGCCGGCAGGCCGAAATCGATCAGGTGTTGGGCCTGCTGCGCAATGGGCAGAGCGTGTCGCTCATCGGCCCGCGGCGGATTGGGAAGAGCTCGCTGCTGCTGCACCTGGCGCGGCCGCAGACACGGGAGGGGCGCGGGCTCGATTTCCCGAGCACCCTGTTCTTGCTGATCGACTGCCAGGAGTTCGGGGGATCGCCGCCTGAAGAGGTCTATGAGGCGCTCCTCGCGGAGCTGCTAGAGCGAGCGCGGCAAGCCGGGTGCAAAATCGGAGAGGTTGAGCGGTTCGGGACCTACCGCTCGCTTGACCGCGTTCTGAGCGAAATCAGCCAGATGAATGCCAACGTAGTGGTGCTGCTCGACGAGTTTGAACTGCTGGCGGCGAACCCGCAGTTAACGCCCTATTTCTTCGCGCGGCTGCGGGGTCTGACGACGAAATATGGTTTGGCTTATCTGACCGCCAGCCAGCGGCCGCTGTTTGACCTGACAGCAGACGAGGAGATCCTCAGCTCGCCATTCTTTAACATTTTCGTGACGCTGCCGCTCGGCCTGTACAGCGAGCAAGAAGCATGCAGCCTGCTGCGGGTGCGTCTGGCGCGAACGGGGATCGAATTCTCGCCGGAGCTGGAGGACTATCTGCTGGCACTGGTCGGCTACCACCCGTTCTTTCTGCATATCGCCGGTTACCATGCCTTCCAGGCCGTGCTGGCGGGCCGGCTACCGCAGGATGACAGAGAATTCCAGGTGCTTGACGCGCCGATTGAAGTCGAGGCTGATTCGCACCTGAGCTATCTGTGGCAGAACCTGAGCGCGGACGAGCAGTATACCCTGGCGACGCTGGCGGGGCCGGTGGATAGCTTGCGGCTGCTCGAACAACAATGCCTGATCGAGCCGGACGAGAATGGTTACCGTTATACGAGTGTCATGTTGCGCCGCTTCGTACGGCGGCAACACGTGGAGGGCGTGATCCAGGCCGACCCGTTCGTCATCGACGAGCAGCGCCACACGGTGCGCGCGGCAGGGCAAGATTTGAGCCTGACCACGTCGCAATTTGAGCTCTTTTCGCGCCTGACGCGGGATGCCGGCCAGGTGGTCCATAGCGAGGATCTGGAAGTGGCGGTATGGGGCGAGGTCCTCAAGGATGACCCAGACCGGCTCAAGACGCTGATCAAACGGCTGCGGCGGGCTATCGAGCCTTATGACGGCTGGATCGTCAGTGAGCGCGGGGTGGGATACACACTACGCGCGCCGGAATGAGCGGTTTGCCGCGCCGCGGTCTGATCAGCCATCTGAACGTTAAGTGGCACCCATGTATGGAGTGATGGGACGTTTGCCGAAGGTGTGGTGGCTAGGCTGGTTGCTAGTCCTGGTGACGGCAACAGGTGTCGCCGCGCAAGGGCGCAGCGAGCTAGGCACACAGCCATCGGCCTACTGGCGGTATGATGCGCCCGGTCCCCTGCATCTCGTGACCACGGCTGATCTCAACGGCAACGGCATCGACGAGTTCGTGGTGACGACCGAGGAGGGCCAGCTGCTCGTCCTCGGCGCGGATGGACGGGAGCGCTGGAGCCACGAGACGCGGGGGCGCGCGCCGATCCGGCTGGTGACGACGCTCAACGTGGATGGGGCAGGGGAGCCGATGCGGGAGGTATTGCTGGCCACCGACAGCACGTTGACGTTGCTGGCTCATGACGGGCAGCTCCTGTGGCGCAAAGCAATCGAAAGTGGGGCGACACCGGCCGCCCTGCAGGCCTACGCGCCTGGGGACGGAGGTCCGGAGAGTTTCTTGCTGGCCTTGTCCAATGGCCTCTTGCGCTTGTACGACGGCGCTGGCGAGCGGGAGTGGCAGTTTCCGGAAATGCCACCGGCCGGCGAGGAGCCACAACCGCAGCTGGCGACCGGCGATGTGGACGGCGACGGGCAAGACGAGATTGCGTTCAGTTATTTTGACGAATACACGCGGTTGTCGTTGTTGAGGGGTAACCGGCAGGTGGCGATGGCGCGCTCGCTGAGCGGGCAGGTGACGGCGCTGGCGATGCCTGCTTTTGGAGCGGCCGGGAATCAGGTGATCGCCGTCGGTAAGAGTTTTCGCGACCGGCATGAAGTGCAATTGTACAATGAGCTCGGCGAAGTGCTGTGGCTGCGCACGCCGAACCGGCCAGTTACACGCCTGGCGACGGCACGACTGCCGCAGGGCGAGGCGCTGCTGGTGGGGACAAGCGCTGGTACGGCATTTGCCTACGATGGAGCCGGGCGGCGGCTGTGGCGCTTCCAACCAGATTCGGCAGCGCGGGCAGTGGTGGGGCTAGCAGCGGGCCCGTACGCTGTCGAAGAAGGGCAGGCGGCATTGGTGCTGACGCTTGCCCCGCCGGAGATACGTGGGGGCGCTTCGGCCGACGTCATCCTGCTGGACAACCAGGGGCAGCGACTGCTCTCATTGCCATCGGCTTCGGGGAGCGGGCAGAGCAGGCTGGTGGACAGTAACCGTGACGGCGTTAACGAGTTGCTACTGGCAGGGTTCGGGACCATTTCGCTGACCGACCCGGGCACCGGCGCGCGGAAGAATGCGCCGGCTGCAAACTGGCCCTACCGAGTGTCACAGCCGCAGTCGATGCTGGTGGCGGACCTCGATGGGGATGAACAGGAAGAAATTCTGGTCGGGGCCGAGGGTCTGATCCATCTGCTGGAGAGCGGCGACGCACGCACGCGCGGGCAGTTACCGCTGGGCGGCGCGATCACCGAGCTGGCCCTAGCGCACAGCGAACAGGGAACGCCGTTCATCGTGGCGACGAACGTCAACCCGCCGGATCCCGAGTCGGGCGAGCCGACTGGAGAGACATGGATCGAGCTATGGCAGGCGAGCGGGCGGGTAGCATGGACGGAACCGCAGCGCATTGCTGGCACGGTAACTGCGCTCGCCGCCGGTGACCTGGATGGGAACGGCGCGAGCGAGGTCGTCGCCGGCAGCGACGACGGGCGGCTGCGCGCGTTTTCGCTCGACGGTGACATCCTCTGGGAGATCGGGCTGGGCGGCGCTATCCAGCATCTCCTTGTCGTCGATCGTGACGACGACGGGCTTGATGAGCTCGTCGCCGTGACGGCTGACAACGAGATCTATCTGGTCGTAGGCGACGGGCGCAGCGAGACGCTGGCCTACTACAATCTCAACACAATTGACTTCGTCCAGCCGTTCCCCTACCCCGAGGAACAAGGCCGGGCGCTGGTGCTGGGGACTCGCGACGGCATGCTGCGGGCGCTGACCTGGGAGGGACTCGAAGTGTGGCAGCGATCGTTTGGGCCCGGGCCGCTGGCGCTCGTGAGGCCGGCAGACGATAACCTGCTGATAGGCACGGCAGACGACCGCCTACATTTCTTTAACATTCTCGATGACGAGGTCGCCTGGACGCTGGACGAGGTAGGCGGGCTGCGCGACGTCTACTGGGGGGACCTGGACGGCGGCGGGCTGCGGGACATCGCCGTTGGTAACGCCAACGGGAACGTGCTGTTGTTGACGAGCGAAAGCCGGCGCTGGGACCAGCTAGCGCTCGGCAGCAGCGTCTTCCGGCTTGCCGGGGTGCGCCTGGCGGAAGGCGAACATGACCAGCTCGTCACGCTGGCACAGAATGGGGTGGTGCAGCTCTTTGAAGCGAAACCCAACCGCCCTCCCCTACTGGTGGAACCTGAGGTGGAGGCCGGGCCAGGCCAATATGTCATCCGTCTGGCGGTGATCGACGAAGCCGCGGACGTCGCGACCATCGTCCTGGAAACCTGGGACGAGGGAGAACAGCGCTGGGCGCCGCAGCGGCAACACCAGACGGAAGGAGGCGGAAACGTCTCGTTCATCTTTAGCCCCAGCGGCGATGGGCCGGTGCACTACCGGTTTGTGTACGACGATGGCACCAATCAGGGAACGGTGACGCCGCCGCCCGGGCCGGCACCGCAGGCTGTGGGCAGCGTGCCGCCCGGGCTCTTTGTGCCGGCCGTTGCCACCATCCTGCTGTTGAGCGGTGTCCTACTCGTACGCCAGACGCTATCGACACAAGGGCGCACCGGGCGGTTTTATGGCCGGCTGAAGCAGCAACAGGCGAACACGCTGGAACTGCTCGACGCACAGTACACGCGCACGCGGGGCTCCCCGGACTTCCTGTTGAGCCTGGCGAACCGGGCGCGGCGCGATAACAACGTGCCCCTGGCTAATCTGGCAAACGGGCTCTTCCTGCTGGCAACACGGCCGGAGGCGGCTTTGCCGATCATCACGGGGGCGCTGCAAGAAGCGCAGCGGGCGTCGATCCCCTGGCGCAGGCTCGACGTGTGGCAAGCAACCTATGAAATGGGGCAGATGCTGCTGGAAGCGCCAACGATTACTGAGCTTGGGCTGCTGCGACCGCGCCTCCTGCAACTGGTGCATCTACGGCAGATGAGCGCGCAGCCTTCGCTGGGGCTGGAAACGCTCCTGCGCGTGCTGGCGGCGCTGCGTGATAGCGAGCGAGTGGAGCTGGCCGACGACCGGCTAGTCTATCTGCACGAAGCGACACTGCTGCTCAACCAGATGGGCGAGCGAATTGGGGGGCAGCCGCCGACGATGGATAACCAGCTTGTCGACGCCGTGGTTGAGCGGCTGCACGGGTTGGTACGCGCGGAAATGGAGGTGCTGCGTGGCCAGGCGCAGCTGCAAATCACGCTAATGACCAAGCGGCTGGTGGCGATGGAGGGGGAGGCGGTCATTGCCCTGGAAATTGAGAACCAAGGGCGAGCGGCGGCGGAGAATGTGGTGGTGATGCTGGAGGAGGATCCAGCCTATGCTATCGAGAGCGTGCCACAGACCATCCCCGTCCTGTGGCCAGGGCGCAGCCACCAGGTCAATTTCCGGCTGGCCCCGACCGTGAAGGATCGCTTCCGGGTAGCCTTCCGGCTCCGCTACGACGATCGCATCCGGCAGGGGCGGCGCCTGGCCTTCGCGGACATGGTGCACCTGCTGCCGCCGGTGCGATCGTTCGAGCCAATCCGGAACCCGTACACGCCGGGTACGCCGCTGCGGGGCAACAGCCCGCTGTTTTATGGTCGCGAAGGGTTGTTCGAGTTCATCGCGCAGAACATGGATCGCATAGCGGGCCGTAACGTCCTCATCCTGGTCGGGCAGCGGCGTACAGGGAAGACGTCGGCCTTGCTGCGGCTGGATCAACATCTACCAGCACATATTTTTCCGGTGTACATTGACTGCCAATCGCTTGGCGTGCTGCCGGGGATGGCGGCGCTGCTGCATGACATTGCCTGGCTGATCACCGATACGCTGGGTGCTGGTGGCTATGAGGTTGCGGTCGGGTCGCCGGAGGAGTGGCGCGACGATCCGTCAGGGCGGTTCCAGCGCCACTTTGTACCGGCATTACTGGCGGCGCTCCCGGCGAAGACGACCGTGCTGCTCGTGTTCGACGAGTTCGAGGTCTTCGAGAATCTCGTCGCCGACGGGATCCTGCCGTCGACGTTCTTTACGTTCATGCGCCACCTCATGCAGCACACCGATGGATTGGGCTTTGTCTTTGTGGGCTCGGGCCGGCTGGAAGAGATGGGCAGCGACTACTGGTCGGTGCTGTTCAACATTGCTCTCTACAAACAGATCGGCTTTCTCTCGCGGGAAGCGGCAACCCGGCTGATTTGCGAACCGGTGGCGCCGCATATCGTTTACGACGACCTTGCGCTGGAGAAGATCTGGCGGGTAACGGCGGGGCAACCTTACTTCCTGCAGCTCGTCTGTTATACGCTGGTGAAGCGGGCCAACCAGGAAGGCACGGGCTACGTGACGATCAGCGACGTGAATGCGGCGCTGGACGAAATGCTGCGCCTGGGCGAAGTACACTTTGCCTATCTGTGGCAACGGTCCTCACGCATCGAACGGGCGCTCCTGGCCGCGGTGGCCCATCTGATGGATAGGGAAATGCCGTTCCACCCATCGGACCTGACGCTCTACCTGGAGCAGTACGGCTTCCGGTTCGAGCCGGCCGAGGTAACGGCAGGTCTGACCCGGCTGGTGGAGCGGGAGATCATGCGCGAGATCCGGGCGGAGGGCACGGCACTGTACGAGCTGAAGATCGGGCTCGTGGGTCTGTGGGCGGCACGCAACAAAAGCCTGACGCGGCTCTACGAGAGCGGGAACGGGAGCGGCACAGACGGGGAGCGGGCGCGGCGGGAGCGGGCCTAGCGCGCAGCAGAACGGCGATGGGACAGGGTTAAGGGCGGAGCTCGCGCGGGCGCCAGAGATCGAGCAGCTCACCGCTCTCGTCGGGACGCAAACGGGACCATTGGTCGATGGGCAGCGAGACGTGCGCAAGTGCGGCGGTTGGTAGCGTCTCGTCCTCGCCGGTGAGTTCTTCGAGGAGCTCTTCTA
>JAVVFG010000092.1:0-12035 GCA_032260445.1 Anaerolineae bacterium | reverse complement strand
ACTGCCACTTCCATCGGCTGGGTGACGATGATCGCCCCTGTCAGAGGCAAGGCCTGGGCTAACGAGAGCTGGGCGTCGCCCGTGCCGGGCGGCAGATCGATAACCAGGTAGTCAAGCTCGCCCCAATGCACGTCGACGAGCAACTGGCGGATGGCACTGTGCAGCATCGGCCCGCGCCAGACCAGCGGCTGATCCGCCGGTACGAGGAAGCCCATGCTGATAAAACTCACACCATGCGCCTCGGCGGGCACCATCTTACGCTCACGTGGCGAGGGCATTTCGTTCACGCCCATCATCATCGGGATGTTCGGTCCCAGGATGTCGGCGTCGAGCAGGCCGACGCGCGCCCCTTCCTGTGCCAGGGCAATCGCCAGGTTCACCGACACGGTCGATTTGCCGACGCCGCCTTTGCCGCTGGAAACGGCGATCGTGTTGCGAAAATTCTGCCCCACCTGCTGGCTGATGCGTTGGTCGTGCGGCACATTCGAATCCCAGCGAACGGTGACCTCGCCAATGCCGGGTATCTGCGACAACGCGGCACGCGAATCCTGCTCCATCTTGCCTTTCAAAGGGCAGGCAGGTGTCGTCAGCATGATCGTAAAGCTGACGTCGCTACCGTCAATCTGAACGTCACGCACCATGTTCAACGAGATCAGGTCGCGGTGCAGCTCGGGCTCGATGACGGTGGAAAGCGCTGCACGCACAGCCTCTTCTGTTACTTCTGATTCTTTTTTTCTTCCTAGCATTTTCACCTACAAAAAGAGCGGGCGGCAGGCGCCATAGCGCCGGCCCGGCCCGCCCAGATCGATCGTCAGGTTAGTAGCCACTGCCGCGGTAGTAGAGCTGCTGCATATGCTCTTCGGGGAGGCCAGGCGCCTCCTCCTGGTCATCCTTGGAGCGCCTCCTCCCCTTCGAAGCTTCGGCCAGTTCTCGTGCCGCCGCTTCGGCAGCCGCCTTCTTGGGCGCAATCTCGCGCCAGTAGCTGATGGGCTTGCTCAGCCGGGCTTTGTCGTGAATGTGGGCCGCGGAGCGATCGTAGCTAGCCAGCTCGTAGTCATGGTCCATCTTGATGGCGTCAAACGGACAGAACTCGGCGCAGAGCCCACAGTTCATACAGATGTCGATATCGATGTAGAACTCTTCTGGTTCTGGTTTGGGACGCCCGTTGGGCTGCTTGCCGCGCACAATCCAGATACACTGCGGCGGGCATACTTTGGGACAGATGCCGCAGGACGTACACCAGTCGTGGCCCCACTGCTGCCCTGGCGGCGGATCATCCGTCACCAGGAACGGGACAAAGCGGAAGCGCTCTGGGACGGGCAGTTTCTCGTCCGGGTAGTTGATGGTCGTCGCCCCCCGATTGCGAACGATATTCTGGCGCACATCGAGCGCGTCTGGGTTCTCGTAGCGGCCGCCGCGGAACATCCAGCGAAAGTCGTCGAGATAGGTCTCGACCATATGCCTAAAGGTGACGGCCATGCCTTTGAGGATACCTAGTCCGTACATCTTGTCTCCTATCTGTCTACTTCGCCAAGTACGATGTCGATACTGCCCAGAATGGTCACCACGTCGGCAACTTTATGCCCCTCGCACATCTTGCCGAGCGCCGTCAGGTTAATGAAGCTGGGCGAGCGAACATGGTAACGGTCGGCGTTGGAAGCGCGCTGTTTGGCAATCAAGTAGTAGCCAATCTCGCCCTTCGGCGCTTCGGCGCGCCCGTAGGCGTCGCCGGCCGGCACGCGGAGCGCATACTGCGGCTTGCCGGCGAACACCGGTGCACCCTCTGTCTCGCGCAGGTACGGAAGGACCTGCTGAAGTATGCGGATGCTCTGCGCAACCTCGTCCAGGCGGATCAGATAGCGGTCGTATACATCGCCATTGAAGCGCACGGCGACGTCAAAGTCGAGCTTGTCGTAATAAGAGTACGGCTCGGCACGGCGCACATCGTAGGGGACGCCGCTGGCGCGTAGGACGGGACCAGCCGTGCTATAGGCGATTGCCTCTTCAGCCGACAGGACCCCAACGCCTAAGCCGCGCGCGCGCAGGATCTCGTTATTGGTCAAGAAGGTGTGAATCTCCTCCACGAAGTTCGGCAGCCGCTCGTTGATGAGCTCGTCGAGGTATTGCATCGTGGGGCCGTCACGGAATTCGCTGGGTAAATCGTAGGCGAGGCCGCCAAAGCGCATGTAGTTGACCATCATGCGCGAGCCGGCCGCTGCCTCGAAGAACTCGACGATCGCTTCGCGCTCGGTGATCATGTAGAGAGCGGGCGTCTGGTAGGCGCCCATATCGTTGAGCAGGAAGCCGAGCGCCCAGATATGGTTGGCGACGCGGTTCAGCTCGGCCATTAAGATGCGCAGCCACTCGGCGCGCTCCGGCACCTCGACGCCCAGTAATTTCTCAACGCCGAGCACGTAACCGTGCTCCATATTCATTGGCGACAGGTAGTCAAGCCGGTCTGTGTACGGAATATTCTGGATGAACGTATTGCGCTCGCCGATCTGCTCGTGGTTGCGGTGCAGGTAGCCCATCACCGGCTCGAGGCGCAGGATGGTCTCGCCGTCAAGGGTGATGACCATGCGGAACACGCCATGCGTCGAAGGATGCTGCGGGCCCATGTTGACGGTTACCTTCTCCGTCTTCAGCCCCGGGACAGCCTCCCGCGTCACGGTCACGCCAGCATACAACTGCTGATCGCCCTGCTGCAGATCGAGGTCGGCCGGATCCCAGCCGGGGGGATATTGTACGTTCTTCCCATACGGGTTGCGCCGCTCGGCACGGAACACTTTCCCGCTAGGCCAGCGGCTGCCAAACGGCTTGTGCTCTTCCTCGTAGAACGGCTCGCGCCAGTCCTTACGCAGAGGGAAGCCGGCAAAGCCGTCCCAGAGGAGGATGCGGCGCAGATCAGGATGGCCCTCGAAGCGGATGCCAAACATGTCATACGCCTCGCGCTCCTGGAAATTGGCGCCGGGCCAGAGTGGGGTCAGCGAAGGGATAACGGGATCTTCCCTGTCTGTCTGCACCTTCAGAACCAACGCGCTGCCGCCCTTGGCGATGCTATACGTATGGTACACCGCCTCCATCTTGCCGTCGTCAATCAAGTCGACGCCGGTGACACTGGACAGGTAGTTAAAGCCGAGGTCGTCACGCAGATAGGCTGCAACGTCGAGAAGCTCCTCTGGCGACACCATGATCCCGGTGGAATTCGACCGGGGATCATCACTCAGCTCAGGAAACCGCTCCTTTAGCAGCGCCGTTGCTTCTTCGACCGGGTCGGCATACACCGGCTCGGGGGTCTCGTCGTTTTCAATGATATCGATTGCCATCACCCTACTCCTCCGTCTCGCCGGCTAGAACCGCCGTCTGCTCCTGCACGCTGCCCGCGTGTTCGCGGATAAGATCAAGCTGGCGCAGGTCGACGATGTCAGGGCCGAGCGCCGGGATGGGCACGACCTGGGCTGGTGTATCTTTGCGGTACCAAGGCGCCGTCAGGATCGATTGGTGGTCGATTTTCTCCTGTAGGGCCATCAGACCGTTGATGAGGGCCTGGGGAGTGGGCGGACAACCGGGCACGTACACGTCGACGGGTATAAACTTATCGACGCCGTCGACGACGTTGTAGCCTTCCTTGAACGGGCCACCGCCGCTGGCGCAGGCGCCCATGCTGAGGACATAGCGCGGTTCCGGCATCTGGTTGTAGAGCCGGACGATGATTGGCACCATTTTCTTGGTCACGGTACCGGAAACAATCATCAAATCGGCCTGCCGCGGGGAAGCACGGAACACCTCCATGCCGAAGCGGGCGAGGTCGTATCGACTGGCAGCCGTGGAGATCATCTCGATCGCGCAGCAGGCCAGGCCAAAGACCATCGGCCAGACCGAATTACGACGTCCCCAATTGTAAACCTTATCCAGACTGGTGATAAAGACGTTATTCTTCACCTCGTCTGGCACGGGGACATCAGACTTAAGTGCGTCCGTAGCCATCTACTCTCTTGCCTCCTCGAACCAGGTTATCTGAATATCCATCAGGATCCTTTCATTGGCTAATGCGGGATCATCGACAAAACCAGGCAGATTGGAGATTAAATCCAGAAGCCGGCCAAGACCAACTGTTTCGGGCCGCACGTCCGGGTGTGCCGCCAGCAGGGCTGTGGCGATCGCGTACGTCGCATCCCAGTACAGTTCCCGATCTGCTTCCTGCATTGTCACGTGGGTTGTCAATCTTCAGCTCGGTGTCGCTGTGAGTGATCAGCGCCAGGCGCCTTCAAGGCCGGCGCCGTCCGGGCCAGCTGAAGACTTCTGGCATTGCGCGATCTACCGTGCGCAAGCCGGCGTTTATGATACAACAAAGTAACGGGAGGGTCGAACGATGACGAACATGAAGATCGCACTCCTCTCACCCTACCATACGGGTAGCCACCAGGCATGGGCTGAGGGTTACCGCCGCACTTCTCATCTCGAGGTGCAGCTGTTTACGCTGCCGGGGAGATTCTGGAAATGGCGCATGCACGGCGGCGCTGTCACGCTCGCGCATGCATTCCAGGAGAGTGACTGCCAACCCGACCTGCTCGTGGCTACCGACATGCTCGACCTGACGACCTTTCTGGCGTTGACCAGACGACAGTCGGCCACCCTGCCCTGCGCCCTCTATATGCACGAGAACCAGCTCACCTACCCGCTGCCCGGCGACGGCAGCAGTGGGCCGATGCGCCGGCAGCAGGGAGAGCGAGACCAGCATTACAGCTTCATAAACTACGCCTCGATGCTCGCGGCTACTCACATTTACTTTAACTCTCATTATCACCGCGAGACGCTCCTGGCGGAGCTGCCCCGCTTTCTACGCCACTTTCCAGACTACCAGGAGGAGGCCACGGTTGGCCTACTACGCGAAAAAAGCTCCGTGCTTCCAGTCGGGCTCGACATTGCCGCGCTCCAGGGGGAACGGCCGGCGCGCGGCACTGGCGAGCCGCCGCTCATCCTCTGGAACCAGCGCTGGGAGTACGATAAAGATCCAGCGGCCTTTTTTGAAGCGCTGTACGTCGTTGCTGCCGAGGGACTACCGTTTCGTGTGGCGCTCTCCGGCGAACGATTCCGCCGCCGCCCAGTGGAGTTTGAGGAAGCGCAAGCTCGGCTCGGTAACCGCATCGTCCATGTGGGGTATGCCACCCCGGAGCGTTATCGACGCCTACTGTGGGAAGCAGACATTACGATATCGACGGCGCTGCACGAGTTCTTTGGCATCAGCATACTGGAGGCCATTGCCTGTGAGACCTTTCCCATCCTCCCGCACCGTCTCAGCTACCCGGAACTGATCCCCACTACGTACCACGAGACCTGTCTCTACCACGATAAGGAGGGATTGCTGGCACGGCTGCGATGGGCGCTACGTGCGGCTGAAGAAGCGCGGCGTGTGGCGCGCGCCCTGCAACCGGCGGCAGGGGCGTTCGCCTGGGAGGCTGTGGCCCCTCTCTACGACGCCACTTTTTCAGGCCTCCGAACTTGACGATTCTCCCCCTGCTGCTACACTCCGTTGGCACGTCATGGAGCGCTAAGCCGGAGATAGCTATGAACAATGGCCAGGAAAAGAAGATCGGCCTGATCATCGGACGCGAGTGGAGCTGGCCCTCGGCCTTTATTACCGAAGTAAATAAGCGCAGCGCTGGCGTGGTCGCCGAGTTTGTTAAGCTCGGTGGAACCTTCCTCGACCAGCCTTCCGACTATGACGTTATTGTCGACCGTATGTCACACGAAATTCCGTACTATCGCGTGACGCTAAAGGCTGCTGCGCTCCAGGGTGTCTACGTTATTAACAATCCGTTCACATCGGCCAGCGATGACCGCTTCTTCGGCATCAGTCTCGCGCACCAGCTCGGCTTGAAGACGCCGCGGTCAGTGGTGCTTCCCAACAAACGTGTGGAGACGCAGGTTGTGCCCGAAAGTTTTCGCAACCTTGAGTATCCAATGAATTGGCGCGGTGTTATAGACTATGTTGGGGTACCCGCTATTCTCAAAGATGCAAGTCTGGGCGGCCGGCGCATGAGCGAGCGCGTGCATAATGTCGACGATCTGATCCAGAAATACGATGAGAGCGATACCTTGACGATGCTCGTCCAGGAAATCGTCGAGTCGGATGTGCACGTGCACGTATTTGTGGTGGGACAGGAGCATACCCTCCCCATCAGGTACGCTGTCGATGAGGAGAGCTACCTGCCGGAGATAGGCGATGTCGACGCGGTGACGATCGCTCAGATGGAAAAGGATGCAATCGCCGTTTCGCGCGGCTATGGTTACGACATTAATATGGTCGAGTACGTCGTTCGGGATGGCATCCCCTATATGGTCAACGCGACTAACCCGGCGCCGAACATGGATATTAACCGGCTCAAACCAGGTCATTTTTCCTGGTGTGTTAACACCCTGGCCGACTGGACAATTGCGCTTGCCCATCGTGCCGACAAGGAAATGCCGCGGGCGGTATGGCAGCAACCAGTGCGCGATTAGGCAACCGAGATCTTCGGCTCTACGACGAAGGTGCTATATCGACCGGGAGCTTCTTGTTCGCCAGAAGCGGGCAGAATGCCCGCGGTCCGGTTGCCGTCAGACTAAACCCGAACGTTCGGGCCAGATTGGCTGCGATCGCGCAAGTTGCTATAATCGTCGCTGCTTTAGTTGCAGAGTCAACGATATTACGGCTGACGTTATCCATCCCTTACCCCGCCTACTCTATTGAAGCTTCAAATAAGGATTGACCCATGACTCACCTGGACGAGAAGTTACCGGCGCCAATCGGCCGGCTCGCAGAACTTGCCTACAATCTATGGTGGAGCTGGACGCCAGAGGCGCGCGAGCTGTTCAAGCGCCTCGACGTGACGTTATGGCGCTCAACGCAACATAACCCGGTGGAAATGCTGCGGGCGCTGAGCCGCGAGCAGTTGGAGGCAGTCGCTCAGGATGCGGCGTTTATCCGCCACTACAACAAAGTCATAATGATGCTCGACCGCGAACTGGAGAACGGGCACCTCTGGTTTTCAAGCACCTACCCCGAGCTCCGCGAAGCGACGATCGCCTACTTTTCAGCCGAGTTTGGTTTGCACAACTCGCTCCCGATTTACTCCGGGGGTCTTGGTATTCTTTCTGGCGACCATGCGAAAGAGGCAAGCGATCTCTCTATCCCGCTCGTCGGCGTCGGCTTTATGTACCCGCAGGGCTATTTCCGCCAGCGCATCCCATCGCACGGCTGGCAGGAAGCGATTTACGAACAGCTCGATATGAACGACGCGCCGATCCGTCCGGCCCTCGACGCCGGCGGTAATGAGGTCAAGATCAGCGTGCGTCTCGGAGACCGCGATGTTTACGCGCGCATCTGGCACGTGAACGTCGGGCGCATCGATCTCTACCTGATGGATACCGATGTCGACGAAAACGATCCCTGGAACCGCGAGCTGTCAGCCCGGCTCTACTCGGGAGACAGCGAAGTGCGCATCCGGCAGGAGATTATGTTGGGCATCGGGGGAGTCCGCACCCTGCGCGCGATGGGCATTGCGCCCGCGAGCTGGCACATGAACGAGGGCCACTCAGCCTTCCTGGTGCTCGAGCTGATGCGAGAAAAAGTCGCCGCGGGCATGAGCTTCGCCGAGGCGTGCAAGGCAGTGGGCGAGAGGACCATCTTCACCACGCATACGCCCGTTCCGGCCGGCCACGACGCTTTTGCCTACCACCTGATGGAGCAGTATTTTGGCGACTACTGGCCCCAGCTTGGCATCTCCCGTGAGGAGTTTCTCTCGCTCGGCCGCCACCAGGAGTCGTGGGGACCGGCATTCAACATGACAGTGCTTGCCCTGCGCACCGCCGGGCGCACCAACAGCGTGAGCCAGCTACATGGTGAAGTCTCGCGCGAGATGTGGCAGAGCGTATGGCCAGACCGGCCTGTCGAGGATGTGCCGATCAGCGCTATCACCAACGGGGTTCACGTGCCAACTTGGCTGCCCGGCGAGTTGCGTGTTCTCTTTAACAAGTACCTTGGCGCCGGCTGGGTCGAAGAACAGGATGATCCGGCGCTCTGGGAGCGGCTCTCGGAAATTCCCGACGCCGAGTTCTGGGCGGCGCACCTGCAGCTCAAACACAAGCTGATGGCTCTCTTACGCGAGCGGGTGCGCACCCGCTGGGTGCAGGGAAGCGACGACCCGACCGGCGTGCTAACCAGCGGTACGCTCCTGGATCCGGGTGCGCTGACCATCGGTTTTGCCCGCCGCTTCGCCACCTACAAACGGGCCAACCTGATTTTTGCGGATATCGAGCGGCTGCGGGCAATCTTGCTCGACACCCACCGGCCCGTACAGCTCGTCTTTGCGGGGAAAGCACACCCGGCCGACGATCCTGGTAAGATGCTGATCCAGCAGATCTACACGCACGCCAAACACCACGAGCTGGGTGGGCGGGTGGCGTTCGTCGAAGACTACGATATGCACATGGCTCGCTATCTGGTCCAGGGTGTCGACGTGTGGCTCAATAACCCGCGCCGGCCGCGAGAAGCGAGCGGCACCAGCGGGATGAAGGCGGCCATCAACGGCGTACCGAACCTGAGCGTACTCGACGGCTGGTGGGTAGAGGGCTATAACGGCGCCAACGGGTGGGTGATCGGCGACGAAACGGTGCGGAGCAGCGAGGAGGAACAGGATTCGGCGGATGCTGTGTCGCTCTACGAACAGCTCGAGCGCGAGATTGTGCCGCTCTTCTACGACCGTGACCGTGATAATATCCCGCGCGGCTGGCTGGAGGTGATGCGCGAGTCAATCCGTTCTTGTGCCCCTCGCTTCGGTTCGCGCCGCATGCTGAAAGAATACACTACCCAGCTTTATATCCCGTCAATCCTCGGCGAGGCGGAGCCAGAGGCGGTGCAAGGATCGTAGCGGTTCTAGACCCGGCAGGGAAGATGCAACAGCAGAACTGGATCGCACGATGAAGCGGGGGTACCGGCGGATTGTCTATGCCGTCTTACTGCTTCTGTGGCTGGTCGTCATGCTGTTCCCGGTGTTTGCAGTGGTCCTCGCCACGCGGCAGCAGATTGAGCTGGGCAGTGATCCGCAGCGGCAAGTCCGTATCTTCCTCGTCCAGGAGAGCGCGGCCCGCGGTGTCGGCGTGGAATGGACCCGGCCGGCGCGTGGCCGTGCTGACTGCACCCAATCGCAGCTCGTCTACTTGATGTGGCGTGGCGTGGGGGAGAACGCGAGCTTTTGCACTTGCTACGACGACGACGGGAGCATGCTGAGCAGCAATCCGGGCGCCTGCCCAGCGCACCCGCCGGATTAGAACCGTAGGTGTCGCCGGAGTCCCGCAGGCAAGACAGGAGGCAGCGCTGAGCTATTTGAACGTGCGTTCAGTAGCGTTGCGTTGCTTTTTTCGCACGGACAGGCATGTATGATACAATACTCGTTATGACGACTGAGCCATTGCGGCACATATCGCAGACAGAAATAGGACCGCGTCCGACGGCGGAACAAGAGGCGCGGCTTCAAGCAAGACGGCGGTTTAACCGGCTCACTATCCACCTTCCCCTCGGGCTGGTTACGTTCCTCTGGTTGGTACTCATCGTCGGCCTTCTCTGGCTGACCGTGGCGGGGAAGTGGTTTTACATGGATACCAACCAGGAGTATTACCGCAGCCTGGTTTCGGGGATGGCCGACGCCTTCACCGTCCTGTTGCTGATGCCGGTCATGCTTCTGTGTGCGCTGCCACTGGCCGGTGCTGGCGCGTTCCTCATCTGGCGTCGCCGCCGCAGGAAGCCAGATGGCGATGATGACGGCAAGCTGCCGCTGTTCTGGCGGGTTGACAACTTGCTCACGCGGATCCAGACAGCAGTCAGTGCCGCGCTGCCGAAGATGGCTGGCCCAATCATCAATGTGCATGGTGCGGCTGCTTACATCCGCACCTTGCTGCAGGAAATCAAGAAGACCATTGGACGGAGATAAATCGTTATGTCGACCGATACTTGGAGACCGAAGCTATACATTGCTGGAATCGCCATTGGCGCCCTCGTTGGCTTCGGCACTGCTTATTTGCTGGCGCGGACGGCTGAAGAAGCAAACCGCGGTGCCCCGCCGCAGATCACTACCAGCGACGCTATTAAGAGCGCAATCGGCATCATCGGCGTGATGCGCGGGATCGCAGCGCTCGGCGACAGATAGTTGGTCCAGAATTCAGGCCAGTTCCAGCCTTGCGGCACTGGTATTACCTGATCACTTCGATTATTACCTGTTGAACAGAGCAATCCACCGCTTCCCGGTGCTTGGCACTACAAACCAGTCAAGGTTAAAGCGGCAGGGAGCACCGATCTCCATGTTTGGTGAGTAGTGAACCGTGGCGAAGGTCCTCGTAGTAGACGACGATGCTTCCACGACAGCGCTCTTACGCCTGTTGTTGGAAATGGATGGTTTCGAGGTAGAAACAAGCCGGAACCTTTCGGAGGCGATGGTGGCGGCCACCGCAGACATCGCTACCTTCATCGTCGACTGTAATCTTGCCGATGGCGAGAATGGCTTCGACCTGCTGCGCGCGATACGTGGCGGCGAGACTGGCGCGCCCGTAGACGCGCCCGTCATCCTTGTTTCTGGCGATCCGCGCCTTGAACCGAGTGCGCTTGAGGCTGGCGCCAGCATCTTCTTGATGAAGCCGTACGCGCCCACCCATCTCACCGAGACGGTTCGTCACCTGCTTGAGGGCACCAATTGATTTTACGCGGCGGAGAGCGTTATTAAAGGAGAAAGAGACGTGAGTAGATCTGGCAAACGCCGGAGCAAACCCAGGACGGGCCACCGACAATGGCGCGTGATGGATTTGCACCTGCATACGCCTGGGTCCGTTGATTATCAGGACCCACATATAAGTTATCTGGACATACTGCGCCAGGCCGAGTTGCGCGGCCTGGACATTATCGCTTTCACCGACCACAACTCGGTTGCCGGCTACGCAACGATGCAGAAGACAGTCGAGCAGCTCAGCTTGTTGGAGGAACTGGAGCGAATTGAACCCGACGAGAAGCGCCGGTTGGACGAGTACCGCCGCCTATTCAGCAAGATACTCGTCTTGCCCGGCTTCGAGTTTACGGCAACCTTCGGCTTCCACATTTTGGGCATTTTCCCGCCGGATACATCGGTGCGCTTCCTGGAGCATCTGCTGCTGAGCCTGGAGGTCCCGGTAGAGCAGCTCACACAGGGCAGTGCAACGGTGGGTGCTACGGCCGACGTGCTGACAGCTTATCGCACGATCCGCGAGGCGGGAGGCCTGGTCATCGCAGCCCATGCCAACTCGGGCAACGGCGTGGTCATGCGCGGGTTTGATTTTGGCGGGCAGACGCGCATCGCCTACACGCAGGATCTCAATTTGCATGCCCTGGAAGTGACCGATCTGGAGAAGCGGGGCCGCTACACGACCCGCCGTTTCTTCGATGGCTCCAAGCCCGAATACCCGCGCCCGATGCGCTGCATCCAGGGCTCCGACGCCCATCGTCTGGTGCGCGATCCTAACAACCCGAAAGTGCTGGGTGTCGGCGATCGCATCACTGAGATTCTGCTCGAGGATGTCAGCTTTGAGGCGATCAAGGAAGTTTTCGAATCGAACGATTTCTCGCTAACACGGCCTTACCGCGGCCAGGCCAAGCCGTTTGATTTTGTCCAGGCTGCTCGAGACGAAGGGGAGACGATTGTCCAGTCTTTCCATGCGAAGATGGTCGAGCGCGGCGGCTATTTCAACCGTATCCTGGAAGATATTTGTGCGATGGCTAACACGAACGGCGGGACTATTTATCTCGGCGTTTCGGCGAACCCGCGCGAAGAACCGATTGGCATCCGCAACCCACGGCAGGCCATTGAGCAGATCGAAAATGCCGTGTCGCGTCGCTTTAGCCCCGAGCCGAATGTCGATCTCGATCAGCTTTCGACCCAGGGCAAGAACATCGTGCGCATTACCGTTCATCCCGGCGAAGAGATTCCGTACGCGCTCGATGACAGCCGCTTCTATGTGCGTGATGAGACGGA
>JAVVFG010000091.1:3419-12097 GCA_032260445.1 Anaerolineae bacterium | reverse complement strand
CGGGAGGAGATCCGCAAGCGGCTGACGCAGTTGTGGGATTACGAGAAATACAGCGCGCCGCGCCCACGTGGACCATACCAGTTCTTCCTTAAGAATGATGGGCTGCAGGACCAGCCGGTTCTTTACCGGCAGGAAGGACCTGAGGGCGAGCCGGTGGCGATGCTGGATCCCAACAACTTGAGCGAAGATGGGACGGTGGCGTTGATCGACTACTTCCCGACGCAGGACGGCAAGCTGATGGCCTTTGCGCTGTCAGCAAGCGGCAGTGACTGGCAGGAGCTCCACGTGATCGACGTGGAGACGCTGGAGAAGCTCGACGATGTGATCCAGTTTGTGAAGTTCACGAATGTGGCCTGGGCGCCCGATAACGGCGGCTTTTACTACGGCCGTTATCCGGAGCCGGGCAGCATGCCGGACGCGCCGCCGAGCACGCACCACCGGCTCTACTGGCACACGCTGGGCACACCGCAAGAGGAAGACAAGCTGGTTTATGCCCGGCCGGACGCGCCGGATCTGGCGTTCAACCCGCGGGTGACGGAAGACAGCGCGTTTCTCGTGGTGGATGTGTGGAAAGGGACGGACACGCGCAACCGCTTCTATTACCGGCCGATCGCTAGCGACGAGGAGCTGATCCGCCTGCTCGACGACGCCGATGCGCGCTACGAGTTTGTGGGCAACGTGGGCACGCGCTTTTACTTTCTCACGGATCTGGATGCGCCGAACGGGCGGATTATCGCCATCGACGTGGCCCAAGAGGCAGCCGAAGACGTGGCGGCGATGGCCGACGAGGTGGTGCCAGAAGGCGAGGCGGTGATCGACACGGCGCGGATCTATGGCAGCCGGCTGGTAGTGGTGACGACGCAGCACGCGACACACGGCATCCGCATCTATAGTCTGGGCGGTGAAGGGGAACAGGGAGTGGCCCTACCGGCGCCGGGCAGCATCGTGGAGCTGTCGGGGCGGCACGGCGATCCTGTCTTCTTTGTCAATTTCCACAGCTTTCTCTACCCGCCCACGATCTTCCAGTATGACTTTAGCCGCCGCGAGCTAGCGCCGCTGGTCGCGCCCGATGTGGACTTTGACCCGGAGGCGTACGAGACGAAGCAGGTGTTCTACGAATCGGCGGACGGCACAGAGGTGCCGATGTTCCTGACGCACCGCAAGGGGCTGCCGCTGGACGGGGACAACCCGACGGTGTTGTACGGCTATGGCGGCTTTGCCGTGAATCTGATGCCGGCCTTCGGCGTGTCGTGGCTGGTATGGCTGGAAATGGGCGGCGTGGTTGCCGTGGCGAACCTGCGCGGCGGCAACGAGTACGGGGAGCTGTGGCACCAGGCGGGCATGCTGGAAAACAAGCAGAACGTGTTTGACGACTTCATCACCGCGGCTGAGTGGCTGATCGCCGAAGGGTATACGAGCCGGGAGCAATTGGCGATCATGGGCGGGAGCAACGGCGGGCTGCTGGTGGCGGCGTGTATGGTGCAGCGCCCAGAGCTGTTCGGCAGCGTGATCTGCCGCGTGCCGGTCGCCGACATGCTGCGCTACCATCGCTTCACGGCCGGGCGCTACTGGATCCCAGAGTATGGCAACGCGGAGGAAGATCCGGAACATTTCCGCTTCCTCTATGCCTATTCGCCGCTGCACAACGTGGCGCCGGGGACAAGCTACCCGCCGGCGTTGATCGCCACGGCGGATACGGACGACCGGGTGGTGCCGATGCACGCCAAGAAGCTGGCGGCGACCCTGCAGGCAGCGGACGCGGGCGAGAACCCGATCCTGCTGCGCATCGAGACGAAGGCAGGGCACGGGCTCGGTAAGCCGACGAGTAAGGTTATCGACGAGCTTGCCGATATCTACACGTTTCTCGCCAAGACGGTGGGGATGTCGGAAGATATGGGTGTGCATGGCGTCGAAAAGAAGCGAGAGGACTGATGTATCCGATCCACCACTACCTCAATGTCCGCAACGCGTACTTTGCCGGATTCAGCGGCGAGGGGGCGCGCATTGTTTTTGTCTCCGACCTGAGCGGGGTGCCACAGGTGTGGCAGGTGCCGGCGGAGGCAGGCGCGCACCCGTGGTGGCCGGAGCAGCTGACGTTTGCCGAGGAGCGCGTGCTCGGGGTGTCGCCCGCGCCGGGCGGCGACCAGGCGATCTACGCGCGCGACGTGGGCGGCAACGAGAAGGCGCAGCTTTTCCTGCTGGATACGGCGCGCGGCGGCGAGCGGCTGCTGACGGCAGGATATGACGAGGCGATGCACGGCTTTGGCTGCTGGGCGCCGGACGGGCAGGCGATCTATTTCGCGGCGAACCGGCGCCATCCGGCACGTTTCGATCTGTACCGGCTGCGGCTGGACGAGGAAGAAGCGACGATGTTGTGGGAGAACGATCGGCCAGGTTACCTGGCGCAGATGGCGGTGAGCGACGACGGGCAGCGGCTGGCGTTCAACCGGGCGGCGTCGAGCTTTGACCATGACCTGTTTCTGTTTGACCTCGGGCGGCAGGAGGCGCGGCCGGTGGCGGCAGGCGAGGAGTGGGCTACCTTCGAGGCGCTGGCGTTTGCGCCGGGCGGGCGGACGCTGTACGTGGTGACCGACCGGGAGTCGGATTTCCTGCACCTGCGGCGGCTGGACGTGGCGACAGGCACGTGGGAGACGCTGCTGGCGCCGAATTGGGACGTGGAGACGATGGCGCTGTCGACCGATGGGCGCTATCTGGCGGTGACGATTAACATCGAAGGGGCGTCGCGGCTGGAGCTGATCGACATGCTGACGGGTACGGCCCGGCCGGGGCCGGAGGTAGGCGTAACGCCGGGAATCGTGGGGTGGATGGATTTACGGCTGGCCTTTGACCCGGCCGGGGAGCGACTGGTCTTCTCACACATGAGCGCGATGCAGAGTAGCGATGTGTATGTGTGGGATGTGAAGGGGGACACGCTGCAGCAGGTGACGGCGAGCGGCAGCGGCGGAATCGACCCGGCGACGTTCGTGGCGCCGGAGCTGATCCATTATCCGACGTTTGACGAGCGCGACATCCCGGCATGGTATTTCCGGCCGGCGACGGGGGAGGGGCCGCGGCCGGTAGTGGTGCTCGTGCATGGGGGACCGGAGAGCCAGACCCGGCCAGCCTTTAACCCGCTGGCGCAGTATCTGGCGCACCACGGTTATGCGGTGCTGGCGCCGAACGTGCGCGGCTCGACTGGCTATGGCAAGGCGTACAGCCACCTGGACGACGTGGAGAAGCGGATGGACTCGGTGGCCGATCTGGCCCACGCGGCGCGCTGGCTGGGGGAGCAGGCGGAGATCGATCGGGAGCGGATCGCCGTGTACGGAGGCAGCTACGGCGGCTTCATGGTGCTGGCGGCGCTGACGAATTATCCAGAGCTGTGGGCGGCGGCGGTGGATGTCGTCGGGATCAGCAACTTTGTCACCTTCCTGGAGAACACGAGTGACTACCGGCGGGCGCACCGCGAGGCGGAGTATGGCAGTTTGGCGGAGCACCGCGAGTTCTTGGAGAGCATCGCGCCGATGAACAAGCTGGCGGCGATCCGGGCGCCGCTCTTGGTGATCCATGGGGCAAACGACCCGCGGGTGCCGCTGAGTGAGGCGGAGCAACTGGTGGAAGCATTACAGGCGCGCGAGGTGCCGGTGGAGTTTCTGGTTTTTGACGACGAGGGGCATGGGATCGTGCGCCTGAAGAACAAGCTGGTAGCGTATCCGGCGGTCGTGACCTTTCTGGATCGTTATTTGTAGCGTACGGTCAGGGCGCTATCCAGATTTGGCCAATCGGGCCAGCCTCACCGCCTGCCAAGTGGGCCATGCAGAAAAGTGGCAATTTTGGCCATCTTGGCCATCTTGGCCATGTTGGCTGGCGGTTTGGTACGGGTTGCCGGCAGTCCGTTGTGTGGGTCTGGTCTCTGAGCCGGATCAGCTCATTGTCGCTGAGGCGCGTATCCGTCCGGGGGTGGCGTAGACGCGGAAGTTGCGGCCGCGGGCGTAGCCGATGACGGTGACGCCCCAGGCCTGTCCCAACTCGACGGAGAGGCTGGTCGGGGAGGTGCGCGAGATGACAACCGGCACGTGCATCTTGGCCGCTTTGTTGAGCATCTCGGAGCTGATGCGGCCGGAGGCGAGGATCACTTTGTCCCTGGTGGAGAGTCCTTGCTGCAGCGCCTGGCCCCAGAGGCGGTCGATGGTGTTGTGGCGGCCGATGTCCTGGGCGACGAGGAGGAGACGTTGGTCATCGGCGAGGGCGGAGGTATGTACGCCGCGCACCTCGTTGTACAGCACCGCCGATTCGTGCAAGGATTGCATCAAGGTGCGGATTTGTGCTGGGGTGATGGTCGTGGTCGAGGAAAGGGGCTCGTGAAGGCGGCTGATCTCCTCAAAAGCGACGCCGCCGCCGCAGCCGGAGGTAATGATGCGCCGGGTGGGAGGGGTGTAGGCAGCATCGCGCAGCCAGACGTCGACACAACGCTCGTGCCGGGAGACGGTCAGGATGTGGATGTCATCTGGGCCGCTGATGACGCCCTCGGCGCAGAGAAAGCCGAGGGCGAGCTCCTCGAGATTGAACGGGGTGCACATCAGCGTGACCAGCTCCTGGCCGTTGACGGAAATACAGACCTGCCCTTCCTCGATGACCGCTTTGTCGACGACGCTGGGCTCATCGCCGTGATACATGACGTAGGACGTTGGATAGATGCCCTGTATCGTGAGTGCCATCTTATTCTCCACCTTACATGAGCCGCAGGTCTGGGTTGATGCGGAAGGGTTCTGGCTTGGCGTGATTGAGCACCACCAACCGTGCCGCGACCTGGAGGGCGAGCTCAGAGAAGGCCGTGCTCGCCGCGGAGCTGGGTTGGCCCATGACGGCCGGCCGGCCGCTATCGCCCCCTTCGCGCACCGGGGTTTCCAGGGGGATGGACGCGAGGAGATCGACGCCCATACGCCGGCTAATCGTCTCGCCGCCGCCGTGGCCGAAAAGGTGCTCGACGTGGCCGCATTGGGGACACTGGTAGTGGCTCATGTTCTCGACGACGCCGAGGATGGGCACGTCGAGATCGCGGAACATGGCAATGCCCTTGACGACGTCGGCGAGGGCAACATCTTGCGGGGTGGTGACCATGACGGAGCCGCTCAGCGGCTGTGACTGGCAGAGGGTAATCTGTGCATCGCCTGTGCCGGGGGGCAGGTCAACGATCAGGTAGTCGAGCTCGCCCCAGGCGACGTCGGTCAGAAGCTGGCGGATGGCCTGGTGCATCATCGGCCCGCGCCAGATGACGGGAGCTTCTTCTTCCACCAGAAAACCGATGCTCATCACCTTGAGGCCATACTGGCGCACGGGCATCAGCTGGCCATCGTTGGCGCGGGGTATCTCATTGGTGCCGAGCATGATCGGCATGCTGGGGCCGTACATATCGAGGTCGAGGATGCCGACGCTGGCGCCAAAACGGCTCAACGCGAGGGCGAGGTTAGCGGCCACAGTCGATTTGCCGACGCCGCCCTTGCCGCTGGCAACGGCGACGGTGTTGCGTACGGTGAGCGGCAGCAGCCCTCCTTTGCGGCGGTCGTCGAGGACGTCGGCGGCGAGGGTGGTCTCGATATCGGTGACGAAGGGAAGCTGGTATAGGGCCTCTTCGCAGGCTTGCTGCAGGCGTGCGCGGTAGGGGTGGGCCGGGCTAGCCAGGAGGAGGGTGAAGCGGACGCGGCCGGCCTCATCTATCTCGAGGTTGCGCACCATCTCCAGAGAGACGATGTCCTGCTGGAGCAAGGGCTCGATGACCGTGTGCAGACGGCCGAGTAGCTGTTTCGTGCGTTGCTGCGTCTCGATCATTTACCATTCCGGCGACGAGCCGTCAAAGCCAGAAAACCGTTGGGCCGGGCGTGGCTTGTCGACGCGACCTTGCCCATGTTCGGGGCAGTAGGTCCGTTTCATCGGAAACCATTCGAGCACGCCGCCCTGTCCGGACCGGCCGCCCCAGCCCCAGCGCTTGGTGATCTGCGTCTGGTGCCCGTCGCAAACCATCGTGCCACACTGGTGGCAAGGTTTGGCATGAAGGGCGTCGCAGATGTCGCAGACCCCGACCAGCGTGTTGGCGCAGTCGCGGCAATAGGTAAGGGTGCCGTTTTCCTCGCGGTAGGTGCAAAGGGCGCACAGCTCTCGCTGGCAGCGGAGACAGGTGTGCTCGACGGCGGCACGGCTGCAGGAACAGAGAATCTCTGGCGGCGCGTCTGTTTCCTCGCCGATTTCAGCGCTCGCAGAAAAGTCCGTTGCTTCCTGGGTCATCGCTATCCTCCTCATCGCTCGCCATTTCGGAAATCAGATCGACGACTTCCTGGTTGCGCCAGCCATTACGTGGCGGCTCGTCGACGCCGGCGATGCGGATGTCGGACGCTTCCTGCGCCTCCCGTGCCTCCTCGGCCGCTTCTGGCTCGTCTTCGTCGCGCCAGCCGATACGGCCCTTGCCGGGGTCGGGCGAGGGGACGTATGTCTCCTTAAAGCCGTCTTGCCGCGCTTCGTCGATGATGTCACGGAAAGTGTATTTCCGTTTGTCGCGCATCTTGTATTTGGTGCCCTTGAGCTGGCCGAAGCGAATGAGCCGGGTGTCGAGCGTCACGTCCATGCCGCAGTCGCGGCAGAGGAGACGGTTGGGCGCGATGACTTCCAGGTCTTCATTAGCACAGCGGGCACAGAAAAGAAGGGAGACGGTGCTGTCGATGATCTTATAGGTAGACATCTTGTTTCTCCTCCACACTAATCGCCAAAGCGAATGGCAAACAACATCGTCGAGGGGATGGGCGGATCTTCCAGTAGCGCGGCAGGCGGCGTCTGGTTGCGGGCGAGCCAGGTTGCAACGAGCGGGCGGCCGATGAGCGGGGCGAAGCGGTGGGCCGCGCGCACGGGATCGGCAAGGTCTTCAAGCTGTCTCTCCGCCGTGGCGGCGTCGACCAGCTTCTGGCTCATCAGATAGCGGCGCAGCACACGCGGGCGCAGCCCTTCTCCATGGCGCATCAGGGCGACATTGGCGTCGACCCAGGCGAGGGCGTCTTCGGCCGTGTGGATGGCGCGTAACGTCGCGGATGGGGACGCGGGCAATCCGGCCGCCTGCAGGAGCGCGGGGATCATGGCCTGATAGAGGCCGGAAGCGGGCAAGATAGCAGCCGGCAGGCCAGTGGCGAGAACCTGGTGGGGGCCGGTGTTCAGCCACAGCGCGGCCTCCGTCTCACCGGCTTCATAGCGGCGCACGGTGGCGGCAATGAAGGCCGAGGTGGCGTACCAGCGTGCGACGTGGTGCAGCAGCCGGTCGACGCGCACAGGGAGGTGGCTGGGGAGGAGCAGCTCGCCGGGTCTAAAGACGACATCCTGGAGGTGGGCACTCACCGTCACAGCAGGCGGGCGGCTCTGGGGCCAGGGTTGGCGGAGATAGGTGAAGGCGTGCTCGATTTGCGGCAGAATGGTCGCCAGCTCTTTCGTGTAGGTTTCTTGCCAGGTCGCCCAACGCTCGGTGAGATCGCCGGCGCCGGGAAGGGCAGCGGCTAAGGCTTCCTGGGCCGCCGTAATCGCAGCGCTATCGACACTCTCCGGCTGCACGTCGAGGAGCAAGCGCACTTGTTCGCTAAAGATGACGCGCTCGCCGAGCTGCGCGCGTACCAGCCACAAGAGCGCGCGGGTCTGGCGCTGCAGCCTGTCGAGCCGGTTTTGGGGTAGGTTGCTGTTTTGGACTGCCGTGGCGACGGATACGGCTTCGTCACGGAGCGCGGCCAACGAAGGTGGATGGCTGGCTATCGCCTCCAGCCATTCATCCGGCCCCCAGTAGCTGTGCAAGCAGTCCGGCCTATGCTGGGCGACGCCCAGGGCGAGCGAGACGAAGGCTGTGCCAACGTCAGTTGTGGCCGTAACGGTGCCCCGGCCATTCAAGGCGATCATGGGCTGGCGAGCGGTTGGCGCAAGGGCCGCCGGTAGCCGGCATCCGCGGCCAGGGCATCCATGTAGGCCGTCTGCAGGTCATGCACGAGCAGCATATCGGCCTCGAGCGGATCAAACGAGACCAGCGTCTTCAGGTAGCCGCGGCAATGATCGCAGACGTCGACGCGCCAGGTGTGAGCTTCCGGCTCGTACAGGAAGCTTAACTCGTGGCGATCCATCGTGCCGCACCAGGGGCACTGCAGACGCTTGTAGCGCCAGCTGGTCGTACAGCGACCGCAGCGGAGATAGCGCAGCTTATCGCGGCCGTGCAGCTCGCCAAAGATCGGCCAGTCACCACAGACGGGGCAGTAACCCTGGCTCCACTGCCCATAGTCGAGGAGCTGGCCGAAAGCGCCGGCATAAGCACGGAGAACCGGCATGAGCAGATGGCGGAGAATGGCATCAATGGTCAGCAGATCGACGTCGAGTGTACGGGCCGTCTGCGCGAGCGCGCCGCGATCCAGGCGCAGGGCGGCAGCGGCCATCTGGTGGAGATCGGCATGGCCAGTCAACACGGCCTGCATCAGGACGTCACCATCGGGATTGCCGCCTCCGGTCGCCCGCCGGCAGAGAGTCATGAACAGCTCCATGTTCGGTTCGGTTCCCGTAGCCGTGCGGAACTCACCCCACAACAGCGGCACGCCTTCCTGCAGCTTCGCACGCGCTTCGTCGACATCCAGATGGAGACCATGCAAGGCAGGCCGCATCTGGTCGAG
>JAVVFG010000091.1:0-3319 GCA_032260445.1 Anaerolineae bacterium | reverse complement strand
GCGCTTCGTCGACATCCAGATGGAGACCATGCAAGGCAGGCCGCATCTGGTCGAGCAAGGGCAGGACCTCTTCATAGAAGTCGACGGCTGATTCCAAGTCCGGATTCTCGTCCGTCAATTCGTCAAGGGCATTGATGACCCGGTCGACCGGGTGTATGAGTGGATGGTTCATGGCATTGAGCTACCTTAGCCCGAGAACAGCTGCAGCAGGGTGCGCGCCTGCTCCAGGCCGACGGACGCCTTGCCTGCCTCTAACACGGAGTAGCGCAGGAAGAAGCCGCCAATCAGGATGAGGATGGAAACGAGCGCCAACACGCGGGGTGGCATCGCCCGCTCGCGGTAGAACAAGAGCATGAGCAGAGGAGCGAGGACGCCCAGCACAGCCACGGCCAAGACAAAGGTGAGCAGGAACTGGCTCGTCAGCAGGATTTCACCGCCGTCCTGGAAGACCATCCAGACGACCAGCAGCACCTCAAAGCCAAGCAGGATCAATTCCAGACTGTGGAAGTTGTGGTGATCTGCCACTTTGTGGTAGCCGCGCCACATCAAGAGGAGGGTCACGGCTGCCAGGGCTGTGCTCAGGGCAGAGACGAGGAAGGTCAGACCCAAGAGCTGGTTGTTGTACCAGAAGGGGATGACGGTGGAGCTGAGCAGCACGCCGGTGTAGCCAGCGACAAAGATGCCGAAAAAGGCGCCGATGCGCATGAGGATCCCGTGTGGCAGGCGTTTCAGCAGGGAGGCGCCGATCTTCCATTTGCCTTCTTCGGCGAGGAAGATCAGCGCGGAGAGCACGGCGAAGAAGCCGAAGATGAGCAAGGCCCACGAACCCAAGGAGACGGGCGAGAGCAGCTTAAACTGGGTCAACATACGCCAGAAGCGCAGCTCCTGTCCCAGGTCGAGCGTCAGCAAGACGGGGCAGATGAGGATGAGGACGGCAGCGAGGTAGGTCGACCAGTGCATCAACTGCCGATCGCGGGTAGGCGTGCCGAAGACCATGGTCAACGCCGCCAGCAGGTAAGCGCCAGCGGCGATGCCACCGAAGAAGAAGTAGACGGCGACGTAATACCAAGGCCAGGTTGAAACTTGAAGCGGTACCATGCTTTATTCCTCCAAATCCTCAACCCCGACGCGCCGTTCGCGCAGGGCGACGAGCGCGGCGATACCGAGGAGCACACTACCAGCAGCGGTAAAGGTATAGCCTTCGGCCACGCGCTTCTGAGGCAAGACGGGATCGCTGGGCAGGCCGTAGACCTCGGGCTCGTCTTCGAGGACGAACATGACATTCAGGCCACCGAGTTCATCCCGGCCGTAGATGCGCGCCGGGCCGCCTTTGGCGCGGATCCGCGCGCGTTTCCGCTCGGCCAGGGCCAACATGTCCTGCCGGTTCCCCCAGACGAGGGAATCGGTCGGGCAGGCAGCGACGCAGGCGGGCTCGCGGCCGAGTGTTTCCGTGCGGTCGGTGCAGAGGCTGCATTTGCCAACCACACCTTTGTGATGGTCGAAGCTGACGACGCCGAACGGGCAGGAGGAGACGCAGTTCTGGCAGCCGTTGCAGATATCGGTGTTGATGTTGACGGCGCCCGTCTCGGTGCGATAGATGGCGCCGGTGGGGCAAACCTCGAGACAGCCAGCTTCCTTGCAGTGCTTGCAGCGGTCGCTGACGAAGAGCCAGCGGAAGTCCTGCGTGTAGTCTTCGCCCTGCTCGATGAAATCGACATGGCACCAGGTGTCGGCGCTCAGCGCAACGGTGTTGTCATAGCTGTGGCCGCTGAACCCTCGGATTTCCGCCGGCAGCTCATTCCATTGTTTGCAGGCTACTTCGCAACCCTTACAGCCGATACAGATTGAGGTATCGACCAACATGGTCATCGTGGCCATCTTATGCCTCCTCTCCTGCAACTTCTGTGGCGTCCGCGACCTTGGCAATGTCGCAGAGAAATGCCTTCGACTCCTGAATGGTCGTATTGGCATCGCCGACGTTGGGGGTAAGCAGGTTGACAATGTCGCCGGTGGCGACGCCCTGGAAGCCCCAGTGCCAGGGCAGACCGACCTGATGGACGGTGCGGTTGCCCATCTTGAAGGGACGGAAGCGCTGGGTGACGAGGGCGCGGGCATTTACCTTGCCACGGGCCGAGCGCACTTCGACGATGTCGCCGGTTTGAATGTCCTTCTCCGCAGCCAGTTCGGGGCTAAGCTCGACAAAGAGCTCGGGCATTAAGGCGGCGAGCCAGGGCAGATTGCGGGTCATCACACCTGTCAGATGATGCTCTGTGAGGCGGTAGGTGCTGATGACAATGGGGTATTCGTCTGGGGAGCCGATACTGTCTTCGAGGGAGGGCATGATCACGCCGGCCGGGTTGAAGTCGACGGAGGAGACTAGGTTTCTGATCGGGGCTTCCAGCGCCTCGTAATGCTCGGGGAAGGGCCCTTCGTTGAGGCCGCCAAAGAGATGGGCGCGCCCGTCGGCATGCATGATGAAGGGATCGGTACCACTGTGGAAGCCTAAGCCCTCCGATCCTTCCTCTTGCATCGCGACTGCCGGGGTGTCCGGCGCTTTTGTGGCGCCAAAATCGGGGATGTCCGGGCCAACCCATTTGCCTTCGCCGGCGTCCCATTGCATGTACTGTTTGCGCCGCCCCCAGGGCTTACCGGAGAGATCGGCGCTGGCGCGGTTATAGAGGATGCGGCGGTTCACGGGCCAGCTCCAGGCATAACCGAGGCTGGACCCGGCAACATCTGGATCGTCCAGGTTCTCGTCCGGCGTGCGGTTTTCCATTTTGTTGTGGAAGACGGTCAGATCGTCCGGGTTGTCGGGGTGTGGTTCGAGCATACCGGAGTAGATCCAGTTGCCGCAGGCGGTGGAGCCATCGGCAGCCAGCTCGGTGAAGTTGGTCACGATCTTGCCGGTACGCACGTCGTAACGGCCGTCGATGGTGAAACCGTGGATCTCTTTGATGACCTGCTGGATGTCGGGTTCGAGGTGCTCGACTTCGTCGTAGTCCCAGGTGAGGGCGCGGATAGGATCGTCGCGGGGGTCGCTACCGCCAGCGTAATGTTCCTTGATGCGCTTGCCGAGCTGGAAGACGTAGGCCAGGTCGGAATGGGCGTCGCCCATGGGTTCGGCAGCCTGTTCTTTCCACTGCAACCAGCGGCCGGAGTTGGTGAAGCTGCCGGCTTTCTCCCAGTTGGCGGCGGCGGGCAGGAAGAAGATTTCGGTGTCGATATCGGCTGGGTTGGCGCCGTTTTCGGCCTTCCAAAAAGCAGCCGTTTCATGTTCCCAGTGGTCGACAACGAGCATCCAGCGCAACTCGGCCAGAGC
>JAVVFG010000090.1:0-12173 GCA_032260445.1 Anaerolineae bacterium | reverse complement strand
TGCGGCAGTACGCGTGGGAACGGTTATCGCGGGAACCGGCACAGTTGGCTGAGGTGGAGACCCGCCATGCCGACTACTATCTGGCATTGTTGCGGGCGGCGAGCGAACAGCTTGATGGCAGTGAGGCTCTGGCAGCGCAAGAAGCTATCACCCAGGAAATGGACAACGTGCGTGCTGCCTGGCGCCAGGCAGCACAGCGCCCCCACCCCGGCCTGTTGCTACAGAGCCTCGATAGTCTGGTGTGTTACTACCAGCATATTGGCCGCAGCCGTGATTGTCTTTCACTGCTACACGAAATTTACGAGTTGTTGCCCACGCCTACTAGGGCATCCCAGGCACCCGGCCGGCTCCTTGCCGCGCGAGCCCGCTTGCTGGCACTCACCGGCCGTTTCGACGAAGGCTTGCAGGTGGCGGAGGCGGCGCTGGGCCAGTGACGCAGGTAGCGGATGCGCGCGTGCGTGTGGAGGCCCGCTACGCTCAGGCGTTGGTGTAGTTCCATCAGGGCCAGTATGCCCGGAGCCGGGAAGTTGCAGCGGAAGCTCTGTCGCTGGCGCAACAGCAGGCGCTGCAGCCGTTCGAGGCGCGGCTGCTCAACATGATCGGTCGCACTTATCTGCCCTCAGATAGCGAGACCGCTGCTACCTACTTCCGCCAGGTACTGGCCTTCGTGCGTAATTGGCCGGACCGGCAGCTGGAAGTATCGACCCACATCAACCTTGGTCTCGTGCACGCTGCCGCCGGCGAATATGCGCCGGCCGAAGACGAACTACGCCGGGCCGAAGCGCTGGCCGCGCAGAGTGGCTACCAGGAGCTGCAGGGTAGTATTCATCTCAACCTGGGCACGATGGCCCTGTACCAGGGCAACTTTGTGGAAGGCGAAAAGCAGTACCAGGCGGCACTGGCTGCCTACCAGCGCTCGGGCGACCGTGCACGCATTAGCCTGGGTTATCTGGGCCAGGCAGTGATCGCCACGGATAGGGGGAGTTTCCGCGATGCGCGCCAGCACCTACGCCTGGCCCTCGAGCTCTGCCGGGAAACTGGTGCCCGAGATCGGGAAGTAGAAACGCAACTGTGGCTCGGCGACGTGCTGCGGGTGCTGGGAGACTATGCGGGGGCGCACCGTGAGCTTCTGGCAGCACAAGATCTGGCAAGCGAACTGGCGTTGCCGGTGCAGCGGCTGGAGGCACACGCACGCCTTGCCTTTTTGGCGGCGGAGGTTGGCGACTTTGCCCAGGCGCAAACAGAGCTGGAGCAGGCAGAGGCTTTCTTGCCGGAGAAACAACCCCTGGAGCAGGCGCGCTGGCGTCACCTCAGCCGGTCGCGGTTGTATCATTACCGGGGCGAACTAGCAGCGGCGGAGGATGCTGCCAGGCAGGCGCTGGCGTTGGTGCAGGGACGGAACCCGCGCCTGATGCCCGACTGTACTGTACGCTTGGCACATGTCCTGGCGGATCGCGAGATGTGGCAGGAAGCACAGCTTCTCTATCGCGAGACAGAGCGCCTGCGCCGGGAACAGCATCAGGTACACCTGGCCCTGGAAGCTCTGGCTGGCCTGGCGCAAACGGCACAGGCGATAGGTGACCTAGGTGCCGCCGCGGACTCTATAGGCAGTGTCCTGCGCTATTTGGATGTACATGAAGTTGACACGGCCGGGCATGGCCAGCAGGAGCCGTTCCGCTTCTTCCTGAGCTGCTACGAGGTGCTCAAACAACGCGACGACCCGCGGGCGGAGCCGCTGCTACAGCGTGCCTACGAGTTACTCCAGCAACGGGCTGCCAGCCTGGACCCTGTCTGGCGCGGCACTTTCCTGGACAATGTGCGTACCCACCGTGCGATTATCAAGGCCGTGACGTAACCGTTCGCCCAGCCTGCGTCCCGCGCCCGGATGATCGCTTACGCCCGGTTAGGCCGCTGTACGAGTGCGGTCGAGCCAGCTTTCGACGTCAAGCAAGCCCGGCGACAGCTCGCGTGTTGTCTCCACGGTCTGCCACATCGCCGCGGAGCCTTGTGCAGCGACGTAATCAACCAACCATTGCCACATCACGATCATTTCCTCCCCGGCCATACGGCGGAACAGCCACAGCGGCAGTGGGAGACGGAACGGCTGCTTACCGGCTCTCTCCACAAAGGCCTGCCTGCATTCGGCCAGGCTCTTTACGTCGCCGATCAGCTCCACCTCTTTACCCACCCATTTCGCGGGGGCCGCAAAGATATTGGCAATGGCCACACCAATGTCGTCGACGGCGATCCAAGGCGAGGGCGTATCCCAGCCCATGATCCGTGTTCCCGTGCCCCAGATTCCTGCCGGCGGAAAGAACTGCTTGTCTGCCATCAGTTCCATGAATGGTCCGGGCCGGATGACGGTCGTGGGCAAGCCCAGCGCACGCATGTAGGCTTCAACCTCTAGTTTGGAATCGAAGTGCGGGACGCCGCTATCTGGCTCGCCCGTACCGGCCGAGCCGTAGACGAGATGTTCGACCCCGGCGCGGCGCGCGGCATCGGCAACCAACTTCCCCTGCCGTATCTCTCCGGCGACGCCGCTCGTCGTCCAGTTCTGGACACTAAAGGCACGTTTGATCCCGCCGAATGCCGCTTCTAGCGAGGCGGGGTCTTCCATGTCGGCCTGGCACAGCTCAGCACCAAGCGTGGCAAGCGCCTGTGCCTTCACGCTCGACGGATTGCGCGTTACGGCACGCACACGCCAGCCGCGCTTCAGCAGCGCCCGTGCTGCCGCGCCTCCTATATTTCCCGTTGCACCAAATACCAGTACTTGTTTGTACGCTGCACTCTGTTCCTCCAGGCAAACCATCTACGATCTGTCTCGATGGTACAGAAGAAGCTGTCCTTCTGTCATGAGGCCACTGTCATGATTCTGGCTGGGACATATTGTCCCGCAGCGCCGGTTTGCTCCCGCTCCGCGCCCGAATCCACGGTACTGACCATGTTCATCCGTCCGCAATCACACCCTTCCATAGTGCATATCACACCTTGGTGCGATGACATCGCCTTTCTCGTATCGTAAATTGCTATCAATGGTAACCGTTTGTGCGACTCGTAACGAGTTGTCCCCTCTGTTTTAAGGAGCAAAATCTGATGATGAGAAAGACCTTTCTTCTAATTGCGCTGGTTCTTATAGCGTTGTCGGCCTCGATTGCGTCCGCCGATGGTAAGTCAAACGTTGCATATACTTGGACTGTCAATGACCTCGGGCAAGGGGTCTGGGGGGGTGGTCCGCTATTCGACGATGGTACGGCGGGAGGAAATTTTCCCCTCTCGTTCTATAATGGTCAGCTAATCGCCCACTTCGTTCCCGTATCCTGGTACGAGGTAGTTCCCGGAGAGTCCGTTAACATATGCTTCGAGGTACGCCAGATAAAAGGCCCTTCGGTGTTTCCGTCTGAGTTTTGCATAGCCGACGACCTTGGTCCATTACCGGTCACCGGTCCGGGCCAACCACTCATCCTATCACCCCATCCCGATCCTGAAATTCCACATCCTCTACTTGTGCGTGTGACTCCAGTCAACTGAACGAGCACGAAAGCTGTTGTACAAGGGACAGCTGTAGTTTTGATGACTCACAGGTCTACAGCCGCACCCACGGCGTCGAGCGCCCAAAATCCTTCGTACGCCGGATCAATCACCGTCGCCAGGCCGCGCCCGTAGGCACCAATCGCCTCGCCGATACCGGCGTAGAAGGTGGGGAACGCGTAGATCATACTGCGCAGCGCCGCCAGCGGTACACGGGCATGCACGGCGAGACTGAGCAGGCCCAGCATCTCCCCACCCTGTGGCCCGGCAGCGGTGGCTCCGAGCACCACACCCGTCTCGCGCTCGACGACCAGTTTGATCACCCCGCTTTCCGCGCGGTGCAGCCAGCCGCGGAAAGTGGCCGGTAGCTGCTTGACGGCCACAACGACGTCAAGCCCAGCAGCCACCGCTTCGGCTTCGGTCATGCCGACGGCGGCAACCTGGGGATCGGTGAAGGTGACCCGGGGCACGGCATCGTAGCGCGCTGCGGGATGTTCTTCACCCAGGAATTGAGCAGCAATGATCGCCGCCTGGTAGAGAGCCACGTGGGTGAACATGGCCTTGCCGGTGACGTCGCCCATCGCCCAGATGCCCTCGGCGGCGCGCATGCGCTCGTCAACTGCAAGGAAGGGCGCCGTGCCGTCCAGACCGGCAGCCTCGAGGCCGAGGCCGCTCAGGTCGACCTTGCGGCCGGTGGCGACGAGCAGGCGCTCGGCAGCCAATTCCACACCGCTATCGAGCGTGACGGCAATCAAGCCACTCCGGGACGCCACCCGCTGCACGGCGGTGCCTGTATGCACGCTGATGCCCTCGGCAGCGAATGCAACTTGCAGCGCCGCCGCTGCCTCGGGCTCTTCGGCAGGAAGAAGGTGCCCGGCCGCTTCGACGATCGTCACCTGCACGCCGAACCGGGCGAGAACCTGCCCGAGCTCAGAGCCAACCGCGCCGCCGCCCAGAACGAGCAGCGATGCAGGCAGCTCTTCCGCGGCAATGACGTCGTGCGTTGTCCAGTAGTCCACGTCGTCCAGCCCCGGAATCTGCGGGATAGCCGGCTTGGAGCCGGTGGCGATGACGATGCCCAACCGCGCCGTGAAGCGCTCGTCGCCGACCGCCACCGTGCGCGGCCCGACCAGCTTGCCGCGGCCGTGTACCAGGCGACCACCACGCCCCTCAAAGCGTGCGACGGCGATGGCGTCATCCCAACCGCCGGACGCTTCCGTACGGACGCGAGCGGCGACCGGCGTCCAATCCGGTGTGACCTCGGCGCGCCCGGCCAAGCCCTCTACGCGGCGTGCTTCCTGGAGGGCGCTTGCCGCACGGATCATCATCTTCGACGGAAGGCATGCCCAATAGGCACATTCACCTCCGACGAGGGCGGCCTCGATGCCCACCACAGTCAACCCGGCGCCGAGGAGCCGCAGCGAGAGATCCTCGCCTGACGTACCGACACCGAGGACGATGACGTCGACCTCATTGTCGCCGTTCATCTGGATGTTGCTCGCGCCCATGTTTCTCGTCTCGATCATCTCTTGTACCTCATCTGAATAAAGTGCGCTCCGCCCGCTGCTGAGCTGCAACGGGATTTGGAGAGCACGCCTCGCTATTTATTGCTAGAGCCAGCTAGCTCGTAACCGGCCGCTTCCCATTCCATCAAGCCACCGGCATAGCGGTAGACATTCCTGCAACCCTGTTGGCGTAGCTTCATGTATGCCCTGATACTGGCCGGGCAGGCAGGATTGGCGCAGTACACGACGATTTCGTCGTCGGGCGACATGTTTGCTGTCGCTTCGGTAATGCTCTCAAGGTTGATCGAGCCAGGGATGTGGCTCTGTGCGAAGGCTTGCCGGCCCAACGTCATATACAGTTTAAAGTTGTCGCCACGTTCTAGTTTTTCTCTTAGTTCTTCTCGACTGATGATTCGCATCTCGTTACCTTCTTGAACAAAACGGAATTCCTTCATACCGTCCCTAGTTCAGATAAATTTCCTCACTATTGCCAGTTACCGTCGTCGCCGACCACCGCCAATCTTGCGACGTTACCATGCGCCACAGGCGGTTCAAAGAGCGGCTCAACTGCTGCTGGAACGCGCGTGACAGACCGGCCAATTCGCCCCGCGGCTGCTGTGCCAGGCAATCGTCAAGCGCCTGGCTGCCTATTGCTGCCGCCGTCATCCCTTGAGCGTAGATCGGGTTCAGGATATAGGCCGCATCGCCATAGACTAGAAACCCTTCCAGGTGGCGGGGAAGACGGTCGTAGCGGCGCACGCGACTGGCAGCGCGCCGGAAGCCGGCCGGCTTGCTGAGCGGTGTGGCCTGCTTGATCGCTTCATAGAGCTGCGGCGCCGGCAGGCTGCGAGCAAATTCGAGAAAACCGGCTTCGTCAAGCGGCGGATAATCCTCAGCGACGCCGACAAGGGTTACGTGCCAGCGATTGCCTTCAACGGGGATGATGATGCCGCCGCGTGTACCGCTGGGCGGCGTTGGCTGCACGTACAACGAATCCCAACTGCCATCAAGATCAGCCGGGCGCTCGTAGCAGCGCGTGGCATAGCCAACGAAGGCGTCTACAGCCCACTCTTCGGGCGGCGTGTAGCCGAGGCTCTCCAGCCACTGCGGCGCCTTCGAATGGCGGCCGCTGGCATCGACTACCAGGTCGGCTGTTACTTCAACTTCATGCGTGTTGCAACGGCGGCATAGCAGCGCAACGCCTGTGACTTGCTGCTTCGAGCGATCTGTCTGCAGCCGCGCAACCTCATAACCCTGCATCAGCTTTACCCCAGGGAGAGCACTAATGCGGCGGTAGAGCGTTGATTCTAGCAGCGGGCGGCTACAGGACAGCGAGATCCAGTTCGGACGCGCGTGGCCCGTCTGCCAGGTACCGTCGTAGTCGACGGCAAGCTCCTTCTCGGCCCTGATCGGAACGGCGCCCTGCTGCAGGAGCTCATCTACCAGTCCCGGAAACTGTTGCTCCAGGATCATCTGCCCGCGTGGCAGGAGCCGGTGCGCGTGACGAGTTTGGGGTACGCCGCGGCGGAAGTCGACCGGATCTGGCGGTGTATCACGGTCGACGACGGTCACCTGGCGGAAGTAGCCTATCAGGACCCGCGCTGCCGTCAGCCCGGCGATGCCGCTGCCGATGACGACGGCATGGCCGTATTTCTTGTCGCTAACCAGCGCTGCGTGCGAGAAGTCCTGCTGGGTTATCTGCTGCAAGGTAGTCATCGTCATCCGTTCTCCCTGGCCCTAAGCGGGCAGTTCACAGTTCAACCTGGCAAGTTCAGCGTACCACTCGTCGTCGTTATCAGCTTTGCGGGCGCGGAAGTTGATGCCTACCGTTCCGAAGTTGGCCGCGCTGCTTTCCTGCGGGGCGCCACTGAAGACGTCGGCGCGCCAGGTAATCTCAAAATCGACAAAACCAGCCATCACGACTGCCATCTCTAACTCTGCTTCCAGCAGAGCGCCGGCAATTCAGCCAGTCCAGAGGTCAATGTTCTGTTTCGCGCCATCTGGCACCGCTTTTTCGACGAGAATGTCGGCAATCTGCAGGCGACCACCCGGCTTGAGCACGCGCGCCATTTCGGCGAGTCCCGCAGCTTTATCCGGCATCAGGTTGAGGACGCCGTTCGAAATGATGACGTCCGCCCAACTGCTGAATACCGGCAGCGCTTCGCCGAATCCTTCGCGGAAGTCGACGTTTTGCAGCCCGGCTTCCTGCGCGGCGCGCCGTGCTTTGGCAAGCATCGCCGGAGTCATATCGACCCCGACCACGTGGCCGCCCGGCCCGACCATCTTGGCGGCGATCAGGCTGTCAAAACCCGCACCACTGCCGACGTCGACGACGCGACTACCCGTCTGCAAGGCACCCAGGCTGAACGGGTTGCCCGTACCGGCGAAGGATTCCACCGCCGCTTCCGGGATCCCGTCCAGCCAGCCTTCGTCATAACCCAGGATGTTGGCGAGAGGCCGGCCGGTATGAAAGTGAAAGCCGTGTGCTGGATCCTCGGCAACCACGCGGTACTCATCGCGGATGGCCTGGCGTAGAACGTGCAGATCAACCTCGGGAACCGGTAGACCTGTTTGGGGCTCGGTCTGATTGAGCATCTTGTGCCTTCCTTTCCTTTCAGATGGAGCTGGTGTTCAGCCCATCACCACGTTTTCCAGTTCCAGGTAACAGGAGATGGCATGTGTAGCCAATTTAACGTTTTCGGCAGCGTCTCTCGTGTTACAATGCACACTGTAGCGCTTCGGCGTTCCAGATGTGTGACAAAGCGCGTCCCAAAAATGTGAATTAGAGAATCCCATGCGCCTTATGCGCGGATCCCCGCACCGCAGACAGTGCGCGTGACGCTTGGGTACCCATCGAAGGAAGACCGATGAGTATGCTAAGGCTTACGCTACTCGGCCCACCGCGCGTCGAGCGTGCGGGCCAGCCTGTGGGGATCAACCGGCGCAAGTCGCTTGCCCTGCTCTCGTACCTCGCCGCCAGCAGCCAGGCGCACAGCCGCGATACGCTGGCCACACTGTTCTGGCCGGACGTACCCCAACGGCGGGCCAGGGGCAACCTGCGCCGCGCGCTGTCCGACCTCAATCAGGTGATCGGGGAAGGTGTCTTGCTCCTCAATGGCGAGACGGTCGCGCTGGATAGCGAGAACGGCTTATGGTCGGACGTCGCCCAGTTTCGAGCCAACCTGGCGGCATGTGCGCAACACCCCCACACGCCGGAAGAAACCTGTTCCGAGTGCCTACCGTTACTGGCGGAAGCGGTGAACCTGTACCAGGCTGATTTTCTCGCCGGTTTCACCTTACGCGATACCACGGAATTCGACGACTGGCAAAGCTTTGAAGCCGGCGGGCTGCGCCAGGACTATGCCGCAACCCTGGCGCGTCTGGTCAATGTCCTGATTGAGCAGGGCGATTATCAGGCTGCTATCGCCCACGCGCGGCGCTGGGTGGCGCTTGACCGGTTTTATGAACTGGCGCAGCAACAACTCATGCTTCTCTATGCCCTCTCCGGCCGGCGCCACGAGGCGTTACGCCAGTACCAGAGCTGTGTCGAAGCACTGGAAGCAGAACTGGGCATCGCGCCCTCGCCGGAGACGGAAGCCCTTTACCAGCGCATTGTTAGTGGCGATGTCTCCCCGGCACCGGTGGCGAGCCCCAAACCAGCGTGGCTGCCGCCCGCGCCGACAGCCGTCGAGGTTGAGCGCAGCGCCCCCCTGGTAGGTCGCGAGCGAGAGCTAGAAACATTGTTGGCCCAGATCAAGAGTAGCTGGCAGGGACAGGGCCAGACCATCTTACTAGCCGGTAATGCGGGGGTGGGCAAAACGCGCCTGGCGTACGAAATACTACAGATGGCGGCACAGTCGGGCATGACGACCCTACTAGGGGCGGCTTATGAACAGGAAGGTCGCCTGGCCTACCACCCCTTCATCGAGGCGATCGATCGCTACCTCGTAGAGCAGCAGCACCCAGCAGAACAGAACCCGATCACCTACTACAAACCGCTGGGAGCCACCGATGCCCAGCAAGAGCTCACGGCGCTGTTCAGGGCAACGGCAACCTTCTTCTCACAGCTCGCCGCCCACGGCCCGGTCTTGCTGTTACTCGACGATCTGCACGCGGCCGACGAAGCCAGCCTGAGCATGTTTCATTATCTTGTGCGGCAGACGCGGATGGCGCCAGTCGTTTTGCTGGCCACCTACCGCACCGACGTCCCCATCAACGGGATATCGCCCTTCGGTAGCCTGCTCAACGCCCTCTACCGCGAACAGCTCAGTGACACCATCACGCTGGCGCCGCTGCCAGCGGAAGCCGGGGCCAGGCTGATCAACCACACGCTGGCGGGGCCGGCAGAGACGCAGCTCGTCGAGACCGTCCTGGATACCGCCGAAGGGAACCCGTTCTACGTGCAGGAGATCTGCCGGGCGATGCTCAAGGCGAATGCTCTTGTGCGGGATGAGGAGCGCTGGCAGTTACGGCCGGGCGCTGCCGTGCACATCCCCTCCGGACTGCAGGAGCTGTTACGGGAAAGGGCGCAGCGATTGGGCAAGACTGTGGAGTCTGCTCTGGGCGCCGCCGCAGTCGTCGGGCGCGAATTTCGTTTTGCAGTGTTGCGCGAGTTAACCGGGCTCTTCGACGGCGACTTGTTTGACGCCCTCGATGCTGCTTTATCGGCCCAGTTGTTGGAAGAGACAGAGGAGGGCTACCGTTTCCAGCATTCCCTGATTCGCCATACGTTGTACGACTCGCTCAGCCGCAGGCACCGGGCCTGGCTACACGCGCGCGCAGCGGAGGCGATGGAGGTTGTCTTTGGACAGAGCGGAAGATTACGCGAGCACGTCGAGGCGCTCGCCCACCATTATGAGCTAAGCGATCGGCGCGAGCTGGCCCTGCCCTATTTGCTTGAAGCTGCCGAGAAAGCTGCGGGCCTATTTGCTCTCGAGATTGCCAGCGACTATCTGCAACGCGCTGTCACACTGATGGATGAGCTGGGCACTGCCGATCCGGCGCGCCGTTGGCCGATCCTGGAACAGCTAGGTAACTGGGCCAAGGTGCTGGCGGATACCGGGCAGGCGATAGCCTGCTACGAGCAGGCGCTGGCGCTCACCCCCACCCCCACATGGCAACCCAGCCCCGGCGACCGTGTGCGCGTGCACCGCTCACTGGCGCGAACCTTTATTGCCGCTGGTCGTATGGTCGAAGCGGAGGGCCAACTACAAGCGGCGATGGCCATGCTCTCCGGACCGGAACAAGCCTCTCTTGACTATGCGAATATTCTCTACGATATGGCGCTATGGTACTGGCACAATGATGCTTATCAGGATGCATTTACCGCCGCGCAGCAGAGCCTGGCGATTGCCGAGCAGTTGGACGACAACAGGGCCAGAGCGCAGGCTTACGAGATGCTGGCGCTGGCCTGTCACTCGCTCGGCGAGTGGCAGCAGGGGCTCAACTTCGAGCAGCAGCGTTCCACCCTGATCGGTCCCAGCCTGGATGTAACCGAAGCCTTCGATGCTCACCTCTGACTCTGGGAGTATCACCTGTATGGTGATAAGGAGTATGGCGAGTTCAAAGACATCGTGGGGGTCACATTACAGCAGGCGCGGCGGATGGGTGCGCCCCGGGCCATCGCCCTCTGCCAGAGCTTCAATGGCGCGCTTGAGTTTCAGGTTGGGCGCTGGTCGGCAGCCGAAGACGCCCTGCACGAGTCGATCACACTCTTCCAGCAGATAGGTGCCGCCGATGGCGAAGCGTTATCGTACCAGCGCCTCGGGATCCTGCTGACCACGCAGGGAAAGCTGGTTGAGGGATTGGCCGCTCTGGAAGACGGCATCGTCGCCGCAAAACATGCCAAGCTGCGCGCCCACCTCAGCGGACGGCTCTACGCGGCCATCGCCCGTAATCGCTTGCTTGCTGGCGACCTGACAGCGGCAGACGATGCCCTTGCTCTGGGAGAGGCGCTTACCGAAAGCCACGGCCACTGTGCGCTGTGCGAGGCGCTACTGCTGCCCGTTGCAGTCAGTGTGCGCATCGCCCAGGGGAACTTGCCGGCTGCCGAGGAATATTGCCGGCGGCTGGACGAAGCCACCAGGCGCTACGAGAGCCGCACGTGGGTAGCGCTGGCAGCGCAAGCACGCGGCGAGCTGGCAGTCGCTCGCGGCGACCGGGAAGCGGCTATCACTTACTACACGGCGGCGCGCGGCGGTTTCGAAGAAGCCAATAACCGACAGGCGGCGCAGCAGTGCGCTGAGGCGCTGGCGCGGCTGCAGTAACGTTAGAACCTGGTCCCGGCCGCGGCGCTTCTTGGCGCCGGCTCCTCTATTTGTGCCCGGTCACGCCAATCTTGTGGCGAAAGGTCAGCTCGCCGCCGTACCAACCCGTTACGCCCAGGATGAGGGCCGTGACCAGCGAGAGAATCAGACCCCACCAGAGAATTGGGGCTGCGGGATCGCCCCAGCGGATGGCAAGATTGATGGCAGCGAGGACAACGGCCGTGACGTTGCCGGCGGCATGCAGCCTTCCAGCCCGATGCCCGCGCGCGCGCTCGATGGTGAAGTAGTCGATTGCGCCGACCAGTCCCGCCAGCAGGCCAGACGCCAGGCCCGCTGCGATCAGCCACAAGGAGGCCCGCGCCCAGAAATCCTCAAGTGAGCCCCAGTAAGCGATATCGGTCAGTAGCGCGCTGACCAGAAATGTGATCGGAAAGGGTACCAGCATGGGGTGGACTGGGTGACCGGCGATGTTCACCGTGCTCGTTATACCGCTCTTGTGCTCTTCGTGCGTATTTTCTGTCATTGGCATGCGCCTCCGTGCGTTGCCCTTCGATTACGAAATCGGAACGATCTCACTCCTCGGTATCAACCATGACGACGTGCATATCCTCTTCGACGACGACCGCTTCCTCGCCCGTCCTCTCCTGCAAAACCGGCACAGGTGTTCCGATCAGGGCGAGCGTGCCGCCGACGAGCAGCCCTAGCGCAGCACCGACGATGGCCCAGAAGGTATAGAAGGTGACCGGCGTCAGCGAGAACAGCCCTTCCCAGCCGCGCACGAGGATGGCGCCGTTGTGCACGAGCCAGCCGAACAGCGCGCCGAGCAGCGCTCCGGCGATAAGACCACCGATGAGACCGAGGTTGAGCGTCCCGG
>JAVVFG010000089.1:0-12324 GCA_032260445.1 Anaerolineae bacterium | reverse complement strand
TTTCGCGCCGGTCTTGCGGCGGCGAATCGAGCCAGATCTTGCCGCGGAAACCAGCCGCATTGAGGGCTCGCCGCATGCTCAAGATGTCCTGCTCGTTGACGTGGACGTCCTGGTTGACCGGGGTAATGGCGCGCGGATCTTCCGGGTAGCGCGCGCCCTGGCCCAACAGAGAGCGGAAGCGCCGCACCCAGGGATAGGCATAACGATCGTACCAGCGGTTGGGCGCGGTGTGGATGATGAAACGGCCGTCATCGCGCAATACGCGCCGGACCTCGAGCATCGCGGCGTGGAGCTCCCACGGATAGAGGTGCTCGACGACGTCGAACATTAAGACGCGATCAAAGCTGTTGCTGGGATAAGGCAACCGCTTGGCGTCGGCGCGGCAGATACCGGCAGGATAGACCGGCTGATCACGAGGGCCTACTCGCTCGCTCGTCCCTAACTCCGCGGCCACAGCCTCGCGCGACATTGCCGTTGCCGCCTCCGCATAGTCGATCCCCTGGGCGTCAATGCCGAGCCGCATGCAGTGGCGCAGGATCTCGCCCCGCCCACAGCCGACGTCGAGAACACGCATCCCCGGCTGCACATCGGCCACGGCAAAGGCATCGCGCAGCCGGCGGGAAAGGTGTTCGCCCTCGGACTCCAAATAGACGTCGTAACCCTCGCATGCCGTTAGGAAGTACTCTTCAGTGTACAGCTCTGACGGCAGCGACTGCCGTTCTCGTTCTCTTGGTCGCGTCATCGTGGCGGCATTATCTTGCGTCCCTTGGGTAGTGTCAAGTGGCTATGTAGGCGCACTACTCGTGCCGCGGCAGCTTGACAAGAGCGTGCGTACAGACCACACTGAAAGCGCATAACAGCGTGCAACCTTTTGACCCTCTCTGCGTACAGGCCAGTGAGAAGTCAGGAGATCTCAACTGTGAATCACGAAGAAGAAGTTTGGCTGGAGCAGGCCAGGCGAGGGGATCGAGTGGCGTTCGGCAAACTGGTCGAAGCCTACCAGGGACCCGTCTACAACTTGGCGTATCGCATGCTCAACAACCGCGGTGAGGCAGAGGAAGCGGCGCAGGAGGCCTTTATCCGCGCCTTTACGCGCCTGGAGACCTATGATCCCAGCCGGAAATTTTCCACCTGGCTTTTGTCAATCACCTCGAACTATTGCATCGATCTGATCCGCAAGCGGCGGGCGACGCTCCTGTCGATAGACGAGCCGTTGCCACCCCACCCGGCGCTGATGTCCGATCGCGCCGACGGTCCCGAATCACAGGCAGTCAACAGCGAGCGACAGGTGCTGGTGCAGCAACTGCTAGCGACGCTACCCGAGGATTATCGCCAGGCAGTCATCCTGCGCTACTGGTATGACCTGAGCTACGAGGAGATCGCCGAGACGATGGATACGACGGTCAGCGCCATCAAGTCGCGCCTGTTTCGCGCCCGGCGTCAGATGGCAGAAGCAACAAATGAGAACGGCGTTGCGGCCCAGCTGCAACCCCATCTCAATTGAGACGTAAAGAGTGGTGAGAAGAGAAGAAAGGGACGGATAGCGTGATGGAGCATGAAGAGATTATCGGACTAATGATGGACGCGCTCGACGGTGAGCTTTCAGCAGCCGGCGAGGCCGAGCTGGTAGCTCACCTGCGCGCGCGTCCAGACCTGGCTGCAGAGTTTGGGCGGATGCAGGCCGTTGACCGGCTGCTACGGGAAACGCCAGCGGTTACCCCGCCGCCGGGCTTTGTGCAGCGGACGGTGCGCCGCCTTCCGGCGGCCACCCGCCGTCACCTGTGGATGGGGGTGTTTGTCTACGCGCTGTTCATGGCGGCCGGGCTGATCCCTCTGGTGGGTTTGGGGTGGGCCGCCGTGCAGCTCGTGCCTGCGCTCGGCCAGCCGGCCATGTGGGCTGGGTTGTGGCAGGCAGTGCTCGCCCTACTCAACGCCGCCGGTGTCATCTTGCGCGCCCTGGTCTCTGGCGCTGGCGAACTCGTCGCCGAGCAGCCGCAGCTTATCGGCTGGTTACTGCTGATGGCGCTCGTTGTCGTCGTCTGGGGCGGCGTCGTCAACCGCCTCGTGTTTCAGCAAGAACGCACCTGAGCCGGCGGCTTTGGAGAAGATACGATGAAGCGTAACGTTATAGTACTCATCCTGCTCTTGCTATTGTTGGTACCCGCGATGACGGCAAGTGCCGCCGGCCTGGATCGTATCATCGGCGAAGGCGAGGTCGTCGACGAGGATATCAACGTCTATAGGAACGACTTACACGTCATGGCCGGTGGCCAGGTTAATGGCAAGGTCACCGTGTTTAACGGCGATGTCATCGTCGACGGCATTATCACCGGGGATCTCACCGTCTTTGACGGCGACGTGAGCGTCAATGGCATTGTCAACGGGAATCTCGTCATCTTTCGCGGCGATCTAGTGCTGACAGACGAGGCACGCGTCGAAGGCGACTGCTTTGTCGGCGGCGCGATCAGTGATGAGAGTGGCGCCGCCAGCTGCGCCTCCGTCGGCACACGTTTCCTCGAAAACATGCCCATACCGCCCGGCATCCCCGGGCGTCCGGAAATCCCCAGCGTCGAAGTGCCGCGGCGGGCAGTCTCGCCGATCGGCCGCTTCTTCACCGGCCTGAGCGAGGCGGTTGGACGCAGCCTGTTGATGGGCATTCTGGCATTGGTCATCACCGCCGTCTTCCCGCGCCATCTGCAACAAGTGGGGCAGACAGTGCGCGCACGGCCGGCGGCGAGCGGTGCCGTGGGCTTCCTGACAGCAGTTGCCGTCCCCTCGCTCCTCGTTCTCATGCTCGTCGTCCTGGCGATTACCTGTATCGGCTTGCTCCTCTTCCCGGCTGTCTTCCTGTTGGCTCTCGTGCCGATTGCGGCCCTGTTATTGGGCTGGGTCGCCGTCGGCGAGCGGTTCGGGAGCTGGCTGGTGCGCATGGTTAAGCTGGCACAGCGTAGCCTCGTCGTGACAGCAGCGTTGGGCACGGCGGTTCTGACCCTGGCTCTCGGCCTGCTGACGCTGGTGCCGCCCTTTAGCATCGGCGGTGGGTTTGTCGTCTGGCTTATCGGCCTGATGCTCGCCTCGGTGGGTCTGGGCGCGGCCGTGTTGACCAGGCTGGGCACCCAGCCCTACCCGCCGGCGAGCGTGCTGCCCGGTAAGGTCGAGGGGGTGCTAGAGACCCTGCCTAGAAGTGAGGAAGAACAGTAGATCTGCGCCTTACCACCTGCTAAAGCAGAAGCGGCGGTCATTATGTGATGACCGCCGCTTTTGTGTTTGTGGGGTAAAGGGACAGACTCAGGCCCAGCCCTGGTTGCGGACGAAGTCACTAATTACGGGAATTTCGACCATCTTGCCCTGGTAGGCCTGCCAGCCCCAGTAAATAGCGACGAGCCAGACAAGGATGCTCGGGATGCCACATAGAAAGGGGCTAATCGTCGCCGAGACGACGACGTTAATGAGACCCCAGACTAATGCCTGGGCATTGTGTGCCTTCAAGAAGGGACGATTCTTCTTGTCCTCGAGGAGCATGATGACAACCGGCATGATCGGTGTCAGCACGTATGCCAGCAGCGCCCACAGCTTGTCGTCGTCGGTTACTTCCATTTCCCCAGCCGGTTCCATGTTTTCCACGTTAAATTCGTCGCTCACAAGTACCTCCTTTCCATCAATACCATCAAGGACCAACCCATTCATGTCTGCTGTGCGCCGCCGGCGCTACAGGCAGAGCCCATGCCCGGCAAATGATCAGGTGGGCGCGCGCGAAACTTTCTCCGTGATAACCTCCTCTGAGATCGGGTAGTGGACGTAACTGGCATGAGAATCCTAGTGCAGATTGTATGGGGACCTCTCGCCAGCGTCAATCGTGACTTTGGAGGGATTGCTGCGTTTGCCCGGTCCCTCCAGCGTGTTAGAATGCGCGCATGGCACGCATCGTCTTCATGGGCACCCCGCACTTTGCCGTCCCCATTCTGCAGGCGCTTATTGACACGCAGACCGTTGCCGGTGTTGTTACCCAGCCTGACCGCCCCGCCGGGCGCGGGCAGGTGCTCCGGCCGTCCCCGGTGAAGGTGCTGGCCCAGGAAGTTGGTGTGCCTCTCTACCAGCCGGCTTCGCTGCGCGCCTCGGAAGCAGCGGAACCCGTTCGCGCCTGGCAGCCGGAGGCGATCGTCGTCGCCGCCTATGGCCAGATTCTGCGGCCCCACATGCTTAACCTGCCGCCGCTCGGCTGTCTCAACGTGCATGCCTCCCTATTGCCACGCTGGCGCGGCGCTTCACCTATCCACCATGCGATCCTTGCCGGCGACCCGGAGACCGGGATCAGCTTGATGCAGATGGACGAAGGGCTGGATACGGGTCCCGTGTATGTACAGGAGGCGATCCCCATCGGGCCGGCGGAGACGGCAGCGACGCTGCATGACCGGCTGGCCGCGCTCGGCGCGGCAATGGTGCGGCGCTACCTGGACGCTATCCTGGCCGGCGAGATCCGCGCCAGAGCGCAAGATGCAGCACGCGCAACCTATGCCCCGCTGATTGGCAAGGAAGACGGTGATCTCGATTGGACGGAGCCGGCGCTGGCGCTGGAGCGGCGCGTACGCGCGATGACGCCGTGGCCCGGCGCGTCCACCTGGTACAATGGAGAGCGGCTGCGCATTGTGACCGCCGCACTTGCTGGCGGGCTGTCTGCGCCACCCGGCACGGTGGTGGACAGCGGCGAGGGTATCGTCGTCGCCGCCGGTAGCGGCGCGTTGCGGCTAATTGAGGTCCAGCCGGCCGGCCGGCGTGCGATGTCGATCGAAGCGTTTATCAACGGCCATCCCGATTTAGTTGGCAGCCAGTTAGGAAAGGAGCAGGCCGCAAGGCCTTAGGCCTCCGGCCAGCCTGCCGTGTCTGTGTCTGCCAGGGGAGGTGAAGGATGAGATTTCTCGTTTACGGCGCCGGTGCAGTGGGGAGCTACCTGGGCGTCATGCTAGCGCACCAGGGCCATGATGTGACGCTGCTCACCCGCCCGGCGACGGCGGAACTGCTGGTGGGGACGGCTATGCGTGTGACCCTGCCGGGTGACCAGGTAATTTGGGCCGAACCTGAGCTGGCAACTGGCGTACGCCGTGTCTTTGAACACGACGTGCCCTTTGACGTGATTCTGCTTACGGTGAAATCGTACGACGTCGAAGCGGCGCTTAACCCGCTCGTGGCCTTTGCGCCACGCCCCTACCCGACGATCATCACCCTCCAAAATGGAATCGGGCTCGAGGAGCTGGTGCAGGAAGCGCTCGAAGACGCCACCGTGATCGCTGGCTCATTGACGGCGCCCCTCAGCCGTGAAACGCCCGATCATGTGCGCGTCGAGCGAGACGGCCGGGGTCTTGGTCTTGCGCCGACCGCTCAGAAGCAGAAGATCAAGCCGTACGTGGCTCTCTTCAACGAAGCCGGGATCACGACTGAATCCTTTCGTGATTACCGTGAGATGAAGTGGTCGAAGGCGCTTCTCAACATGGTCGGGAATGCCACTTCGGCGATCATCAATCGCCATCCGCGCCTCGTTTATGAGACAAAAGCTACCTATGCGCTGGAGATGAAGATGCTCTCCGAGACGTTGCGGGTGATGGCTGGGCTCGGCTTGAGCGTAGTTGACTTGCCCGGTGCACCGGCGAAGCGGCTGGCGAGCGCCGTACGCGCTGTACAGCGCTGGTCGGGTTTTCTCGTCAAGCCAGCCCTGACGCGGATTGTCGGCGAAGGGCGGGGCAACAAGATGCCGTCCTTTCACATCGATCTTGCTGAGGGGAAGCGGAAGAATGAAGTGATCTACCATAACGGTGCTGTCGCCAGCGCCGGCAGCCAGCTCGGCATTCCCACGCCTGTTAACCGCGCGCTCACCGACATCCTCATGAAGTTGGTACGGCGCGAGATTGACTGGGAGCTTTACGACGGCAACCCCGGCCAATTAGTGCACGATGTAGAGGCATACGTAGGGAGATCAACGGCCTAAGCCCGCCGCTCTGGAGAAGGAGCAGGTATCTTGACAGGCACCTCGCAGCAGATCACCATCATACAGATCAACGATACCCACGGCTATTTGAGTTCCCATCCCGAGCAGTTCTGGGCAGGCGGCCGCCCCGCGTTCCGCATTGCCGGAGGCTACGGGCGGATCGCCGGTCTTCTGCAACAGATCCGTCGCGAGACGAATGGGCGTACGCTAGCCCTCGATTGCGGCGACACCCTTCACGGCACCTACGCGCCTGTCGCCACCAAGGGCGGAGTCATGCTGCCTGTCCTCGAGCAGATGGGCTTCGCGGCAATGACCGCCCACTGGGATTTTGCCTATGGTCCCAAACGGCTGCAGGAGATTGCGGACCGCCTACCTTATCCCGTATTGGCGATCAACTGCTACGATAAGGATAGCAAACAACTGGTCTTTCCTCCCTACCTCATCCAGGAAGTTGGTGGGGTGCGCGTTGGTATCATCGGTATCGCCGCGTATATCGTCGATAAACTGATGCCGCCCTCCTTTAGCGAAGGGGTTTATCTGACGCTGGGCGATGCTGAGCTACCAGGCTATATCCACCGTCTGCGCCATGAAGAAGGTGTTGATCTGGTTGTCGTCATTGCCCATTTAGGCTTCCCGCAGGAGATGAAGCTAGCGCGTACCGTCCCCGGCATCGACGTTCTCCTCAGCGCGCACACCCACAACCGGTTGGGGGCACCTGCCCGCATAAACGATACGCTCGTTATCCAGTCTGGCAGCCACGGCTCCTTTGCCGGCCGGCTAGACCTTACCCTTGAGGGTGGGAAAATCTCTCGGTTTGACCACCACCTGCTCGTCGTCGACGAGGGGATAGACGCCGATCCGGAGGTAGCAGCGACCGTGGACAACGTCATGGCGCCCTACCGGGACATGCTTGCCGAAGTCGTCGGCGAGACGCGCACGGCGTTGACGCGCGGCCGTGTCCTCGAAACGACAATGGACAACTTTATCCTGCAGAGCCTGCTTCACAGTTCGGATGCAGAGATCGCCTTCAGCCACGGCTGGCGCTATGGCGCTCCCGTTCCTCCCGGTCCGATCACGCTTGGCGACCTTTACCAGATCATCCCGATGGATCCCCCGATCTTCACCGCCGAGATACGAGGAGAAGCGCTATGGGATATGCTCGAAGAGAACCTGCACAACGTTTTTGCGGCTGACCCTTATGAGCAGATCGGCGGCTCTGTAAAGCGCAGCCTCGGCCTGAACGGCTACATCCGGCCGCAAAACCCGCGCGGTCACCGCCTCTCTGAGCTGTTTGTCAATGGCGGAGCAGTAGAACCGTCGCGCAGCTACCGCATTGCCTTTGTCACAACTCAGGCGGTGCCGGAGAGATATGCCGAAAAGCGGGAGAAGCTTGGCCTGTCGGCCGTCGAGGCGCTGCGGCGCTACCTGGCAGACGAGGGACCAGTCGCCGCGCCCCTACGAGACACGTTTGTCGCGATCTGAGTGACGTCCCAACGGCAGCTAAAAACGATTGACGACGGTCACGCCTGGCTGGGCGAACTGGCCCATGGCGACCAGCGCCTCCGGCGCCCCTGCAAGGCTGATCGTGCGTTGCACCAGTTGCCCGGGATCGAGCACACCCGAGGCGATCATTTCCAGCAGGCGCGGATAGTGGTGCGCTTGCATACCGTGACTGCCGTAGAGCTCCAGCTCATGCGCGATGATGCGCCCCATGGGGACGGGCGCCTCGCCGCCTTCCGCACCGAGCAGCCCCACCTGCACATGCCGCCCTTGCTTGCGCAGGCTGAGAATGGCGTTGCGCGCTGTCTCGTGGCTGCCGAGGGCGTCGACACTGAGGTGGGCTCCGCCGCCGGTCAACTCGGCGACGGCAGCCGGTACGTCGTCGTCCTTGCGGGCGTTGAAGATATGACCGGCGCCCATCTGCTGTGCCAGCGCGAGCGCCGCGTCGTCGATGTCCACGGCGATAACCTGGGCGCCCTGGGCACGGGCAATCATCACGGCCGAGAGGCCGACCCCCCCGCACCCATAGATCACAGCCCATTCGCCGGCGCGTAGCCGCCCCTGGTCGATCACGGCGCGAAAAGAGGTGGTGAAACGGCAGCCGAGCGTCGCCGCGCTTAGATCGTCGACCGTATCGGGCAGCCGCACTAGATTGGTGTCGGCGTAAGGGATGGCGACGTATTCGGCAAAGCTGCCCCAGCCGGTGAAGCCAGGCTGGTAATAGGCATCGCAAATCTGTTGGTTGCCGGCGACGCATTGGGCGCAGCGCCCGCAGCCGAGGGCAAACGGCGCCGTGACGCGCGCGCCGGCCTCCCAATTGCGCACGTCAGGGCCAACAGCCACAATGCGCCCGGCAAACTCGTGCCCGGGTACGTGTGGCGGATGCACGTCGGCGTCGTGTCCCATCCAGCCGTGCCAGTCGCTGCGGCAGAGACCGCTCGCCGTCACCGCGATGACGACGCCATCCGGCGGCGGTTCCGGGTCGGGCACCGTACGGACGCTGATCGGCTGCTGGAAATCGTCGAACACCGCTGCTTTCATGAGCCGAAGAGATCGCTGTTGAGATCGTCAAAATTGTCGACGACGGGCAGCGAATCGCTGCTCGCCTGCGGCTCCCGTTTCTTGCGACCGCGCATTTCGTCGTAGAAATCCTGATCATAACGGCGCGAGCGCACCGGGATGGGCATCTTCACGCCCCAGCCGAGGAGCAGCACTTCCTCTTTCTCTTGCAGCCGCGCCAGCATGCCGCGCAGCTGCTCCCGCCCGGCGAGGCCGGTGAGCACGGCGCGGATATCATCTTCGTCGCCGAGCCAGCCGGTAATGCGTGTGCCCAGCTGGCTCATCACCTCGTCGTCAATCCCCGACGGGCGCTGGTCGACGACCAGCAGGGTGACGAAATACTTGCGGAGCTCGCGGGCGATGGTGCCGAACGCAGTCTGACCGGCGATGTGCGGGTTGAGTAGCTTGTGGGCTTCTTCGACGGCGATGACTAGCGGGCGCGGCGCCGGGCCCTCGCCACCTTTGTAGGTCTCTGTCTTCGTTATCCAGTGTTCGCGGATCCTCCGCGTCAGCACGTTCGTCACCAGGAGATAGTCGATGTCGTTCTCGTACTCGCCAAAACTGAGAATGATGTGCCGCCCATGCTCTAGCTGATCGACGATCGCCGTTACGGCATCTCCGGCCGGGCGCTCGCTGACGTAGGGTTTGCTGGCGATCGTCGCCAGGCGCCGGTGCAGCGCCTCGGCAGCCTTCTCATGCACGTTGCTGCGCCGTGCCCAGGCGGCGACGGAGTTCTCTGCCGGCGTCGTCTTCCCCGTTTCGGGGTCCACGTCCACAGCGCCGGGCTCCAGGCGCATAAACTCGACAAACCAGTTGGACTCAAACTCGCGCGCCAGCGCGTTGAGTGTCACCTCAGCCGTGTCGGTCAGATTGAGCGCCTGGCCGAGGAGCATGATGTCCGTGGTGGTGAAATCACGCATCCCCAGCTCGAGCGTAAAATCGGGCATGTGACCGCGCACGGTGGCGCCTTTGCCCAGCGCCGCCACCTGCACTTTCTGACCAAAGAGCGAGCGCAGGCCATAAACGCGTGACACGTTGTCGCTGTCCTGATCGTCAAAGCCGTACTCGTTATGCATGTCGAAGACGAGGGCGCCGGCAACGTCCTCTGCCATCATCCCGGCCAGCGCCATGCGCGTCAGGAAGCTCTTGCCCGTGCCTGTAGCGCCGAAGATGCCGCTAGAGCGCTTCACGAAGCGGCTGAGGTTGAGGCGTACGGGATGGCCCTGTTCGATGGTATGGCCGATCACGAAGTCGCCGGGAAAAATCTCCTCGACGTCGCCTGCGCCGGCAAGGCGCACGGCGGCGTGGTGTGCCGGTACCGTCTTGACGGGCTGTGGGCCTGGTTGCTCGCCATCGAGCCTCGCCTGCCAGTCAAGATAGCCTTCCGGATCGTCGTCAGGATCGGGCCCACGGTCGAGCATAAGCGTCGGATACATGTCCAAGGTAGTGTACAGGGTCTTGCCACGCAGCAGATCGCGCACGGCGGGCTGCAGCCGCTCCATCTGGTCTTCGGCAAACCGGAAATCGGTCGCGCCCAACTCCAGGTCTGTGACCAGGCCAAAGAAGCGCCACTGCCCGCTGTCGCACACGACGAAGCTCCCTTCCTGGACCTCATCTGCCTGTGCGGTGAGGCGGATACGAAAGCCTTCTCTCAGGCCACCGCCGATGACGTAGCCAATCTCACTATTGGTCATCGTGCACTCCCTGGCTGGCTGAGCGCCGCCATTTCGGGTAGCTGCGGCAGTGAATGGCTCATCGTCTCCAGGATCGCCGTGAGCAGGTTGTAGTCGCCGCGTAAAAGCACGGCAATCTCGCTGATCATGCGCCGTGCCCAGGCAGCATCCTCGCCGCGCATTGTGTAAGTCTGCAAGATATGGGCGACGAGCAGTTGGTCCACGGGCACGCTCCCGCCGATCGTGCGCAGAATGAGGCGCAAGTAGTCCGCCCGGTCGGTGAAGCGAATCACCTCCTCGCTATCTGTGCACAGATGGACCGGATCGAGATTGAGCGGCGGGCGGGGCGGCAGGCCGTGGTAGAAGTCGCCGTCGCGCCGGTAGCCGATGGTCAGCACGCTCATTTCGATGGGGACGAGCCGGTTGCGGCGCTGGTCTTCGATGACCGACTGGCGCGGATTCTCGGCCAGAATGAGACGGCGGATCAGCGGATCGTCGTCGATGTTCATGTCGTAGATCAGCCCGTAGATCGCCTCGCGCTCATCCACGGGCTGGGCCTTGACCATGCAGCCAAAGCTGGGCGCTTCGAGCTGGGCAACGCGGCTGCCGACGGCGAAGCCGGTTGTGCTGGCGCGCAGAACGCGCCCGAATTCATCGCCGTTTGCGGCCGGCGTTTGCCCGTTGCCATCGGGGATAGGCGAAGTTGCTGGCATCATCTTCCGTGTACTCCTGTGTGGCGGGTGCGCCCAGCGCGGGCCACGTTCTTGCCGCTCTGCTTGGAAGTGACAGAGCCGTATAGACCGTAGCGCTCCATTGCTGTGGCGATCATCATCTCCAGGTTTTCGCGGTCGCGCGCGCCGACCACGGCGAGCTCGTCGGCCCGGGTGAGGACGTATGGATAACCGCCCATAATCTGGCACTGATTATGGACGAGACTGTGAACCAGGTCCACCAGGCCTGGATCTTCCGCAACCCACAGGGGGATGTCGACACGGGCCAACTGCCGGCCGGGCGCGCCAGAGTTGATGTAAAAGAAACAAACCTCGTTGTCGAGGTTGTTGTCGCTAAACTGCTCATTTTGCTGGGAAATATCGACGAACACCTTGCTGCGCTGGCCTGGCTCCTTGAGGAGCTGGCGGAATAGCTGCACGTCGGTCAGCGCCGTACCACCCGGAGGTTTGATCAGGCTGTTGCTGTCGAAACCCGGCTTGTTAATGTCCAGTGTCTGCAGCATAGTGACCACCGAGCGCTTGCCGGGTCGGTCGATGTAGCCGGCAAGCAGGCAGTTGCACTCCCGCGCCTGCCGCATCGCCGCCTGCCAGCCAGTCAGGACCCGTTTGCCCTCGTCGTTGCCCCCGGAGCCGACCGGCCAATAGAGCAGCCGCTGGTCGAGGAGGGCGAGGACGGGCAGACCATCTTTCCCGTGGATTTCTGCCTGGGCTACCAGTGTTTCTATTTCGGCGAGGTCGCGCCGGATGTTGACAATTGCGCCGTCGTCGACAAAGCGATCTTCTTCGTCCTCGCCGTTGGGATAGTCAATTACTGGATGGGTTGTCTGGAAGGGGGCGCATCCACGCCCGTGATAATAGACGATGGTGCCGATGTTGATCACCGAGTAGAGGTAAGCGCCGTGCCGGCTGGGCAGAATCTGCGAGCCGTCACTGGCAATGACAGTGGCCTGCGCCGGTGGCGGCGGGGCAGCGACGACCGCGTCGAGCGGCTCGCGCTCGTCGAGCGGGCGCGCCGAGCGATACCACTTCAGGCCGAGCTCGCCTACGGCCGTGCGTAGCGAGTTATCGATTTTGGCCCAGGCCGTGCGGTGCGCTGCCAGCTTTTGCAGTAAGTCGTCGAGCAACTCCCCGCTTTCCTGGCGCAGCTCGTACGCCCCTTGCGCCATCTTTTCGACTTCGTCGCTCAGTTTCTCGAGTTCTAGCATACTGTTGCCCCTCTCATGCGACCTCCCTCTGGCGAAAATGCAACAGGTTGGCAACAGTGTAGCACAAATGAGCTAGCCAGGGCAAGATATGGGGGTGGTGCCGCGTGGGGGCAAAGATAAAGGGGGCGCCAGGTCAGGATGCGGACGGAGCCGCCGAGAGCGCTTTAGCCGATCTC
>JAVVFG010000088.1:0-12372 GCA_032260445.1 Anaerolineae bacterium | reverse complement strand
CTCGGCCGCTTTACCTGACGTCCTCGTCGCCGAGCGATTCGCCGCGCATGATGCGCTTGTAGAGCTCCTCCGGCAGGCGCGAGCCGCTCTCTCTCGTCAGCTCCACCCCTTCATCCGGTATCTCCAGCTCGACGACGTACCCTTCGGGCAGGGTTTCGACGAGGAAAGCCCAGACGGAGCGCGCGGCCAGGCTGTCCCGCGGGGCGGTAAATTCCGGGATGTTACGCGCACCGCTCAGGTCGCGGATGTTGATTCGATTCAGATTGGCCGGTTCCTTGCGGGACGGGGCGACCTTGTCGCAGCCGTGTTCGTCCATCCAGGCGCCGAGAGATGCCTCTTCCTCGAGCAGCACGGTCAGGTTCGCCAGTAGCTCCGTTGCAAGCTCAGTGTCAGCCTGCTCCAATCCTGCTCTGATCGCGCTCTGTTCGGCGCGGACGGCGTTGAGCCGGCGGCGCGCCTCGTCACAAGTTCTTTCTGTCATGATCCTTTCTCCTGCACAAAGCCGTGAATAACTCCGCGTCTATAATAGCATAGGGAGCGGGGATCAGGGAGCGGGGGGGAGGGGCTGGCGCGTCAGGGCGGGTCGGAAACCCGACCCACCGGTGTGGCGCACCGACGGCATTGATTCGGCCTCCGCGGCCATGCTATACTGTTCACCGTACCGGAGCGTGGTGCGTTGCGTCGTCGTCGGGTGATTGGTGGGGCCGGCTGGGTTGGGCTTCCCAGTTTTCTCTTGCTGGCAACCCATTCTGACAGCGACGACGTCCCTGACTGCAGGGTCCTATTTTGCTGCCCCCGGAGGTGCACAATGGATGACTATGAACGGCTGGCAGAACACCTGGACCGGTTGCCCGGCGGCTTTCACCGCACGGAGAGCGGCGTGGAGATGCGCATCCTGCGCCGCCTCTTTTCGCCCGACCAGGCGGCGCTGGCGCTCCATTTGACCCTGATCCCCGAAGAGGCACGTGTGGTGGCGCGCCGGGCGGGCATTGGCGTCGAGGAGGCAGAAGCGCGCCTGGAGAAGATGGCGCGCAGTGGGTTGATTACCAGCCTCCACCCCAAGGAGCGGCCCGCCAAATACATGGCGACCCAGGCGATCGTCGGCTTCTATGAGTTCCAGGTCGCCTGGATGGACGAGGATTTCGCCCGCGACGCGAGCGAGTATCTGGAACAGCTTCCGCCGGAGAACTGGCAGCGTGCGCCGCAGATGCGCACGATCCCCGTCGGCGAGAGCATCAGCGCGCGTATGGAGGTCATGGCCTACGAGCAGGCGGAAACGCTGATTGCCAGCCAGACGCAAATCCGCGTCAGCCCCTGCATCTGCCGCAAGAAAGCGCGGCTGCTGGGGCACGGCTGCGACAAGCCGCTGGAGACCTGTCTCGCCTTCGGCAGCGGCGCGGACTATTACGCGCGCAACGGGGTGGGCCGGGACATCAGCAAGGAGGAAGCGCTGGCGATCTTGCAGCAGGCCAACGACGCCGGCCTCGTGTTGCAGCCAGGCAACACGCAACGCGCCGGCTTCCTCTGCTGCTGCTGTGGCGACTGCTGCGGCATCCTGCAGATTGCCAAGCGGCACCCGCGCCCGGCGTCGATCCTCGTCTCCCCCTTCTTCGCAGAAGTGGACGGCGCGCTGTGCTCGGCCTGCGGCGACTGCGAGTTCCGCTGCCAGATGGAGGCGATCGGCCTGGACAACGGCTACGCGGTGGTCAACCGCGACCGCTGCATTGGCTGCGGCCTGTGCGTGACCACGTGCCCGGACGAGGCCGTCACGCTCGTGCGCAAAGCCGAGGAGGAGCAGCGTCCCGTCCCCGCCACGGACAGGGACCTCTACATCCAGATGCTGCGCGCGCGTGGCGTCGCCAACACACCAGAGTTGGCCAAAATGCTGATGCGCTCGAAGGTGGACCGGCTGCGGGCACGGTAGGTTGAGACGCGCGGCGCGACAAGAGCACATATGGGAGGGGGAGCGGGATAAGGGATCAGGGCGGGGAGCGGGGCGGCTAGCGCGGTTGTAATTGGCGCGGCCGGGCGTACCAGCGCATATCGCAGACGTTATCGCCAGCGGCGAGGGTGTGGGGCCGTTCGTAGGAACCGCCTTGGGTCATGACCTGGGCAAGGGCAAAGTCGGTTTTGCAGAAGGTGTTGAGCATGAAGGCTTCCTCGCCCTGCGCGTGGAAGTAGTCGTACACCGGGCAGCGGTAGATATCGAGCGTAAAGACGTCCGTGCCGGCGACGGCGGTGGCTTCATAGCCCGGCGGGTTGAAGGGAAAGCGGAGGAAGAGGCGCAACGTGGTGTTGACCTGCTCCTGAGGATCGCGAGCCAGCAAACGGGCGATGGCGAGGGGGAAACTGCTCATCTTGTCGTAGACGACCCACAGCATGTCGGAGGCGAGCTCGGTGGCGTAGTCCGGGGGAAGGCCTTCGTCGAGGAGGGCGCGGTAGAGGGCGTGGATGAGCACGCCGCCCAGCCTGTTGTGGATGCTGCCCAGGGTTTCAAGCTGCTCGACGCGGGCGACAGGGGCGAAGATGTCGTAGTAGCGCCAGGCGCGCGCGAGGATGCGGGCGACATCGGTGCGTGTGAAGCGGCCTTTGTCTAAATCGTGACGGTCGCGATAGCGGCCTCGGAGGATGTTGTTGGCGATGCGCGGGATGAGGGGCGTGTAGAGGAGCTTGAAGGTAGTTGCCGCGGGCGGGGCGTTCGCGACACGGGCGGAACGGATTGTGGTGCGTACGGCCCTGGCGGCGAGCGCGGGGAGGGCCAGGCTTAGCAGGAATGTGGTGCGTTTCATGATTGACGCTCCTTGAGGCCAGCCGATGAACGGGGCAGGCAGATGGGTGTGGTCTGCGCGGTCGCAACTGTAGCTTACAACGGGGAAGGGCGGGGCGGAAGGGCAGGTTGGCGGGTTAGTGGCAGGTGGAATGGCGGGGGAGCAGGGAGCGGGGATTGGGGAGCAGGGAGTTACGAGGCGCTGTGGTTTAGCGGAGGCGGGGGTCGAGGGCGTCGCGGAGGCCATCGCCGATGAGGTAGAGGGAGAGGACGGTGAAGGTGATGAGCAGGCCGGGGAAGATGACGAGATGGGGGCCGAGGCGGAAGTATTGCTGGGACTTGCTCAACATGCTGCCCCAGGTGGCGGTGGGCGGCTGCACGCCGAGCCCGAGAAAACTCAACGCGGATTCGGAGAGGATAAGAATGCCGATGTCGCGGACGGTGACAATGATCAGGATGGAGACGACGTTGGGCAGGATATGGCGGAGCATGATACGGAAGTCAGTGCTGCCCATGGCGCGCGCGGCGAGGACGTATTCCCGTTCTTTGATGGAAAAGACCTGGCCGCGGACGATGCGGGCGGCGCCAATCCAGCCGAGCAGGCCGAAAAGCAAGACGAGGGAAGCAGGCGACAAGCGGAACAGGGCGGCGACGATGAGCAGCAGAAAGAAGGTGGGAATCGAGGAGACGGTGTTGATGAACCACATGATGGCATCGTCGACGCGGCCGCCGAAGTACCCGGCGGAGATGCCAATCAGCACGCCAAGCGAGATGGCGACGGCGGTACCGAGGACGCCGATACTGAGGGAGATACGCGCGCCGTAGAGGAGCCGGGAGAGCTGGTCGCGGCCGATCTGGTCAGTGCCCAGCCAATGTTCGCGAGACGGCCCTTCGAAAGTCGCCAGCAGCTCGGTAGCGTTGGGATTGACACCCAAGATGTGTTCGCTGATGACGCCGGCAAAGATGGCCATGAGGGCGATGAGGCCGAGGACGGCAAAGGCAAGCAGGGTTAACTTATCGCGCCTGAGCTGGCGCAGGGCAGACCACCAGAAACTCTCCGGTTCGGCTGCGTAGATCGAGCCCCAGCGGTCGGTGTACTCCTCGGCCGCGGACGATCTTGGTAGGGTAATGGTGGGCTCGACTTCAGCTTCGGGGGAGGCCATGGCAATTCCCGCTACACGTGGCGCACATGCTCACTCGAGGCGTACGCGCGGATCGATAATGACGTAGAGAAAGTCGGATAATAAGTTACCCGCGATGACGAGGACAGAGCCGACAATGACGCTGGCCATGACGATAGGGTAATCGCGCTGCACGACGGCGTCAAAGGTGAGGCGGCCGAGCCCGGGCCAGGAGAAGATGCGTTCGATGACGACGGCGCCACTGATCAGGCCGGCAATGGCAGGCCCCAACAGGGTGGCAATGGGCACGAGGGCATTGCGCGCGGTGTACCAGACATGGACCTGCCACTCGGTTAAGCCCTTGGCGCGCGCGGTGCGCACGTAATCCTGACCGATGACCTCCAGGGTTTCGGCGCGCATATAGCGCGAGAAAAGGGCCAGCCAGCCAACGCCGAGCACCAGGGCGGGCATGGCCAGGTGGCGCAGGCGGTCGAGCAGCGAGGGGTCGGCGACGTTGAGGGGTGCACGGCCGCCCACCGGCAGCCAACCGAGGCGCGTGGAGAAGATGAGGATGAGGATAAGCCCAAACCAGAAGCTCGGAATGGCGTCGAAGACCACGGCTGAGAAGCGTGAGGCATTGTCGAACCAGGTGCCGCGGCGGATGGCAGAGGAAACACCGAGCGGCAGGCCGATGAGCAGGCCAAAGGCAAGGGCCACAGCGGAGAGCTCCAAAGTTGCCGGAATGCGCTCGGCGATCATCTCCAGCACGGGGCGCTTATCGTAGAAGGAGGTGCCAAAGTCGCCGCGGATGAGGCCGCGCATAGCGCACTCGCCGCGGAAGTCGCCCAAGACCCAGATGAGGTATTGCTCAGGCATCGGCCGGTCCAGGCATAGCTGCTGGCGCAGCTTGGTCCGCGACGCCTCGGTCATATCGGGGTTAAAGGTCAGGAGCTGGATGGGATCGCCGGGCGCCAGCTGCATGATCGCAAAGGAGATAACGGTTATCCCGATGAGGGTAGGAATGGCCTGGAGCAGGCGCCGGATCAGATAAGCTATCATCGTCCCTATCGCTGCCTAGCAGCTCGGTAAACAAGGTAGTGGCGTTACCACCAGGGTAACGCCACTACCGGGGCAAGCAAACCCTAGGGTGTGATGTACCACTCCTCAACGTTGTAGTAGGTGAGCCACGGCTGGGGGTCAATCCCTTGTAGGCGCGTGTTCCACACGACGTTGCCCAGCGGCACGTAGAGGAAGGTGTAAGGGGCATCCTCGAGGATCTGCGCCTGGATGTCCCTATACAGCTCGCCGCGTTCGCCGGTATCGCAACCGGGCAGCGAGCGCGCCTGGTTTAGCTTTTCTTCGACCTCTTCATTGTAGTAAGAGACGAAATTGAAGCCACCACCGGGGCTGTCATTACGATAGGCCCAGAAGTTAGAGTCTTCGGGATCGGAGCCGAGACCGATCCAGCCGATGATGACCGCATCGTAGGTCTGCCCCAGCAGATTCTCGACGACGGTACCAAACTCGATGATCTCGAGATCGACGGCAAAGCCGAGCTCTTCGCTTTCCAGCGTGTCCTTGACAATCTGGGCGATGTTTTCACGCACTTCATTGCCGGCATTGGTCATGAGGGTGAAGCTCAGCTGCTGCCCGTCCTTTTCGCGCACGCCGTCGCCATTGGTGTCTTCCCAGCCGGCTTCGGTGAGGAGCTCGGCGGCCAGGGCGGTGTCAAAGGGGTAGGGCTGCAGCGTCTCATCGTACGCCCACTCGACGGCGGGGAGCACGTTGCTCACGGCCTGGACACCTTCGCCGAAGACGACGCGGTTGATGATGTTGGTGTAGTCAATCGCGTGGGAGATGGCTTTGCGCACGGCGGGATCGCTGAAGACGGGATGCGGCTCCTGCTCGAGCGGCGGCTCATCGGGATCAAATTCGCCGTCTTCGTCGAGATCTTCCCAGCCGGGCTGCGGGTTCTGCGGGTTGGCCATGTTGAAGCCGATGTAGGTATAGCCGTCGTCAAAGAACTTCTTCATCTCCAGCGGATCGCCGGAAGCGATGGCACTTTCGATAACGGAGACGTACTGCGGCCCGACCCCGGTGACATCGATCTCACCGGCGAGAACGGCCTCCAGCTCGGCGGACTGGTCGGCGAAGATGCGGTAGGTCCAGCCCTCGACGTTGGGGGCGCCCTTGTAATAGTCAGGGTTGGACAGCAGGGTGACGAAACTATCGGCTTGGTGTTCGGAGAAGACAAACTGACCCGAGGTCACGCTGGGTGCGGTGTTCTCAGGGCTGTCCATAATGTCGCTAAAGTCCTCGGCGAAGGCGTGAGCGGGCAAGACACCGAGGGTGAAGTTATTCAATGCGGTGCAGTCGACGTCGGTGAAGTTCACCTGCAAGGTGTAATCGTCGACGACTTCCATGCTCTCGACGAGCTCAATGTTCGACTTGCGCGGCGTTTCGACCAGGTCAGAGGCGATGGCGTCGTAGGTGAACTTGACGTCTTCTGCAGTCAGGGGCTCGCCATCGCTCCAGAGAAGGTCGTCGCGCAAGTAGAAGGTATAGATCAGGCCGTCGTCGGACACGTCCCAGCGATCGGCAATCTCGCCGATGATCTCGCCGGTCACCTCATCGATCGTGACCAAACCGAGATACAGTTTTGAATTCACATCTGAGGACGCGGAATCGGCGGACAGAATCGGATTGAGCTGGCTGGCGTCAGCGAAGCTCGACTCGATAATGAAACCACCCTGGGGAATGGGCGCCGCGGTTGGCTCCACTTCCCGTTCGATGACGCGCGTCACTTCGACGACCACTTCTTCACCTTCGACAATACGCGTGACCTGCTCGACCACAGTCTCCTGGACGAGGCGCGTTACCTCGACCTGCTGCACCTCAGGTTGGCAAGCCACCAAAGCTAGGGCCAATACGAGGCTAATGACCAGCCATGTCAACCACTTGTTTTTCATGCTACTCTCCTCCTGGCGTGCCAGAGATAGACTTTTCCCCAATTGGTCGACACCCTAGCTGTTTACCATTGTGCAGGGTGTCAGACCACAAGCCATCGACAAAATGCGTGGATAGGCACCTCCTGCTGGGTAAGCTTATGGCGGATAGCTGGTGACAAAAGGGCAACAATGGAGAGTCGCGACGGTGACATCATTATACACAAGATGGACCCGAATTCAATCCTTATGCTGTGTTTCAGTGGTTTTGGTCATCGCCGCCCACACCGCTAAGATGCTTCGTCACCTCCCGCCACACGCTCCCCGCTGGCGGGCAAAGGCTCTTGCTGGGCGAGCTCGAAGCCCGGCAGGCAGTGGCGCATCGTCTCCTGAAGCTGGTCCCAGCGGCGAAGGTAATGGGTTTCGCCGCTGGGCAGATAGGTGAGCTGGCCGCGCCATTCGGCGCGGCCGTCGCCCAACTCTTCCACCCAGAGGCGTAGCGTGAACAGGTGTGAGGCGCTGGCGGACAGATCATTGGCCATGGTTGTCTCGGCGTAGAGCGTGCCTCCTGGCCCGGTGGCCGGGGGCTAAGACCCGGCCCGCGCCGCCACCTGCTCGCGGATCATCTGTTCCAGCGACGTCAGCTGGATGCCGTAGGCGGCAGCGGTCTCGTCCATAGGGACAGGCGAGTCATAGGTCTCGAAGGACGCCAGCATCGGCCCCATCGCAGGCGGCAAACCGGGAACCGGCTCGCCGGGCTGCACCCAGTTCACCGGGATCTCCCGGCCGAGCACGCGCTCGTAAGTAGCCACGACCTCACGCCAGGAGAGCGCTTGCGGGCCGCCGATGGCGAGAACCTGGTTGCGCGCCGCCGGGTTGTCCACAGCGGCGACGGCAAAAGCGGCGACATCGCCGCCGTAGATAAAGGCGTGGTGGCGGCGCCCTTCGCCGACCAGGGTCACCGGCTGGCCCTGCAGCGCGGGCATGCCGACGACCATCGCCGGCCAGACGTCGATGAAGGCGGTGGGGACCAGAATGGTGTAGTCCATTCCGCTCTGACGGAGCCTTTGCTCGGTCTCGGCCTTGGCGCGCATGAAGTCGTTGGGGCTGTCGAGGGTCGCACCCAGCGTGGAGATGAAGACGAAGTGGTCCACCCCGGCCTGCGCCGCGGCATCCACCAGCCAGCGGTAGCCCTGTCGCTCCACGGTCTCGACGTTATCGTCGCCTCCGCGCAGCACTGAGATGGCCGTGGCCACGATCGTGTGCACGCCGGCGACGGAGCGGTGCAGGGAGGCCTCGTCTTTGAGGTCGCCGTAGACAGGCTGTGCGCCGGCGGCAATCAGCGTACTGGCCGGGGTCGCCATTCCCTGCTGAGCTAAGTGCTCGGAAGGGGAGTTATGGCGGATGAGAATGCGGACGTCCTTGCCTTGCTCTAACAACTGGCGGGTAATGGCCCCGCCGACTCTGCCAGTGGCACCGACTACGAGAATCATCGTCTGCTCCTTGTGTGCTGATCGTGGATCCGTCATCTGGTTGGCGAGAGGCGTCAGGCGGAGGTGGGCGCCGGAAAGGCGTCGAGCTGCCGCAACAATTCTCCCTCGTTGATCACGATATGGTGGCCGTGCTCTTTCAGGCTCTCGTCGGCGACATATTGCTCGATGCCGGCATCAAAGTCGGCGGCTATCGCCGCGACGTACCGCTGCAAAAAATCTCTCGTTTCCTGAGCATTCATCGTAACCTCCTGGGATATGGATTGACTGGGCCATCGGCCAGACCTGACAGGTCTCGAAGACCTGTCAGGTCGGTCGCGGCGGCGCTGCCGGGAAACATTGGTGACAGGTAACGGATGAAGCGTTCCCAAAGCGTTCCAGCAGGAAATTGGCCGAGCGGAAAGCAGAATGGGTGCGCTGCAGGGATGAGGGCTGAGTAGCCAGGGCCTACAGATAACCGTGCTCCTGCGCGTGACGGCACGCTTGCTGGAGATGGGTGCCGGCTGCGGACGCGCTGCTGGCAGCGACCGCTGCGCGCAAGGCGTCTTCGACCGGGCCGGCAAGACCCTGGAGATGGGGACTGAGCAGGAGCGCTGCCTGTTCGCGGGCCGCGGCGCTCTCGCCTGTTTCCAGCGCGCTAGCGAGCAGGGGCAGGCGGGCCAGCCACTGGATTGGGTAGGCGGTCTGGTCCAGCGGCCCCCACTGGACGAGGTCTGCCTGCGCCTGCGCGGCAGCGGCTGCTCGGTCTCCGGCGCGCCAGGCTCGCCTGGCGCGCTGGGCAGCGGCGACGCCGAGGTAGTGCGGGTTGGCGTCGGCGGCGAACACGGCGTCATGCTGCTCGAGGAGCTGCTGGACCCGCCCGGCGTCGCCCTGCAGCCGGTAGGCGATGCCGAGATAGGTGAGGGAGCGGCTGTGGTTGGGCACGATGCCGAGTGTTTCCATCCGGGTTGCCGCCTGGCGCAGGTGGTCAATGGCCGCATCGAGCTGCCCGGCCCACAAGAGGGCAAAGCCGAGGGTGAAGGTCTGGGAGGCGATGAACGCGTCGTCGTCTGCCTGCTGCGCCCAGTGCAGCGATTCGGCGGCAAGGGCAACCGCTTCGTGGTCCAGCTCGAACCTGAAACTGAGGGAAAGGAACTTCATGCGTGCCCGGAAGTGAGCATATTGGGAACGCTGGCGCGGCGTCCCGTAGGCCTCCAGCGGCGCGGCCATGGCCGCCAAGATGGGCGGCATCTCCGCCCTGTTGTGCTCAAAGTAGAGCACGTCGAGCAGGCTAAACTGGAGGTCGAGCCAGACGTGCCATGCCCTTTCGTCACGCGCGGCGGTAGGGATCGCGTCGAGGAAGGACATGGCCTCCTGGTAGGCCTGCTCCGCTTCCTGGAACCGGTGGCTACCGTTGAGCGCGGCGACGCGGCGGCCGGTGAGACGGGCCTGTTCGACGGGATCGTCCGTGGCGGCGGCCGCCTGCACGAAGGCCAGCTGCTGGCGGGAAAGGGACGTCTCGCGGTGGACGAGGATGTAGGCGAGCAGCGATTGCAGGCGTGGGGAGAGCACATCGCCGAGCGGCGTTTCGCCATGGTAGAGCTGGAATTCGCCGAGCAGTCGTGCCTTGAGTGGCAGAACGGACACGAATGGACCTCGCCCTGATCATTGGATGGATGTGTGGATAAGTGGTGTTATTTTAGCATAGATTGGGCGCGGTGGGAGAGGGGGTTGGAAATGGGACGGGCAGGTTCCGAGGGCAGGTTGGAAACCTGCCCCTACAGGAGGTGGGTGTATGCTACAATGGGTGGGGTAGGAGGAGAAGATGTGGCGCTTGGCAGAGTGGCTGGCGGTGAAGACGACAGGCAGGCTGGCGCTGGGGGCGCTGGTGCTGTTTGTGCTGTTTGTGGCGCTGGTGCTGCCGCGGCAGGCGGGGGAGGCGGAGCAGGCCAGCGGCAGCAGCGCGTCGCCGGATACATCGCTGGTTTACACGGCCGAGCAGCTGTATGCGTGGGCGGAGGCGTACGGGGCGGCGGGACGGGCGGCCTACGTGCGGGCGCGGCTGACGTTTGACGTGGTCTGGCCGCTGGTGTATACGCTGTTTCTAACGACGGCGCTGAGCTGGCTGATGGCGCGGGCGTTTGCGGCAGGCAGCCGGTGGCGGCTGACGGCCGTGGTGCCGCTGCTAGGGATGGTGTTTGATTTTCTGGAGAATGGGGCGACGTCGCTGGTGATGGTGCGCTACCCGGCGGAGACGCCGGTGGTGGCGCAGATGGCTGGCGTGCTGACGCTGGTGAAGTGGCTGCTGGTGGGCGGGAGTTTTGGGCTGTTGCTGGTGGGAATTGTGGCGGCAATCCGGCGCCGGGGGCAGGGCCGGTAAAAGCGGCAATCGCCAAAAACCACGCGACAAGGAAGAGAAGACAAAAAGGGGGTCCGGACTGCCGGACCCCCGTGTGGAAGAGAGGTAACTGGGTCGACCTTAGTTGTAGATGCAGTCGCCGGTGCCGGGGCCAGCGCCGAGGCCTGCGCCCATGCCGGCGCCCTGACCGCGCATGGCGCCGCGGTTCATGTTCTGCACGGTGCCGTCAGGATTCTGAGCACGGAGGCCAGCGCCAGCGCCGTTGCCGTAGCCCATGCCGCCGGTGAAGCTGCCGGACTCCAGGCGGAGGGTGATCATCTCGACCATGCGCGCCTGCATCAGCGCAGCGTCGTCCGCGGTAATCGTGCCGGCGACCACGGCGTCGTCAAGGGCCGCGGCGTGGTCGGCGACGAGGGCGTCCACCAGGGTGTCGACGGTGATACCCTGCGCAGCGGCGAGGTCGGCGACGGTCGTGCCGCTCTGGAGGGCGGCGAGGACGTCAGCCTCGGGCAGGCGGAGCGTGTCGGCGATGATCGTGAGGGCGGTGCCATCCGTCCAGACCGGGCCGAGCCCGGTGCCGTTAGCCTGCGCGCGCTGCGCATTCTGGGCGGCGGTGCCGGTTACCTGACCCTGACTACCACGGGATTGTCCCTGACCGGGACCCTGGGCGAAGGCGGCGGTAACGCCGAGGGCGAGCACGAGTACGACCACAGCCGTTAGAACTAAGATTTTACGCATTGTCTGTCTCCTTTTGATGAGCGCTGGTCTTGTGCCAGCAGCTCGCTTGTTATCGTCGAATACATGGCTATGTTAACAAGCAGTTGTAAAGAGTCCGTGGAGATGGCCTGCAATCGCCGTGCAGTTTCACGGTACAATGAAGCGGTGTTGTGCAGGAGGAGGTTGCCGCTGGCACATCTGATCCGCGGCATCAACAAACGATCGCTGCGCGATATCCACGAGGAGATCCGGGCGGTGCAGGCGGATCCGGACCGGAGCAGCAGCCTGCAGATGCCGCCGTGGCTGATGACGGGCTTCCTACTGCTGCCGGCCGGGCTGCGCGGCATCCTATACGTGGTGACGGCACGGCTGCCGCGTCTGTTTAAGCGGCAGGCGGGCACGGTACTGGTGACGGCGGTGGGCATGTTTGGCGAAGGCAGCGGCTGGGGGATCGGTACCGGCTCGCCGTACACGATGTCGCTGCTGCTGGGCGGGATTGCGGAGAAGCCAGTGTTTGTGGACGGCCGGCTGGAGGCGCGGGAGATCCTCAGCCTGACGGTCGAGCTGGACCACGACATCATCGACGGGGCGCCGGCGTCGCGGTTTGTGTCGCGGCTGAAGGGGCTGATGGAAGCGAGTTACGGGTTGGAAGAGATCGGTTAAAGCAGAAAGCCCTTCCAGAGTGGAGGAGGGCAGGCTGCAGACCTGCCCCTACAGGCGGGGTGGGGTGCGGCGGCGTTCTGAGAAGAAACAGCCCCTCGGCGGGCGAGGGGCTGTTCGCGTTTCGTTGGTTTGGTTCGAGGCTTAGTGGGCTGGGTCGCTGATGCCGGCGATAAGCCACGTCCCATCTACCTGCTCCAGGGTCACCGTCAGGTCGCGCAGCATCTCGAACTCGGTGCCGGGGTTCCAGACCTGGGTGACGGTGGCGGTGGCGCTGTCGCCATCGACCACGGCGGCGCCGTAGCGCATGTCGCCGGGGATGTCCTGGGCGCGG
>JAVVFG010000087.1:0-12549 GCA_032260445.1 Anaerolineae bacterium | reverse complement strand
GCAGGTCCTTGAGGTGAAGGATGCCGAGCACGTGGTCGAGGTCGCCTTCGTAAACCGGGAAACGGCTGTTGCGGCTATCGGCCACTAACCTGAGAAGATCTGTCTGGGGCATGTCGACGGGAATCGCCTGCACCTTGCGGCGGGGCGTCATCACCTGGCCCACCTGGCGCTCGCCGAAATCGAAGATGTTGAGGATCATTTCCTCTTCTTCCTCGTTCAGCAGGCCGCCTTCGGCGCTTTCGCTGACGATTAGCCCAAGCTCCTCCGGCGAGTGCAGCCGGGCGTGCCCCTGTGCGGGCGGCACGCGCAACACCCGCAGGAGGCTGTTGCCGATAGAATTCAACAGGATGACGACAGGGCTGAGGATGAGCTGGGCGACATGCATCGGCCGGGCTAGCCGCAGCACCGCCTTTTCGGCAGTCGACAGGGCGATGGACTTCGGCACCATTTCGCCGATGACGACGTGGAGATAGGTGACAAAGCCGAGGCTGAGCACAAAGGCAACGGTGTGCACCAGCGTTGGCTGCACGGCTTCACCGCCGATCCCTTCCAGAACGGGCTCCACGAAACGTGCAATTTGGGGCTCGCCATACATACCCAGGCCGAGCGAGGCGACGGTAATACCGACTTGTGCCGTAGCGATGTAGCGGTCCTGCTTGCGCGGCGAGTCGAGAATGGAGAGGACACCGCGCGCGACCCTATCACCTTCAGCGGCAAGCTGTTCGACACGGCTGGGGCGCACGCCGATGATCGCAAACTCGGCAGCGACGAAGAGCCCATTCAGCAGAACCAGCGCTACAACAATCACCAGGACGATGAACAGCGATGGCCCCTCGACGTCGGCCTGGGCCATCACGGCCGCGGAGAGGGCAATCAGGGGAGCGCCGGAGCCGAGCCGCAGTTTACTCCTCATCGCCAAGCTCCCACTCTTCGATGCGCGGCACGGCGCCTGACTCACCCAACTGTAGCGAGACCTCGGCAACGCCCAGGTCTTCCATGCGTTCGACGCGCACCGTGGTCTCGCCAAAGGTCACCTCGTCGCCCTCTGCTGGGGGATGGCCCATGGCGTTAAAGATCAGTCCGCTCAATGTCGTCGCCTCGTCTTCCGGCAGCGCCAAGTCCAGGTACTCGTTCACGTCGGCAATGAGCAGGTCGCCACGCAAATGGATACGACTGCCTTCGGCATCGATGGTCATGACGGCCATCTCGTCGTCGAACTCGTCCTGTACCTCGCCAAAGACCTCTTCGATAAGGTCTTCCAGGGTGATCAGGCCGGCGGTGCCGCCATACTCGTCGAAGACAATGGCCATATACTGGCGCCGGCTCTGCAACGTCTCCCACACGGTGAGCGCGGGCATCGTTTCTGGGACATGGACGACTTCGCGCAAAATGCCCGCGAGGTTTGCGTTATCTTCAATGAAGAGGCGGAAGAGATCTTTGATATGGACGAAGCCGCGCACGTCGTCGATGTCTCCCTGGTAAAGAGGAATGCGCGTATGGCCCGCTTCCAACGCCATTTCCAGCAGCTCGCGGACGGTGCTATCGACGGAGGCGGCGACAATACGCGTGCGATGGACCATTACCTGGCGCGCCGTCAGCTCGCGCAGGCGGAAGGCGTTGCGCAGCATCTGCCTCTCTTCGTCGTCGAGCAGGCCGCCTTCATGGCTCTCACTGACAAGAATCTCGATTTCGGCCGGGGAGTGCGCCTGGCCCTGGCTGTCCAAGTCCTGAAAGTTCAGCAACCGCAGCAGCAACCGGGCACTCCCGTTGAACAGCCAGATGAGGGGACGGAAGAGGAAAATAGACCAGCGCACCGGGGCTACAACGGCCATCGCAACTCGCTCAGGATACTGCACGGCGATCGACTTCGGCAGCAGCTCGCCGACGACCACCTGCAGGGTGGTCAATGACAGCAGGACGAGGGTAACAGAGATGGAGCGGGCTGCCGTCGAAGCCGTCTCGGCCTGGGCGAGATTCGTCTGCGCCAATACGGGACCACCCAGCTCAAGCAGCCGGGCCAACGGCCCCTGGATGAAGTCGGCAATGTAGCGCTCGCCGAAGGCGCCAAGGATCAGGGAGGAGAGGGTAATGCCGAGCTGGCAGGCGGCGACGTAACGGTCCAGCATGCGGCTGTTCTCCATGATAGGAAGCAGCAGCCGTGCCAATGGATTGCCGCGCGCGGCGAGCTGTGTCACCCGCGTCTTGCGTGAGGCAACCGTAGCAAACTCGCCCGCGACGTAAAGCGCGTTAAAGAAGATCAGAATGGCGATAACCGCCAGAATCGTTAGGAAAGCTGTCATCCGTCCTGGGAGAGGGAAGGTATACGAAAACGACCCGCCTGCCAGGTCGGGCAGCAGGTAGGTTTCGAGTCGCCGACCTGATTCAGGCTGTAGCGGCAACTACTTAAAGGAGGATCATCGCTTTCGGTCGTTGCGTCCGAGGTCGCTGTATCCGTTCGGTCCGGTTTCGCGGTCACGTGTGGCTCTCCCGCGTGGCTCGGCCGGTGCGGCTAGTCAGATTGCACTGCGCAGATTTCACTATCTATTTCCTGACAACGCCCCAGCAATGTCTTCTCCTTATGTCTCAGTTGACCACCGATGGGGCTAATCTGATTATAGAGCAGCGGCTACCTCTGGTCAACTGTAGGCAGGCCCGGCGCGTTAGAAGTCTGTAAAAGGTGCACGAATTCGCCGGTTACCGGCAGCGGCGCACGTCTGCTACAATGCTATTTATGAGCGATCAAGACCGTCCCTTACTCGTTTGCTTCGTCGCCGATCTGATGTTCAGTACGAAGATCAGCAGTGTTGCGGCGCATCTTGACTACGAAGTACGCTGGATCGAGAGCGCGGATGCGCTGCCCGGCGCCGCTGGGCCGACCGGTGAAGGGCCGGGCGAGCGGCTCGAAGGCCAGAGCGGCGCGCTTTTCGAGCGCATCACGGCGTGGCAGCCAGAGCTGCTTATCTTCGACCTCGACAATGAGATGATCCCGTGGCGGCGCTGGATCGCGGCGTTGAAATCCTCGCCGGCAACGCGGCGGCTGCCCATTCTAGCCTACGGCGCACATGTCAATACGCGGGCGCTTTCTGATGCACGCAGTGCGGGAGCGGACGCCGTTGTGGCGCGGTCGCGCTTTAGCAGTGCCCTGCCAGAGCTGATCCGCGCGCACGCTGCGACACGAGACAGCGCCGGATTGGCGGCGGCGTGCGATGAGCCTGTACCACCGCTGGTCCTCGAAGGGATTACCCTCTTCAACGAGGGTCATTACTACAAGTGCCACGACGCACTCGAAGAAGCGTGGCGGGCGGAGGAGGGGCCGGTGCGCGACCTGTACCGGGCCATCCTGCAGATTGGCATTGCCTACTTCCAGATTGAAGGCGGCAACTACCGGGGCGCGGTGAAGATGCTGTTGCGCGTGCGGCAGTGGCTCGCGCCGCTCCCTGCGGAGTGCCAAGGGGTGGACGTCGCGGGACTGCGGGAGGACGTGAGCCGTGTCTATGAAGCGCTGACCGAGCTCGGCCCGGAGCAGCTTACCGGTTTCGATACAACGCTCTTCCGGCCGGTTCGCCTCAGCGCCGGGCGATAAGAAACAGCCCCTGGCTGCGCGCCAGAGGCTGTTAGTTTTTCGGTGGGGTTGCGGGGATCGCTACGCCAGCGGTTTACGGCGGCGGCGCCATTTGTCCAGCTCGACGGCAACGAAGACGACGGAGCTGACGGCCAGGCTGATGACGAGCTCGGCAGGCGTCAGAGCCACAGTGTTGAAGATCTCCTGCATGAAGGGCAGGTAAATGACGGCCAGCTGCAGCACGAAGGTGAGGAGGACGGCACCGACCATTGCCCTGTTGGAGAGAAGGCCGACCTGGAACAGAGAAGCCCGATTGGTGCGCAGGGCAAGGGCGTTGCCCATTTGCGCAAGGGTGAGGGTGGTAAAGAGCATTGTCTGCCAGTGGTAACCGCCATCTTCGGCTTCGCTCAGCATCGGCCGGCCCGCCTCCTGCCAGTAGAAGAAACCGAGGGCGAGCGAGACGATACCCATGAGGATACCAACCCAGATGATCTGCCAGCCCAGGCCACGGCTGAAGATACTCTCCTTGGGGTGGAACGGTTTGCGCTCCATAATCCCTTCCTCGGCAGGCTCGATGGCGAGCGCCAGGCCGGGCAAACCGTCGGTGACGAGGTTAATCCAGAGGATCTGCAGGGGCAGGAGCGGCAGGGGCATGCCCAAGAGGGGCGCCACAAGCATCACCCAGAGCTCGCCGGTGTTACTGGACAGCGTGTATTTGATGAATTTGCGGATGTTGTCGAAGATGACCCGGCCTTCCTCGATGGCGGCAACAATGGTGGCGAAGTTGTCGTCGAGGAGGATCATATCGGCGGCTTCTTTGGAGACGTCGGTGCCGGTGATGCCCATGGCGACGCCAATATCGGCCTTTTTGAGCGCCGGGGCGTCGTTGACGCCGTCGCCGGTCATGGCCACGATCTCGCCTCGATTCTGCAGGGCAGTGACGATGTTCAGCTTGTGCTCCGGGGCGACGCGAGCGTAGACGGGAATCTCGTCGACGACATCCTCCAGTTCGTCGAGCGGCATCACGGCGAGCTCCTGGCCTGTCAGGCTTGGGTCGTCTTCACTGGCAATGCCCAGCTCGTGGGCGATCTGCCGCGCAGTGAGGGGGTGGTCGCCCGTAATCATCACGGGGCGGATGCCCGCCGCGCGCGATTTGGCGACGGCATCGCGCACTTCTGGGCGCGGCGGGTCGAGCATCCCGACGAGCCCAATGACTGTGAGTGCTTGTTCCAGGGATTCTTCCTCGCCTTCTTCCGGCAGTTCGTCGACAGCGCGGAAGGCGACGCCGAGGACGCGCTGCCCATGCTCGGCCATCTCGCGGTTCGCCGCTTCAATGCGCTGAACCATATCCTCGTCCAGCGGCACAGCGTGGTCGCCGAGCCACACTTTGTCGCTGATGTGCAGTAACTGGTCGACTGCGCCTTTGGTAAAGGCGACGTAGTCCGCCTCGACCCAGGGCGCGGTGGACTCCGCTTCAGTCGCGGCGGTCTCGTGGATGGTGGTCATCCGTTTGCGCTCAGAGGTGAAGGGCACCTCGGCGACACGTGGCCAGCGCTGCTCAAGCTCTTCCTTCTTGAGACCCAGCTCGGCGGCGGCGACGACCAGGGCTCCTTCTGTGGGATCGCCGATTGACTTCCACTCGCCGGGTTGGTCCGGATCCTCCTCGAGCACGGCATCGTTCGCGAGGGCCATCGCCTTGATGAGCAGAACCTGGCTACGCTCGGGCGGCTCCAGGTTTGGATCGGCTTCGGCGCCGGGACTCCAGACGGGAATGCCTTTCTCGAGCAGGGCATCGACGGTGCGCTTGTCGCCAGCCACGTCGAGAACGGTCACGGTCATGCGGTTCTCGGTCAGGGTACCAGTCTTATCGGAGCAGATGGTGGTCACCGAGCCGAGTGTCTCGACAGCGGGCAGCTTACGGATGAGGGCTTTGCGCTTGAGCATACGCTGCGAGCCGAGCGCGAGGGTAATGGTGACGACCGCCGGCAGCCCCTCGGGCACGGCGGCTACGGCCATGCTGATGGCCGTGAGGATGAGCCGGTTCCAGCCCTCGCCGCGTAACCAGCCGAGCAAAACGACGATGGCAATGATGCCCATTGCCGCGAGCGCCAGCGTTTTGCCGAGGCCGTCGAGGCGCCGCTGCAGCGGCGTCGGCTCGCGCTCGACCTCTTGGATCATATCGGCGATCTTGCCCAGCTCCGTGCGCATTCCGGTTTCGGTGACGACCATCGTGCCACGCCCATAGGTGATGATGGTGCCCATGTAGGCCATGTTGCGCCGGTCGCCGAGGGGCAGGTTTTCTTCGGGGAAGACGCGGTCGCGTTTCTCGACGGGCTCGGATTCGCCGGTGAGCGCCGCCTCCTGTGCCTGGAGGTTGGCGCTGTCGACGATCCGACCATCGGTCGGCACTTTGTTACCCGCTTCGAGGAAGACGATGTCGCCGGGGACGACCTCGCGCGCGGAGATTTCGACAACGTGCCCATCACGTTTGAGCTTAACCGTAGGCACGGCCATCTTCTTAAGAGCGGCGATGGCCTCTTCGGCGCGGGCTTCCTGGCTGTAGCCGAGGAGTGCGTTCATCACGACGATGGCCATAATAACTATGGCGTCGGTGGTCTCGCCGAGGAGAACAGAGATCACGGCGGCGATGATCAGGATGACCACCATAATCTCGGTGAATTGCTCCCACAAGATGCGCCAGCGGCTTTTCATGCCGCGTTCTTCCAGCTCGTTTGGCCCGTACTGCTCCAAACGCGCTTGGGCCCCGGCATCAGTGAGCCCTGTCTCAGGGTTCGATTCGAGGGTGCTCAGGACATCTTCTTTCGGCTGTTGATACCAGTCGCTCATCAGCTTATTCGTTCCTTGTTAGCTACCTTTTGTCTGCTGCCGGGAGCGCTGGCCGTGCTTCCGTCTCCGCCGGGCCGCATTAGGATGCAGAAGGATGCCGGGGCGCTCGCCAACGTAGGTAAGGATAGCAGAGGGCGCCGGAAGTGCAATTGTAGCGCGGTGGCCCTAACGCTCTTGAGACGCAGTGCGTATAATAGCGGCATCCAAGTTGAAGGAGGCTACCACCGATGAGTGATTTCTACGTTCCGCGCCGCGCCCTGTTCATCTTTGCTCATCCAGATGACATCGAGTTTAGCGTGGCAGGCACGACGGCACGCTGGGCGCGCGCGGGGAGCGAGATTACCTACGTCGTGATTACGGACGGCAACGCCGGCAGCCATGAGGATGGGATGACGGCGCCGCGGCTGGCAGAGATCCGCCGCGCCGAGCAGGAAGCGGCGGCTGCGGTCGCCGGTGCGGCTCGCTGCGTCTTCCTCGGCTACGACGACGGCCTGCTGGAACCGACCCTGGCGCTGCGCAAAGAGCTGGTGCGGTTGATCCGGCAGTACCGGCCGAACGTCGTCGTGTGCGGCGATCCGACGGTTTTCTTCCCCAACGATACGCGGATCAACCATCCTGACCACCGGGCGGCGGCGACGGCGGCAATCGACGCCACGTTCCCGGCAGCGGAGATGCCCCTGCTGTTCCCGGAGATGAATGACGACGGCCTGCAGCCGCACAAGGTCAACTATGTCTATATCTCGAATCCGCGCGAGGCGACCTACTACGTGGACATCAGCGAGACGATCGACATCAAAATCGAGGCGCTGCGGCAGCATACCAGCCAGCTAGGCGATTGGGACCCGGAAGAGCCGCTGAAGACCTGGGCCGGCAATGTGGGCACGAAGGTCGGCTTTAAGTATGCCGAAGGCTTTCGCCTGCTCACGTTAAAGGTAGACGAGGAGGACGAGGAGGACGCTCCGGACTGAGGCCGCACTTCACTGGATTCTTGCTAAACTTAGCTCGCGTTTCGGACAACGATGCCAGCATAGCACCACAATCGAGGAGGACCGCCATGAAGTTCAAGACGATCATCGAGCCGTTCAGGATCAAAACGGTCGAGCCGATCCGGCAGACGACGCTTGGAGAGCGGCTGGCGGCGCTGGAGGCGGCCCGCTACAACCTGTTCCTGCTACCGGCCGAGGAGGTGCTCATCGACTTGCTGACCGACTCGGGAACTGGTGCGATGTCCTCGGCACAGTGGGCGGGCATGATGCGCGGCGACGAGTCGTATGCCGGCGCGACGAGCTTCTACCGTTTTGAGGAGTCGGTGCGCAAGATAACGGGGCTAAAGCACGTGATTCCGACACACCAGGGGCGCGCTGCGGAACGCATCCTCTTTGGCTCGATCTTGAAGCCTGGCGAGGTCGTGCCCAACAACACGCACTTCGACACGACGCGGGCCAACGTCGAGTATCGCGGCGCCGAGGCGCTGGACATCCCGAATGCAGACGCCCACAATCCGGATGTGATCAAGCCCTTCAAGGGCGATATGGACGTGGCGGCGCTGCGGCAGCTACTGGAGGAAAACCCGCTGCAGGTGCCGATTGTGATGCTCACGGTGACGAACAACTCCGGTGGCGGGCAGCCGGTAAGCATGGCCAATATCCGCGCGGTAAGCGAGATTTGCCGGCAGTATGACGTGCCTTTCTTCCTCGATGCGTGCCGCATGGCGGAGAACGCCTGGTTTATTCGGGAACGGGAAGAAGGTTACGAGGAGCGCACGCCGCTTTCTATTGTACAGGAGATGTTCAGTTACGTGGATGGCTGCACGATGAGCGCGAAGAAGGACGGGCTCGCCAACATTGGCGGCTTTCTAGCGCTCAACGACGATGCGTTGGCGCGCCGCTGCAAGAATATGCTCATCCTCACGGAGGGATTTCCGACTTACGGTGGCCTTGCCGGCTACGATCTGGAAGCGATCGCCGTCGGCCTGCAGGAGGCATTGGACGAGGATTACCTGCGCTACCGGATTCGCTCCGTTGCCTATCTGGGCGACATCCTGACGAACGCGGGTATCCCCATCGTGCAGCCGCCGGGCGGGCACGCGATCTACCTGGACGCGCGTCGCATCCTGGAGCATATCGAGCCGCTGCAGTATCCCGGCTGGGCGCTGGCAAACGCGCTGTACATCGCCGGCGGGGTGCGCTCGGTGGAAATCGGCACAGTGATGTTCGGGCACCATCCTGATGGCACGGAGACGCCGGCGCCGATGGAGCTAGTGCGGTTGGCGTTCCCACGCCGGACGTATACGCAGAGCCACGTGGACTACCTGGCGGAGGTACTGCTTTACGTCTACGAGCAGCGGGCGCGTATCCCCGGTTACGAGATCGTGACGCAGGCGTCGGCCCTGCGCCATTTCACGGTGGAGATGCGGCCGCTCGGGGACGTGACGCTGGAAGGGTAAGGGCGGGTTGCCAACCGGCGCTTCCCTTCTCTACAATGGGCTCTGAAGGAGATGGCTGCCGGCAGCGGCGCCCCTCGTGCAGGAAGGGACCTGTGACAACACATCTTTATCTGGCCCCGGCCGGGTGTGGCAAGACAGCATACGTTGTCGATCAGGCGCGTCAGGCAGCGACGCGGCTGCAGGCAATGCCGCGTATCTGCGTTGCCTCGCCGCTGCAACGCTGGGCGCTCAGGCGACGGATTGCCGATGCCGGGGGCGCGATCGGCATTCGTACGGCGCTCTTCTCCGACCTTTATCACGAGTTGCTGCAGACGGCTGCCGGTAGCGGCGAGAGCTACACGTTGTTGTCGGACCCGGTGCAGTACCGGCTGCTGCGCACGCTAGTGCAGGCGCTTGACCTGCGTTATTTTGCACAGCTCGTGGACCGGCCAGGGTTCATCCAGATGCTGCAGCAACTGATTGCCGAGTTCAAGGGTGCGCGCATCGACCCGGCTGCCCTGGCGCGTGTCTTGCCGCCGGAAAACGAGCGGCTCACGGAGCTGGCGCTGGTCTACACGGCTTACCAGAAACGGCTCCAGGAGGAGCAGTGGGCAGACCGCGCCGGGATGGGCTGGCTGGCCGTGGAGGCTCTGGAGCAGACACCCCGGCTTGGCGAGGGGTGGCAAACGATTTACTTCGACGGATTCGACAGCTTTACGGCGACGCAGCGCGCCTTCCTGCAGGCACTACAGAAGCGGGTGGGCGCGCTAGTTATTACGCTCACCGGCGAGCCAGATGGGGAGCCACGCCGCGCGCATACCCGTTTTGCAGAAACACGGCGCGTCCTGGAAGCGGCGCTGAGTTTCACGGCGACGGCGCTGCCGGCGAGAAAGCGCTGTGACGAGCCAGGGCTCCGCCATCTGGAGGGTGGCCTCTTCGAGCGCAGCGCCGAGCAACAGGCGGGCGGGCATGCGCTGCGCATGCTGGCAGCAGCGGACCGTGCGGGCGAGGTGCGCGAGGCGCTGCGCTGGCTGAAGGAGATGCACCTGCAGACCGGGCTGCCGCTGCACCATTTCGCCCTGCTGGCGCGTGATCTTGAGCCGTATGCGCCGTTCGTCGCCGAGACAGCGGCGTCGTTTGGGTTGCCGATCTACGCGCCGGACGGGCCGCCGCTGGCGCGGAATCCGCTCGTCGCCGCCATTCTCGAGCTGCTGCGTCTGGTGCTGCCTACTGCCGATGGTGAGACCGGCTACGCGCTACCACGGGCGGCGGTTGTCGCCGCGTGGCGCAGTCCCTATTTCGACTGGGCGAAGGCTGTGCTGCCTGGTGCTGAGGAGGCGGCGATCGGCATCGAGCCGCGGGACGCGGAAGCGCTGGACGAGGTTGCGCGGCGCGGGCGCGTGGTGGGCGGGGAGAGCCAGTGGAAGGAAGCGCTGCAGGCCGAACAGAGGCGTGCGGCGGCTGTGTTGCCGGACTACGACGACGATGCGCCGCAAGCGACGGAGAGGGTCCGGCCGGATTTACTGCCGAAGTTTGAGGCGTTCTTGGCGCGCCTGCGGCCGCCGCAGCGGGCCACCTACCGCGAATACGTCGCCTGGCTGGAGGGGTTGATCGGCGACGATCCGCAGGGGATGGGACCGGAGAGTGTGCCGCCGGCGCAGTCGTTGCAGGTGATCGCGTATCTCGCGCAGGGGGACGAAGCAGCCAAAGTGCGCGACCGGGCGGCCTTGCTGGCGCTCAAGGAGGTGCTGCGCGGGCTGGTCGTTGCCGAAGCAGCCTTGAGCGAGCCGGAGCCGGTCAGCTACAGCCGGTTCTTTCAGGAGCTGGCAGGCGCCATCGACGCCAGTTTCCTGGCGCCGGCAGGCGATCCGGACGGTGCGATTATCGTCGCCAACGTGCTGGAGGCCCGCGGGCTGCCCTTCGCCGCGGTTGCCGTGCTTGGCCTCGGCGAGGGGAGCTTCCCGGCGACGGTGCGCGAGGACCCGTTCCTGCGCGAAACAGACCGTGACTACCTGCGCGAGGCAGGGCTGCGGCTGGAATCGTCGGTGATCAGCCGCGAGCGCGAGTATTTCTACGAAACGGTCACCCGGCCGTGGCAGCGCCTGATGCTCGTGCGCGGCCGGCTCGCCGACGACGGCGCGCTGTGGGAACCGTCGCCGTATTGGGCGGAGGTGCAGCGCCTCGTCGCCGTGGAGCCGGAGGAGCAGGGCAGCCAAGACGTCGTCCTCCCGCAGCGCGCTGCCAGCCATGCCGAGCTGCTGCAGGCGCTGGTCGCCCATCGTCTGGCGGCGGAACGGTACATTGGGCAGGATGAGGCGCTGTGGAACCGCTGGCAGCTATTGCAGCGGGCGGCCGCCATCCTGCGGCAGCGCTACCAGGGCCGGGCGGGCCGGTATGATGGCGACCTGGGGGAGATGGCGAGCACGTTGCGGGCGACGTTTGGGCAAGGGTATGAATGGAGCGCCTCGCAGATAGAAACGTACCTGTCGTGCGCGCATCGCTTTCTCTGCGAGCGCGCGCTGGCCCTACGGCCGCGGCCGAGTGGCGATTTCTCGCTGGACGCGGCACAGCTCGGAAGCATCTATCACGCGATTTTGCAGCAGGTGTATGAGGGACTGCCTGAGCCGCAGCGTACCGACGTGGAGGCGGTGACGGCAGCGCTTGACGAGGTGGCGCCGCGCGTCCTGGAAGCGGCGCCCACTAGGTATGGTTTCCGGCCCACCGCGTGGTGGGCGGAGACCCGCGCGGAAATCACAGAGACGCTGCGCAAGACGCTGGTCGAGCTGGCGGCAGCCGCCGGAGAGTATGTGCCTGCGAGCTTCGAGCATTATTTCGGCAAGCAGCGGCCGCTGTGGCTGCGTCGCGACGGCGAAGCAATCAGGCTGAGCGGCTTCATCGACCGCATCGACCGCGACGGCGGCAACGGTATTCGGATCGTCGACTATAAATCAGCCGGGGCGCAGGGCTACAATAAACGCAGCCTAGTGGAGGGCGAGCACGTGCAGCTTCCGCTGTATGCGCTAGCCGCGGAACAGGCCCTGGGGATGGGCACGGTGAGCGACGGCTTTTACTGGCACGTGCGCGACGCCAGGCCGAGCCCGCTGCGGCTGAGCGCGGAGAATCTGGAAGAAGCAGTCTCCCAAGCGATCAACCATACGTGGGATGCCGTCGACGGGGTCCGCGCCGGGGCTTTTGTGCCAACGCCGCCACGCGGTAGCTGTCCCGACTTCTGCAGCGCCGCGGCTTTTTGCTGGCATTTCAAGCCGAGGTTCAGACGATGAACGAACGGATGTCTCTGGTGGCCGCCGCCAAGCTCAGCGGCGAGCAGGAGCCCGCCGTCCTGGCGCTGCAGCGGGACGTGGTCGTCACGGCCGGGGCCGGCGCGGGCAAGACACGCACGCTCGTCGGGCGCTACCTGGCGCTCCTGGAGAAGGGGACCCCGCCGCGGCGGATCGCGGCGATTACCTTCACACGCAAGGCGGCGCGCGAGATGCGGAATCGCGTCCGCGACGAGGTTGACAAGTACACGCGGGGGTTGCCGGCGGGGGCGCCGGAATCGGCCAAGTGGGAGGGGATACAGCGCGAGCTGGACGCGGCACGGATTGGCACCATCCACGAGCTGTGCGCGCAGATCTTGCGCACCCACCCGGCTGAGGCGGGCATTGACCCGCGTTTCCAGATGCTGGAAGAGGGGAACATGGCCTGGCTGCAGAGC
>JAVVFG010000086.1:0-12682 GCA_032260445.1 Anaerolineae bacterium | reverse complement strand
GTGGTCCCGGCTGGCGCGCCGGCAAAAGGGCGTTGTCGCGGTCTTTCATGCCGGTACGGGCGGTGAGCACCAAATGGCCCCCGCCGTCGACATAGCTGGACAACGCCTCTGCGCGCGCCTGGTCGAGGATGAGCAGGGCCGGGGCGATGACCAATACGTAGCCGCTCAAGCCGGCGCCGGCGCTGATCACGTCCGTGGCCACGTTGCGCGCAGCCAGCGGCCGGTAGTAGTGGGTAAAGTGCGCGACGTAGTCGAAATCTTCGTGGTGCGCTTGCCAGCTGATCGACCAGCGGCTGTCGTAATCGTTGAGCAGGGCCACCTCAGCAGGAACGCTGCTGCCAGCGAGCAGTTCACCCACGGCCGCCAGGTCAGCCCCTATCTGCCGGGCTTCGTCGTAGAAGGGCCGTGGCTGCCCCGACTGGTCGACCAGCGTACCGTGGTATTGCTCCTGCCCGCCGAGGGCCGAACGCCACTGCCAGTAGAGAATCGCGTCGGCGCCGTGGGCGATGGCGTGCCAGGCCATGGCCCGCGCTTCGCCTTTGTTCAGGCTGTTGTTGATCCCCGACCAATTCACGTTCCCCGGCTGCGTCTCGATGAGCCAGAAATTCTGCCGCTTGAAGCCCCGTGTCAGGTCGTGAATGGCGCCCGTGCGCAGGTAATCGTGGTGACCTGTGCCGATGTACCAGTCCCAGGAGACGAGGTCAAGCGGCTCGGCCAGCTGATAATGGTCAAAGCCAGGAAACCAGCCCATAAAGTTGTGCGTGATCCACACATCCTCTCGTAGATGGGGGCGGAGGAGCTCGATCTGCAGCTGTTGAAAGCGCCGGTAGCTCTCCGTGACAAACTGCTTGAAGGCCAGCATGAGACCGGGGTTATGCCGGCCGCGGGGGATCGGGATCTGCGCCCAGTCAGAGTAGGTCTGGCTCCAGTAGCGGGTGGTCCAGGCTGCGTTGAGGGCGTCGAGCGTGCCGTAGCGCGCCTGCAGAAAGGCCTGGAACGCGGCCCGGCAGCGCTCGCAGTAACAGACGCGGTTGTATTCATTGTCGAGTTGCCAGCCGATGACGTGCGGGTTGTTCGCGAAATGCGCGGCCATGGCGCCGACGATGCGCCGCATCGCCTCATGAAGCTCCGGCGCATTGACGCAGTAGTGGCAGCGGTTGCCAAACTGCACGGGCCGCCCGTCTTCACCTACGGCCATCAGCTGTGGCTGTTCCTGGATCAGCCAGGCCGGCGGTGCCGCCGTGGGCGTACCCAGGACGCTGGCTATCCCGTTTTCGGCGAGTAGGCGAATGGCGCGGTCGAGCCAGTCGAAGTGAAAGCCATCAGCCTGCGTCTCGAGCGTCGACCAGGCAAACTCGGCCAGACGGGCGACGGTAAAGCCGGCCGCGCGCATCAGGCGCACGTCTTCGGGCCAACGCGCCTCCGGCCAATGTTCAGGGTAATAGGCGGCACCCAGCTGGAGTGACGGTTCGGAAAGGGTCATGAGGGGGCTCCATTGCGGTCGTCGTCCTACGAGCTCCTGCCTTACTGTCCATACTCTGTCCGGTAGCGCTCGTGCAGGCGAGCCACGTCCTCCTGCGCAATCGGCACGGCGTCGCCGAGCTGGAGGGCGGTCCAGACGATGGCGGCGTTGTCTTCGGTCATGATGGCGGCTTTGACGGCGGCCTCCGGGCTGTCGCCGACGGCGAAAATGCCGTGGTTCTGCAAGAGGCAGGCGGGGCTGCGCGAATCGCGCAAGACCTCATGCGCCTTCTGGCCGATCTCCTCGCCGCCGATGAGGGCAAAGCCGCCGCAGGGGATGGGGCCCCCAAACTCGTCAGCCATCGCCGTCGTGACGCAGGGAATGTCGCGGCCGAGAATGGCGAATGCCGTCGCGTAGCGGCTGTGCGTGTGGGCGACGCCGTGTACGCCGGGCATGCTGCGATAAAGATAGCAGTGACTGGCGGTGTCGGAAGAGGGCTTTAGATCGCCTTCGACGACGTTGCCCTGCAGGTCGACCACGACCATCTTCTCCGGGGTCAAATCCTCATATATCACGCCGCTGGGCTTGATCACGACGAGATCGGTTTCGGGGTCGCGGGCGCTGATATTGCCGCTGGTCCAGGCAACCAGGTTGTTCTTGGGCAGTTCCGCGTGTAAGCGCGCAACTTCTTCTCTTAGCTTTTCCAGCATGTTCGTTTCTCGTTTCCTTATCCTTCCACTTGCTACTGCAGAACTTCCACGGCAGCTCTTTCGACGCTTAGTCCCTTCTGGTAACGTTCCATGAACGCAGCAAAACCATGAATATCCCTTTGCTCGGGATCTACCGTTGTGCCCGCTATCCCGGCAAAAACCTTGTTGGCAAGATAGGCTTCCAGGGTTTCATCTTTTTCCTTTTGCAGCATGTAGGCGGCAAGCAGGGCGATGCCCCACGCGCCGCCCTCGCCCGCGGTCTCCATTACCGAAACGGGGACATTCATCGCCGCCGCGATAATCCGTTGACCGACTTCCTTCGTTTTGAAGAAGCCACCATGGCCACGGACCCGGTCGATCTTCACCTGCTCCTTTTCAAAAAGGATGTCGAGGCCGATCTTTAATGTCGCCAGCGCCGAGAAAAGATGCACACGCATGAAATTCGCCAGGGTGAAACGGCTGTTGGGTGTACGGACGAACAGAGGACGGCCCTCTTCAAAGTGGGTGATATGCTCGCCGGAAACGTAATTGTAGGTTAGCAGTCCCCCACCATCCGCGTCGCCGGTAAGCGCCTGTTGATAGAGCCGTTCAAACAGGTCGGATTGGCTGATCTCCATCCCAAACGCATCGCCGAATTCGCGGAACAGATCGACCCACGCATTCAGATCGGACGTGCAGTTGTTGCTATGAACCATGGCCACCGGCTTGCCCGTCGGCGTCGTCACCACGTCGATCTCGGGATAGACGGTCGAAAGAGGTTTTTCCAAGACGATCATCGCAAAGACGGATGTCCCCGCGGAAACATTGCCCGTGCGCTCGGCAACGCTGTTCGTTGCGACCATGCCAGTGCCAGCATCGCCCTCGGGGGGGCAGAGGGGAATACCCGCCTGCAGTTGCCCTGCAGGATCGAGCAACCGTGCGCCTTCTTCGCTCAGAACGCCTGCTGCCTCTCCTGCCAGAAGGACTTCGGGCAGAATCTCCTGGAGCGCCCACGAGATGCCTTCCGTTTTCAGCCGTTCGTCGAACAAGGCCATCATGCCGGCATCGTAGTCATTCGTTTTACTATCGATGGGGAACATACCTGATGCTTCGCCAATACCTAACACAGGTTGCCCCGTCAGTTTCCAGTGAACGTAGCCGGCAAGCGTTGTCAGGTAACTGATGTCTTTGACATGAGGTTCCTGATTCAATGTGGCCTGATAGAGGTGCGCAATGCTCCACCGCTGCGGAATATTAAACTGGAACAGCTCCGCGAGTGCTTCTGATGCCTCGCCGGTTATCGTGTTGCGCCATGTCCGGAACGGGACGAGCAGATTTTCGTCCTTGTCGAACGGCATGTAGCCGTGCATCATGCCGCTGAAGCCGATGGCGCCAACGGTCTGGAGCGGGATGTCGTATGTCTCCAGCACTGCGTCCCGCAAATGCTGATAGGCTGCTTGCAGGCCGGTCCAGACATCTTCGAGAGAATAGGTCCAGACGCCGTTTTCGTAGCGGTTTTCCCAGTCGTGGCTTCCCGATGCGATTGGTGTATGGTCCTCGCCGATCAGGGTTGCCTTGATGCGTGTCGAGCCAAATTCGACGGCAAGAACGGCCCTGCCGGCCCTGAGCATTTTTCCGGTGTCGTCTCTATTCATTATCCTCTCTCAATTGCTTTGGCGTAGGTGCGCTCGTCGCACTTTACGTTGGCGTTTGTCTCCTCATCAAGTTGTCATCGTTTATTTGAGGTCGCGCAGCCGCTCTGCCCCTGTCACCAGCGCCGGCCGCCCGGCGAAAATGGAGAGGATACGCAGCGCTTCCACAATCTGCTCGCTCGTTGCCCCCAGCTCCTGAGCGCGCCGCCCGTACCAGCGGACGCCGCGCGGGTGGTTGAAGACAGCGTCAAGCTGAAGGGCCATCAGTTGTTTGACCCAGGCAGGCAGCGCGCCATCTTCCTCCAGAAATCGCGCGTCTGCCGCGGCAAGGGTACTCAAAGTCTCGCTGTATTCGGTCAAGAGCTCATGCCAGCTTCGTTCTGCCATACGGCGTGCCTCCGCTTAGGATTTGATCGCCCCAGCCATCACACCCTCCACAAAGCGACGCTGGAAAAGGAGGAAGATGATCAGCAGGGGAATAATGCTGATGACGGCCATGGCCATCTGGCCCGGATAGTTACTGAGACCGACGGCGCCACCAAAACTGGCAATCGCCAACGGCATGGTGAATCTGGCCGGCGTCTTGAGGATGATCAGCGGCCAGACGTAGTTGTTCCACGAGCCCATGAAAAAGATGAGGCCTAGGCTTGTCAGGCCGGGCACGATAATGGGCACAATGATCCGCCAGTAGATGCCAAACTCGGTGGCGCCGTCGATGCGCGCCGCGTCGAGCAACTCGTCGCTGATCGAAGAGATGTACTGGCGCATAAAGAAAATGCCGAAAGCATTGGCTGCGCCCGGGATGATCAGGGCATAAAAAGTGTCGACCCAGCCGAACTCGCGCACGACGATAAACGAAGGGACCATCGTCACGGCGAAAGGAACGATCATGGTGGCGAGGAGAAAAGCGAAGAGGACGTTCTTGCCTGGAAAACGATACTTGGCGAAGCCGTAGCCGCCGAGGGAGCAGAAGAAGAGGCTGAGGAAGGTGGCCGAAAAGGCGACAAAAAAGGTGTTCCAGAGAATTCTGAGCAGGTTCTTCTCCTCAAGGAGGAACCTGTAGTGGATCGGGCTGGAATTTTCGTTAAACAGGATGGGGGGATAGCCGAATACATCCTGCGGCAACTTGAAACTGGTCGCCAGCATCCAGCCGAACGGCAGGATCATAAAGGCGGAGAGCACGACCAGCAGGACGTGGATCAGGATGGTAATCAGGCTCTCTCGAAACGCTCTCGCTGTCATTGGCTCTTTCTCCCGGAGCTAGTGTGCCTAACGTTCGCGCCCGTAACGGACCTGAAAAATCGTGAGGAAGAAGATGATGGCAAAGTAGGTGTAGGCGAGGGCAGAGGCGTAGCCAAGGCGCAGGCCACCAAAGGCAACATTATAGATGCGGATCAGTGGCGTGAGGGTCGCATTGATCGGTCCTCCCTCCGTGAGCGAGGCAACCTCGGCGAAGAGGCCAAAGCTGCCAATGGTCGAGGTGACAGCGGTAAACAGGATGACGGGCCGCATCAAAGGAATGGTGATGCGGAAGAAGGCCTGGACCGGCGTCGCCCCGTCGACGAGCGCTGCTTCGGTGAGATCGTGAGGGATGGTCTGCAGCCCGGCCATCATGATCACCATATTGTAGCCGAGCCAAGCCCAGATAATCAGGATACTGAGTGTGATACGCGCCCACCAGACACTCTCCAACCAGGGCACGGCATCGAGGCCCAGCGTGCCCAGACCGATGTTAATCAGCCCATTCTGGTGCGTAAACAAGATGCGGAAGGCGAAGCCAGCAGCAATCATGTTGGTGATGAACGGCATGAAGATGATCGTGCGAAAAATCCGGTAGCCACGCACGCGGCCGGAGTTGAGAATCACAGCCAGGACCAGTGCCAGAAAGAGCATGAGCGGCACGTAGAGGACGAAGAGGATGATGCCATTGCGCATCGACTGCCAGAAAACTGTATCCCGCACGAGCCGCGTGTAATTCTCGAAGCCGACAAACTCCAGCGGCCCCACGCCCTTCCACTCCGTCAGGCTGAGATAGACAGAGAAGGCCATTGGCCAGAGGCCGAAAATGGCAAACAGGATGTAGAACGGGCTGATGAAGGCATAGGCCCAGCGGGACTTGCGCACCTCGCCCCACCGGCTGCGGGGGCGACCGATCGGCTTTGGGGGAACAGCAGCATGATCTTGGATGGATTCCATGGCGGTCTCCTCCAGCTATCGAAGGGGCCGGCCGGGGACCGGCCCCCTTTTCACGTTATGGCGAGGGGCGGATCAGTCGAGCCCAGTCTCCAAGCGTGCCGTTTCCGCGGCCTCCTCGAGCGCGGCAGCAGGATCAGCCGCGCCAGTACCGACTTTCTGAATCGCCGTTTGTAGCGCACCCGTGATGGTGGCGTTCTCCGCGACGTAGATATTGGCCTCCGGCACTTGCGGCGCCACGGCAGCAACCGTCTCGCGACCAACCTGGTCGCCGAAGTAGCTTTGCGGCTCGGAGAAGAGAGGCGCATCGTAGACCGTTTCCAGGGCCGGGAAGTAGTCGCTGTATTCGTAGATCGCCAGGTGATTGTCCGCGTTGAGGACCATGAACTCGGCGAAGACCCAGGCAGCTTCCTTGTTGGTGCTTTGCTCAGGGATGATGAAGGCGCTACCGCCCTGGTTGGCCGCGCGGACGCCGCCGGCTTCCATCGCCGGCATGGGCACGACGCCCCAGTTGCCGGCCTGGTCGGCGGCGACCCAGTCCTCAAGGAAGTTGCCCATCCACGAGCCGATCGTAACCGTGGCGACGGGGGTCACCGCGGGAGCGTCAAGAGAGGCGTTGAGCTCGGCATACCAGCCGTCATTCCACTCCAGCTCGTCGGAGACGACGTCGGCTTCCCAGAACTGGGCAAGCGTCTCCAGCGTGGCCACGTGCTTGGGCGAATCGACGGCGATGTTGCCCTCGTCGTCGACGAAACCCAGCCCTTGCTGCCAGAGCATGTTGAAGTAAACGTCGCCGTAGTTGTTGGCCTTGTTCAGGGCAAAGCAGTTGGCGCCTGTTTCTTCTTTGATTTGAATGCAGACGTCGAGGAACTCATCCCAGGTGCCGATCAACTCGCTCACTTCTTCGGGCGCGGAGGCAAGGCCGGCAGCCTCGAAGATGTCGCGGCGGTAGAAGGTCATCACCGGGCCAACGTCCCAGGGCACAGAATAATACTCGCCATCCTTGGAACCGGAGTCAAGGGCCGCGGCATTGAGGTTGGCCATGTACGGCTCTAGCTGGCTGGTGAGGTCAACCAATCCACCCAATTCGACCAGGCGTGGGATGGAACGATGCTCGGTAACGGCCAGGTCGGGGGCGCCTGTGCCGCCCTGGATGGCAACCTGGAGCTGGTTGGCGACCTCGTCGGGCGGATAGTTAACCCATTCGATGGTAACGTCCGGGTACTGCGCCTGGAATTCGTCCAGAACTGTCTCTTCGAACACATCCTGGTTGGCCTGCTGCACCCAGATTAACAGCCGGCCGGCAATCTCGCCTTCGGTAGCTTCGGGCTCCTCCACAGGTTCGGTTTGCGCGGCGGGCGTGTCGCCGGCGGCAGGAGCGACCTCTTCAGTCGGGCTTGCTGTCTCGCCGCCACAGGCAACGAGGGCCAGGGCCAGCAGCAACAACACGAGTATGCCTAGTTTCTGATTCATGGTTCTCCTCACTTTTGTTTCAAGGTTTGCCTTGGGACCACACAACAGAGGACGTTGTTTTCTTCCTGTTTGCTTTCTCCCAGATACTTACCTCCTCTCATTTACTTTGTGATGACAGGTGGGCAGTTAACGCAGGCCGTGAACTGGCGCGCACGATCAGTTTCGGGTGCAAGACGAGACGGTTCTTGGGGGGTCGTTCCTCCCCATTCTGATCGCCGTCAATCATGCGGATCAGCGCCTGTACCGCACTCGTGCCCAACTGGTGCTGGTCCTGGTCGACGGTGGTCAGAGCGGGCCAGAAGTAGGGGGCTTCGGGAATGCCGTCGAAGCCGACCACACCCAGCTCTTGTGGCACTTGCAGGCCGCGGGAGGCAGCCAGTTGTAGCACGCTCAAGGCCATCTGATCGTTGGCGACAAACACGGCATCCATCTCGGGATACTGCGCGAAGAGCTGCTCGGCCGCATGCAGCCCGCTGCGCGACGACCAGTTTCCGCTGACCCAGGTGTCACCATCCGTGCGCAGGCCGGCCTCGGCGAGCACATCACCCCAGGCCGCCTTACGTTGCTGTGCCTCCCACCAATCGAGCGGCCCGCTGATATGGCCGATGTGACGGTAACCCTGCTCGATCAGATGGCGCGTCGCCATCTGGCCCCCCTCGTAGTTATCAATATTAACCACGTAGGTATCGGGCTGCTGGCGCGTACTGGTGACGACGACAGGCACACCGAGCCGCGCTGCATGGTCCTGCAGCCAGACGTGGTTATCGCCAACTTCGGCCACCGCCCAAATGACTCCTTCCACCCGCCGTTCGACGAGCCGGTCGAGGATTGGCTCGACCGCTGTCGAGCCGAAACTAGGGAGCTGGATCAACAGCACGCCGTACCCTTCTTGCTCGGCCGCGTCGGTAATGCCGTGGAGCACGCGTGACGGACCGATATATTTCAGCCCGGCCGTGACCACGCCGAGGGTATAGCTGCGACGGCGGATCATGCTGCGGGCGAGCGCGCTGGGGCGGTAGCCAAGCTTTTCGATCACCGCGGTGACGTGTTGTCGCGTGGCGTCGGCCACGTCGGGCCGCTCGTTGATCACGCGCGAGACCGTCTGCGTGGAGACGCCGGCAGCGGCGGCGACGTCTTTGATCGTCAGTCGTTTCATGGGACCGGTCATGATGAAACCCTTGCTGGGCGGATTGTTAGCGTTAACGGGAACGTTAACATTTTACTATTCTGGACAACGGACGTCAACTATCGTGCTAGTCTGGCCCGCGTACTAACTCGACTAGCGCACGCGCCGCTGCACGATACCGTGCATGGAGACGCTGATGACGAGGATGAGGCCATAAATAAGCTGCGTCCAGAAGCCGGTCAGGCCGATGGCGACAATCGCGGCGCCAATGGCGCCGATGATAAAGCTGCCGAGGAAGGTGCCGAGAATGGTGCCGACACCACCAAAGACGGAGGTGCCGCCGAGAAAGACGGCGCCGAGGGTCTGCAGCAGATAGCCTTCGCCGAGGCTGGGCCAGAAGAAGGAGGTGCGGAAGCTGGCCAGAACCCCGGCAAAGGCGGCGGCGAGCCCGATGAGGGCAAAGACCATGAGCCGCGTGCGCACGGCGTTGACGCCCATGAGGCGGGCACTGTCGATGTTGTCGCCAATGAGATAGATGTGCGCGCCGAGGCGGTGGCGATTGAGCAAGAACCAGGTGCCGATAGTCACGGCGAGCAGCCACCACATCTGATTCGGGATACGGCCAATGGTCTCGCCGACGAGCGCCTGGAAGACGGGAGATTCGCGGGCTTCGACGAGCGTGACGCCCTGGCCGTCGAGAATGACGAGGGAGGCGCCGCGCCAGAAGAACTGGGTGCCGAGTGTGGCCACCAGCGAGGGAATGCCTAGCCCGGCGACGATTAGCCCGTTGGTGAGCCCGATGAGCGTGCCGGCGGCCAGCGCCGCGGCGACGCCGAGGGCCACGCTGTCCGTCGCCCGGTAGGCGAGGGCGAAGGCAACCATGCCCATCGCCATGATGGACGGGAAGGAAAGGTCAATCTCGCCAGCAATAATGGCCAGGGTGAGAGGCATGGCGATGATGGCAAAGAAGGGCACGGTAGACATGAACGCGCGGTAGATGCGCGAGGAGAGGAAAGTCTCCGGAGCGGCTATTATGAAGAAGAGCCACACGACCAGGAAGACGGCGAGAATGCCCAGCTGCGTCGCGTTCCCGCGCAGAAGGCGCCGCAACCGCACTTGAAAGCTCGCTGTCTCCACTGGCTCGACTACCATGGTTTGTTCGACGTCTGTATTCATCGCTTTTCCTGTTCGCGATCCTAGAAGCTGCCGGTCTCGGCAATACGGATCATGTTTTCCATCAGCTGGTCGAGCGTAAGCTCGTCACGGACAAATTCGCCAGCGACCTGTCCCCGGTCGAGCACGACGATGCGGTCGGCGACGTTATAGACGTGCACGATGTTGTGGTCGATGAAGATAGCCGATTTGCCCGCTTTCCTGATGTTGCGTACGAAGTTAACTAGCTTGTCCGTCTCCTTAAGACTGAGACCCATCGTCGGCTCGTCGAGCACGATAATGTCGGCTTCGAAGTAGAGCGCGCGGACGATGGCGACGCCCTGTTTCTCGCCGCCGGAAAAGGTGGCAATCTTCGAATCAGGATCGACGGCGCTGGAGGTGAAGCCCATGCTCTCTAGCATGAGGCGGTTCGTCTCCTGTCTCATCTCCCCGACGCGCAAGAAGCCGAAGCGGTTGGATAGCTCGCGGCCGAGAAAGATGTTGCGCCAGAGGGTCTGCAGCTCGGCCAGAGCGCGCTCCTGGTAGACGGTCTCGACGCCGAGCTGGCGGGCGCGGGGCACGCTGAGGTTCTCGACGCGCTGGCCGTTGAAGTAGATCTCGCCGCTCGTGGGCTGGTGGTAGCCGGTGATGATTTTGATGAGGGTGGACTTGCCGGCGCCGTTGTCGCCGAGCAGGCCGACCACCTCGTTCTGCCCCAGCTTGAAGTCGACGTTATGCAACGAGCGCACTTCGCCGAAGTATTTGCAGATGTTGCGTAGCTCCAGCCTGTATTGCTCTTCCATAGTCACTCCGGACCGGGAGGGGCGGGCCGGCCGCGAGCCAGCCCACCCTCCTCCCGTGCTGAATCACGATTAACGGATCTGCTGCTGGACAAGGTCGGCCAGCATTTCGATATTGTCCGCGTGGGCGAAGCCGGCACCGGTGTTGATGTGCAGACCAGTAAAGCCATAGTTGTGGGTGAGGCAGATCTGCAAGATGGGCAGATAGCCCTGCAGCCACTGCTGCTGGTCAATCACCAGGTCGGTCCAGCCGCCACGGATGGCCTCGACGGTCGCTGGCGAAAGGTCAAAGCCGGCGGCAAAGACATCGTCCGGGCCGAGGTCCGCCGAGGTCAGATAGGTCTCCAGCGTCGCCGTCAGCGCGCCGTGGTCGGTCACCACCAGCCGCACGTCGGGGTTGGCGGAGACGTAGCCGACGAAGGTGGGCACACCTGCCGCGGCCTCGGCGTTGGTGGCATCGTCAATCTCGAGATAGTCGACGGTCAACCCGGCTTCTTCAAGGGCGTCAATGACGCCGCGGGTGCGCTCGCCGCGCCCGGCTTGCGCCAGTAGCCCCCAGACCATCGCCCGGTCGCCGGAGCCCAGGTTGAAGCGGCTTGCGGACTCGGCGCCGAGGGCGTAGCCGGCGGCGTAGAGCTCGGCGCCCACGTAGCCGAAGCCTGTCGAAGCGTAGCGACCTTCAAGCTCGGCCAGGGTGGTGTTCTGGCTGGTGACGATAATGCCCTGCTCGACGGCTTCGTCGACCAGCGGACCGAAGGCGTCATCTCCAGGATGGCCCATAATGGCGATGCCGTCCGGGTTGGTCGCAATGGCCTCACCGAACTGGGTCACCATGCGCTCAGGGTTCCAGTCGGACCAGACGTATTCGACACTGGGGCCGAGGTCGGCAGCGGCTGCCAGCGCGCCGTTATAGACGACGGTGGCGAAGGGGCCTCCAGGTGGGCCGCCGGGGAAAAAGACAATGTCGGTGCCGGCACACCATTTGTCGCCGTTAATCGCGGCCGGAGCCGCCGATTCTTCTTCTTGCTGCTCGGTTTGTTCTTCGACGACGTTCTCCACGGTCTCGGCCGCATCCTGGCAGGCAGCGAGCAGCGCCAGAGCCAGCAGCAGAACCAGCAATAGGGACAGTCTCTTAAGCATGTTCTTCCTCCTTGGGAAGGGATCAAACTAGCGCACTTCAGAAAATCTCTTCATGTCAGCTTAGACCAATCATCCCATACACTTCCTCCTCGCGGGCCGGGCCAGCCGTGGCCTTATGACCAACGCAGCAGACGGTCGATCACCGCCTGCTCTTCAGCTTCGTTCCCGGTGGCAACCCAGAGGAACAGGCCCTCGGGCGCCATCTCAGCAATAAAAGGCTCCAGCTCCGCCAGCGACAGGTCGACGACGACGGGCACGCGCCGGGTCTGCAGATCCTTGAGGAAGGGCAGCCACTGCAGGATGGGCTGGTCGTCGCCCATCCCCTGCACCCACTGCAGAGCATGAACCTCGGGCACGCTGAGGATGGTCTCAAGGTGGCGTGCGACGCCTTTACCGTCGACGTGAAAGACGTTGCGGGTCATAGTGCGTACTTCGCGCTGCAAGATGGGCAAGCCGAAGCGGCGGAAAAAGGCCGGCGAAATCATGGAGGCGAAGTCGCAGCTGGGCAGGTGCATGCGGCCGCGCGAGGGGATACCCATCCAGCTGACGGAGAGCTGCCCGGCGGCCTTGAGCATGGCGTCAAAGTGGTCGTAGATGGTCTCAAAATCGGCGATAGCCTTGTGCGCCAACGTGTCGACGAGCTCCGGCCGGTCGATCATATCGAGGCAGAGCTGCTGAGGATCGCGCCAGGCGGCCACGCAGTCGAGGCCGGGATGCAGGTCGGTATAGCCGACGAGGTAGCGGCCGGGGCAGCGCTCAAGAGCCAGCGCGGTCATGGCCTCCAGGGTGTGGAAGGTGTCATTGTCCAGGTCGAGGCGCAGGTGGCTGGCGTCTGCCTCGTCGCGCATCAAGGGGATGGACCAGGACGTGACTTCACCGTAGACGAGCTCGGCGCCGTAGAAGGCAGCGTAGACTTCGGGACCGAGATTGGGCCAGTAGACGGGGAAGGTCTCGCCGTGAAAGGTCTGGCCGGCGATGGACTGCTCGAAGAGGGA
>JAVVFG010000085.1:0-12825 GCA_032260445.1 Anaerolineae bacterium | reverse complement strand
CGGTTCTTAGGGGAGGGAGGCACGGTGACGTGTCCTCCCTTACCCGACAGGGGGCGGAAGGTCAGTAATGGCCTCCTGCTACCCGACACGAATATGGACAGTACCCTTAAAGGGGCCTGAACCAGCTGAAAGCATGATCCTGGCCGGATTGATCCACACTTGGCAAAGATGGTAAAATAGCGTAGATAAAGTGTTCGCCGGTCGATCTCCGGTCCTGCAGGTTTGTGCCTTCAGGTACCGACCGGTCGCCCGCCAGGAGGGATGCTCATTCATGACCGGGGTCTACGTCTACAAACCTGATATCTGGCCGTCCGTCTTGACGACGATCTTGTTGGTCGTGCTCTCCTTTTACGCCTCGCGCCGCCGCGGTGTCTCCGGGGCGCTACCATTTGCAGTGGGCAGTCTGTTTGCCGCCCTGTGGGCAGCCGGCGCCGGTATGGAAGTTGCGGCCACCGACGTCGCCGCAAAGATCTTCTGGCTCAAGTTTCAGGCTGCCTGGCAACTACCCGCTATCACTGCTATCACCTGCTTTGTCTTCGAATATACCTGGCCCGGCCGCTGGCTCACGCGGCGCAACCTGCTTCTACTCTCGCTGGTGCCGCTGCTCTACCTGACGTTGATCCTGACCAACGATCTGCATCACCTGGCCTGGCTTGGCTTCACCTTCAACGGAATGCTCACGCCACTTCGCGGTCCGGTAACCTGGTTGATCATCGCCTACGGATACGGATTGGGCATCGTCAACGCCCTCCTTTTTGCCTGGCTATTCCTCCGTTCGCCGGCGCAACGCCTCTCCGTCGCGCTCATCCTCGTTGGCCAGGTCGGGGCGCGCGTGCTCTACCTACTGGAGGCGACAAACCGGATTCGCTCTCCCCTACCCCTCGACGTGCTCATGCTTGGCTATCTGTTTCTGGTCTATGCCGTCGCCCTCTTCGGTCTGCGCATCTTCGACCCAGTTCCCCTGGCGCGACAATGGGTCATTGACCAGATGCCGGAGGGATTGATAGTACTGGATCCGCAGGGGCGGGTGGCCAGCCTTAACCCAGCCGCGCAGGCTATCCTGGGGCTGCCGAGCAAGCAGATCTTGGGCCATCCCGCCGAGGCGCTACTCCCCGCCGCGACCGCTACGCTTCCGGATTCCAGCGGCAACAGAGCAGCGCTGACCGAAATCCAGCAGGGGACGGGGCCAGAATCTCGCTTTTATGCTCTGGAATCTTCTGCATTACGCGACTGGCGCGGGCTGGAAGTGGGGCGTCTGCTCCTGTTACACGACGTGACAGAAGAAAAGCGGGCCCAGGCCGAACTTCTCAAAGAGGAACGAACGCAGGCTACACTGCAGGAGCGCGAACGGCTGGCACGCGAGCTGCACGACAGCCTCGGTCAGACGCTTGCGGCCACGCATCTCCAGGCGAGCACGGCAAGGCTTCTGCTAGCCCAGGGGGAGACGGCGCAGACCGACAGATGCCTAGAAGAAATGGCAAAGATGTCGATTGCCGCGGAGGCCGACGTGCGCGATTATCTGCTGGGCGCCAAGACGGTCTTCTCCGCTGATCTGTCCTTCTTCCCGGCCCTCTGCCTCTATCTTACCCGCTTCAGCCAGCAATATGGTCTGCCGGTCGCGCTGAAAGTACCAGTGGAGATTGAGGCAGAGGGTCTGGCGCCGGTCGTCGAGGTGCAGCTGATGCGCATTATCCAGGAAGCTCTGGCGAATGTCCGTAAGCATGCCCACGCGGCAAGAGCTGAAATAGAGTTTATCGATGCAGGGCCACTGCTGCAGGTTACCATCTGCGACGATGGCCAGGGGTTTGACCCAGGAGTGGTGGTACGGCAGGCCGACGGCTATGGCCTGCAATCAATGCGCGAGCGGGCCGACGAGCTGGGCGGTAACCTGCAGGTGATCGCAAGGGTTGGTCAGGGCACGCAGGTGGTGGTGGAGCTGCCGGTGAACGGTAAACGGGGTGCCTTATGAAGATCCTCCTCGTCGACGACCACGCCCTCTTCCGCCAGTCCCTCCAGGGGTTGCTGACCAGCAGCGGCTACGAGGTGGTGGGCACAGCCAGCAATGGGTTGGAGGCGCTGCAGCGGGTGCGCCGCCTCCGGCCCGACCTGATCCTGATGGACATCGAGATGCCGGAGTGCGACGGGTTGGCGGCGACGCGGCTGATTAAGGCGGAGATGCCGCAGATTAAAATTGTAATGCTGACCGTTTCCAGCAGCGACGAAGATCTCTTCGAGGCGATTAAGAGCGGCGCCTGCGGCTACCTGCTCAAGAGCCAAAGCGCCGAGCGCTTCCTGGAGTTAGTCGCCCAGGTGGAACGGGGTGGCGCTGCTCTCCCGCCCCAATTGGCGGCGCGGCTGCTGGAGGAGTTCGCCCGCCAGGCGCGGCCCGTCGAGAAGCCCGTGGAAAAGGTGCCGGCCGACCTAACCGGGCGCCAGCGCGAGATCCTGACGTTGGTCGCCCAGGGGTTGACCTATGCCCAGATTGGCGAGGCCCTATATCTCAGCGAAGCAACAATCCGCTACCACATGGGCCGCATCCTGGAGCGTCTCCATCTTGAGAATCGTGCCCAGGTGATTGCCTATGCCGCCCGCCATGGGCTTGCGCGCTGACCCGGCTACACTTCTCCCGCTCCGCTTCTCTTCTTCCCCCCTTTTTGTTTGAACAGACTATCGCTTCTGCAGTTCTCGCACTATCGCTTTCGCTAGTGACACGCCGGCACATTTTTGCTACTGTGCCGGTAGGTAGCAAGGATGATTATAGGTGGGGATCGAGGCAGCAATGGTTGCTGGTTCACGACTGGTATTGTGCGGTGATTCCGTCTTCCTGGCCGGAATAAAAGCCGAACTCGAGCGCCTCTCGGCGCTGGAGCTGATCACGGTGGAGCCGGGGGCCGCCGACGCTACCGACCTGATCCGCTCCTGGAATCCGTGCGCCCTGCTCTTTGACCTGACCGCAGAGCAATCGGATTTCGCCATCACGCTGCTGCGCCAAAACCCAGAGCTACTGATGATCGGTGTCGATCCCGGGAGCACTGAGCTACTTCTCGTCTCGTCACGCTCCGCGCGGGCCCTGAGCGTGACGGAGTTGTTCGAGATTATCAACGAGGAAAGAGGCGGGAATGAGATGCCGGGATGATGCGGCGATCCGAAGGCGAGCGTCGCGGGACTCCCTGCTCCTCTGAACCCGTGCTGTAGACGTTAAACGAAGCAAAAGGTAAGAGCCATGAAAAAGCAAGTAGTTATCAAGCGGCAGCAGTTGTTCTTGATCCTGGGTATGGCAGCAGTGATCGCGATCTTGATTCTGCCAGCGGTAATTGCGCGCGCCGATACCCTCAACAGCGCAGGTCAGCAACTGCGGTCGTTGGCGAGCGAGGACCCGCCCACCGAGATGGTACAGCGCGCCTGGCAGAATGCCCAGAAAGCGGGTAGCTATCGCTTTCTCTCAGACGTCGACCAGACGCTGGTTCCCAGGGCGCTGCCCGAGATGATTGGCCAGCAAGACACGGCCCTTCATCTCGCCCTCGACGGCGCGGTCGTCCTACCCGAGCAGGCCTACATTGAGCTGCGGGTGGTGGGCGTGGGTCGATCCCAGTCGGCGACGCTGCTACGCGACGACGGGCAGTCCTTCATGCTCCAGGGCGGTGAGCTGAAGCCGGTCGAGGATATTCTCAACCTGGCCAACCAGACCAACGACATCCTGGGCTACCTGGCGGCGGCCGAGCAGGTCGTTCTGCTGGATTCGCCCGAGGGACATCCGGAACTGGCTCGCTACGCCTTTGTGGTGAGCGGGCCGCGCTTCGCCGAATATGTGCGCCAACAGGCCGAGGCGGAACTACAGGCCGAACCCGGCGCGCCGGCCGGGCTGAACCTTCAGCCCCTCCCCAGTTTGCAGAGCATGAGCGGCCAGGGCGAGCTGTGGGTCGACAGCGCCGGCTTGCCTGTCCGCCAGCTATTAGACCTGGAGATGCCCGAGGTCAACCGGCAGTACGGCGCCCGCATCCGCATGCGGGTGGACCTCTCCGGCTTCGGGCAGGTCGAGGCGCTGCCCAAGGCCGTGAAGGGCGCGGACGGCGCCTGGCGCCTGGAGGGCAATCTGCCGGCCCCAGCCGGCCGGATTCCTTTTGTCGATGCTGACATGCCTCTCGGCCCGGCGATGGCTGCAGCGGATGAGAGCGCTCAGCCTGCGGCTGATCCGGCCGCCGTGGCAACCGATGCAGGCGCCAGCGAGAACGCGCTGACCACTCTACTTTCTCGGCTGGCCAGCCCTGTGCATCGCGTCGCGCCGTCCAGCCTGACTCTATTTATACTGGCCCTGTTGACGGCCGTCATGCTCCGCACTTATCGCCGGAACCGACAGCTATGCTACGCACTCATCGTCCTAACCTTGATCCCCATCATGCTGGTGTCTCCCCTGCTGCAGGCAGAGGGCGTACTGCGGTTCCAGGAACGGCGGGCGGAGGCCGCGGAGACGCGGGCCGCCGCCGTGCCAGAGATGCTTGGCGCCCTGGGACTGGAAACGACCACAGCTGCGAGCGACACGACGGAGCAGGCTACTACGGTCGAAGACCTGACGTTGCCAACGGTTACGACCGAGATGTTGCAGGCGCCCGAAAACGGCGGAGCGCTCCGACGGTGTGGTGAAGGCGAGCCCGGGGTGGACACTGACGGTGACGGGCTCGCTGATACGCTTGAACTCTGCCTGGGCACCGACCCCGACAGTGTCGACAGCGACTACGATGCAATATCCGACAAAGAGGAGCTCGATGGCTTTGACCTGGGTGGCAAGCATTGGGATTCCGACCCCTTGGGCACCGACTCAAACCATGATGGACTTGCGGATACGCGCGAGTGGGCTTCTGCCCTGAACGAGAATGGCGCCGAGCACGGCGAGGCCTTCAACGCTGACGTGGACGGCGATCTCATACCTAACCTGTGGGATGAAGACGACGACGGCGACGGGGTGCCCGATGGACAAGATCTGTCACCCTTCGCTCTAACCGATTACACCGCAGCGCTTGACCTGAGCACCGGCGGGCAGATGGCAACCGGCGGCATCCAGACTATCGAGATCGCGATCCAGCCGGAAGACAACAGCCACCTTCGTTACTCGACCACCGCCCTGGATTGGCCAGATGACGAGTTGGGCAACGTCCAGGACCTGGATCACTCCACCGCCGACCTGCGCCTAACGCCCTTTTTGTTGGTGACGACCAACGTCGCCCCAGACACGACGTTGGCGGCCAAATACGGCTTTAGCTCCTGGGTGGACGACCAGGGCCAGACAACCGTGATGGCGCCCCTGCAACCGCTGGAGGAGAATGGCGCGGTCTATTCCTTCTACGGCAAGGTAGCCTACACCGCTGCGCAAGTGGATGACATCCAGTGGCAGGCCAAGCTGGTCTGGATGGTCCAGATGCAACACGATTACTGGTTCCAGTCTGGTGGGTACCAGACGAACCGGATGGTGACAGAGACACGGCTCCTGCACCAATATGAGGAACCGTTCCGGGTCACCGGCCTGCACGTGACCCGCAGCGAGGGCGCCGAAGCTGCCCTGTTCGGCACCCCGTCCGAGAAGGACGACCGCTACCTCTTCCAGCTGTTCATGGGCCTGGGCGATACTTTCCTGGCCTACGAGAAACTGGAGGGGCAGGGCGAAAACGAGACGGCGCTGGACGAACTCTATGGTCGCTTCAGTAACGCTGACACCATCACCCACACCTTTGGCATTGAAGATGACATTGTGGCCATGTCCCAGCCTGCAGAGTATGGTAATGGTGACGCCGCCATCGCCGGCGTGGGCAGTGAGATGCTGCCCGGCTTCTTCGCCGATAATCCGATTTACAGCCAGCGCCTCTACTATGATGCAGATGGCAATCCCGTCAAGAGCGCCACCTTGCTGTTGGCCACTGAACAGAGCCAGGGGTTTTATGATCTGGGCGATTTCAAGCGCACCGGCGACGAAACGCCCATCGCCGACCTGAGCCAGATGCACGTTAACCTGGCAGATATTGCTGTACTCACCACGCGCAGCGTCAATCTGCGCATGTACGAAGCGGATCTCAACAACCAGTGGCAGCTCATCACGCCGTCGCGCATGCTGGAGCTGATCAATGCGCGCTACGCCGGAGTATATGCTTCGACGTTGGCCACGCTCGATCCCAACCTGGAAGCGCGGCACGCGCAATTCATCGCCGTTACCGGCTATCTCTGGGCCTACGGCGGCATCCTGGCCTCACTGGCCGTGGACGGGCAGACACTGCTCCCAGAGCTGCCCGACGAGGATGCGCTGGCCCTACGGCACGACATTGAAAACGCCCTTGAAGGCAACAGCATTAACTATCTGGCCCTGGCCACCGGCATCGTCGGCGGGCTTAAAGATAGCTTCGGCTGGGGCAAGGATATCTTCGAAGTAATCCAAATACCGCTCGATTGGAACAAGCTCATCGGCCAGGGCAAACTCGGTAGTACCGCCGCCCTGGCCGGCCTGGCACTGGCTGCCTCCACGGCCTCGATCGTCATGGGCGCCCTCAACACGGCTTGCAAAACTAACCCAGAACTGCCCATGTGTCAGAACGAGACCGCCTGGTTTATAGCCGACGTGGCAGTCAAAGAGCTGGCCTTTGTCGCTCAGGTGGTATCCAGCACAGTGACCATCACCAAATTCGCCCTCCACACCCTGAAAGGTCTGGACAGCGTGGGCAAAATCACCGGCGCCATTGGCCTTGTCATTGGCATCGCCGCCACCTGGATCACCTTTGCTTTTACGGTCTGGCTCACGTGGGGCGACCCCATCGCCTGGCGCGTGGGGCTGGCCTCGGCCATCGTCAGCACCGTCTGGATGATCGTCATGTTTGCCCTCAACTTCATCCCGGTGATCGGGCAACTCATTACGGCTATCCTCAGCCTGATCGATGCCATCATCAGCTTCTTCACCTGGCTCTTTGGGGCCGGGGATTGGAACATCGCTCAGGCTATCGTCAAGTTGTTCTATGACGCAGAGGCAACATCCAGTCTTAAGGCCGCCGAATTCGGCGAGTTCGAAAGCGGGCTGGAGGACCCCGATATGGGCCTGATCGCCGGCAACGTCTTCAACCTCCAGGTTCCCGCCACTGGCGTGATCCAGAAAGAGAACGACGGAAAGGACAAGGATCTCAACCTGAGCTACGTCGCCGGTGACCTAAACCCGCAGCAAAGCGTGAGTGGGCTTCGCGTCCAGAGGAAGAGCACGCTGCCTGAGTGCCAGATCGTCGACGACGAACTGCATTGCAGCAACGTGGCGGCCCTGGGCTATCTGTTGCGCCCGGCCATCAACGGCGCAGCCAGCTTCGCGGCCCGTATCCTCTACCAGACCGCCTGGGCGGAGTACGGCTTCTACGGCACGGTACGCTACAAGACCCACACGACGGCAGGGGTTCTACCCGAAGACGGAGGGGAAACGACCACCCTATATATGGATGTGCTGCCCGCGACGCTGAGCGAAGTATGGACCTGGGCGCCTTTAGGCAATGATGATAGCGATGGCGACGGCCTGAGCGTAGCGCAGGAGCAGGCCCTGGGCACGCAGTGGGCTCAATGGGACAGCGACGGCGATGGTTTATCCGATAGCTACGAGTGGCAGAATCCATCGGCGCCCGGCGTCCTCCCGGGGCTGAAGGATACCGACCTCGACGGGCTTGACGACGGCCTGGAGCTGCGCCTGGGCACGCGCCCGAACGTGGCCGACAGCGACGGCGATGGCCTGAGCGACGGCGAGGAAGTGCGCCGCTATGACGCTGACACCGGGGCAATGGTGGGCGGCTGGGAAGCGACCATGCCAAGCGGGGAGACCTTCTGGGTCTCCTCGGATCCGCTGGCCGTGGATGACGACGGCGACGGCCTCAATGCCTCTGAGGAGAAGACGAACCGCCTCAGCCCCAACGCCCTGAACGCGCTGGTGCCCGGGCTGAGCTTGCGCGCCAACCCGGTTATCGAGATCCCCGATGCCCGCCAGGGTATCTACTGGGAGCCCAACACGCCCGTTTCCTTCACCATCGAACTGGCCAATGTCGCCTACGCGCCGGTGACGACAACCCTGTCCCTCAAATTGCCGTACTGGCTGCATGAGGTCAGCGACGGTGTCCTGCAGGGCGATCGGACCATCTCCCCGGCGCGGACGGGCACCGGCCTGAGTTGGGACTTTAGTGGCGCCAACGCGCTCCAGCTGTATGAGGTTGTCTCGACCACGGTTACGGCGCTGGTCGATCCGTTGGTCGCCTCGGCGCACGACGAAATCAGTCTCGAGCTACAATATGGCCAGACAGAGATGCGCAAGCCGATTCAAGCCACCGTGGATGGCGACGATCCGCTCGTGGCCATCGTGGCGCCCCTGGATGGCGCCTATCTGCGGGGCACGAGCTACGTTGTCGGCGGCGCCGCCATCGATCGGACCACCTGGGTCACAGAGGTCGGTCTCAGCATCGTTGAACAGGGCAGTGAAGCCAGTTTCGAAACCTTATCGGGCAGCAAAAGCCCCTGGGCCTATAGCTGGGCCTTCCCAATGACCGACAATGTCTATACGTTACAGGCCCAGGCGGTCGACGCCATGGGACACATCACCACTACCCAAGAGGTGAGCGTTACCGTCGACAATACTCCACCGCAGGTTACCCTGAATAGCACTATGGTTGCGGGAACGGTCCATCTGAGCGGCACGGCGACCGACAACCTGGCCGGCGTGCAATGGCTCCAGCTGGCCATCGACGGCCAGCCCTGGCGCAGCGTGCCCCTCAGTGGCGTGAACTGGTCTTATGACTGGACGGTGGGCGAAGGATCCCAGGGCGACCACGAGGTACTGGTGCGGGCCATTGACCGCAGCCGCAACGAGAGCGCTGTCCTCAGCGACACCATCACTGTGGACAGCGTAGCGCCCTCCAGCATTGTCAATCGGGGCGCCGATCTGGACGTGCCACCGGCCGTGGCGGCCAACAGCACCTTTACCCTCACCGGCGTGGCCGACGAGGGGGGCCATCTGCCCTTGCCGGCCGTGGCGGCCGACTTCCGCACGGGCATGGACGTCTTCGACGACAGCAGCCTGTGGCTGGGCCTCTCCTCCGTTCACGACAATGACGGCGGCGTCCTGGCCACCTGGATCGGCGACTTCAACGCCAACCGGCTGGCCGACCTGGCCGTGGGCCTCCCCGGCCCGGCCGGGGACGCGGGCCAGGTGACCGTCCTCTACGGAAGGGCCGGCGGCTGGCCGAGCGCGCCGGACCTGGAGATGCTGGCCGAGAGCCGGACGCACTTCAACGGCGCGGCGGGCGCGCGCCTGGGCAGCTACCTGGCTGCCGCGGGCGACGCCAATGGCGATAACTACGCCGATCTGCTGATCGGCGAGCGCAACTCCACTCGCGCTTTCCTGATCTTCGGCAACCCCGGCCCCCTGGGCAACGTAGCGCTGGAAGCGGGGCAGACGGGTTACCGCACCCTGCTGCAAGCCCCGGCCAATGCCAATATCCAGGGGCTGGCTGCCGCGGGCGATGCCGATGGCGATGGTCTGGAAGATATCCTGATTACTGCCGGCGGTACCGCCTACCTGCTACTGGGCCGCGGCAACCCCTGGCCGGAAACGGTGGATGTGGCTACCGAGGCTGTCAAGAGCTGGGCTTCCGTCACGGGCGCCCTGGGCGTGGGCGATGTTGACAACGATCAGCGTTCCGAGTGGGTGACCACGGCGGCCAACGAGATTGTCCTCTACAGCTGGAACAGCACCGGCACCTCACTGAGCACCACCGACGTGGCGCCGCGTGCGGGCGCCCTGGGCGATGTGGACGACGATGGAAAAGCCGACTGGCTTTATGCAGACGGTGACTCGCGCACGCTCGTCTATGGCAGTGGCGCAACCCCGCACACCTTCAGCGGCTATGGCGGTTTCTTCGCGGCGCCGGGCGACGTAGACGGCGACGGCCGGCCGGACATCTTGCTGTCCGACACGGCCGGGACGGCTTCATTGATCGGGCAGCAAGCGAGCCGGTCATCGCCCCAGGTGTTCGCCACCATCAAGGGCGTGGGCGGCGCAGCCAACGCCCCCTACGCCGCCGGCAGCGACCTCAACGCCGATGGATCGGCCGAAGTGCTGCTGATCCCCGGCCAAACGGAGGCCGAGGCCCGCGGCTTCGACGCCCCTGATTTCAGCTCCGGGTTCATTTCGCCGCACTCCTTACCAGTGGGTGTCTCCTCGCCGTTCTTGGAGAGCGAGCCGGCGGTGACCGGGGCGAGCGAGACGGTGCTTTCCCTGGAAGGCGCCCGGTCGTTCGATATGCTAGAGGCGACGATTCTGCAAGCGGACGTCTCTGACACCTTCTATGTGGACGACGACAGCGGTGGCTGTGACGGCAATAGTACCTGCTACCAGACCATCCAGGCGGCGGTCGACGCCGCCGATGGCGGCGGCGACACCATCATCGTCTACCCCGGCGTATACGCGTCCTTCCGGGTGCCTTCCGGCGCCGATTACGACTACCTGACGGTGAAGGGCGTAAATGCTGACGCCATCTTCGTCGAAGGGAACACAGGCGATGCCATCCAGATTGCGGCCAAGGGCGTGCACCTTTCGAACTTGACGGTCCGCAACGCTGCCAGCGGCAGCGGCGTCCTGTTGGAGAGCGGCGCCGGCGCGCTACCGCTGGGAAGCGGGGACGAAACGGCCATCGATCACCTGGTCGTCCACTCGGTTCGAAACCCGATCTCCATCGATCAGGCAGCTGCCCTGACACTGACCAATAGCACCCTGGTCGGCACGGGCGCCAACCCGATTCTCCAGGTTGGGTCGACCCCGAATAGCGCGGTCCACACCTGGAACTCGGACCAGAACCTGGGGACGCTGAAGCAGCCGCCGGGCGCCAACGCAGGGCTGGTTGGTGCGGGCGGGAACCTATACGCCGTGAGGGGCGGGATGGACCGGACGGTCTATGCAGCGACGCCAGGCTCGAACGGAGCGCTCAGCTCCTGGACGAATGCCTTCCAGCTGCCCCACCATCCGACCAGTACGAGCAATACGAGCGTGCTCGCGGCCGGCGGCGACTATTTCTACCAGGTGCATCCCGACATCGCGCCTGATCTGGGCGCGACCGACGGCGAGATTCACGCCATTGCCGTTGCCCCCAATGGCGATATCTACGTCGGCGGTCACTTCACGGAAATTGGCGGCGTCACAGCGCTCAATATCGCCCGTTGGGACGGCGCGGCCTGGCACGCCCTGGGCAATGGCCTATCACATACCGCCGGAACGGGAATTGTCTATGCCATTACCATTCTCGACAATAACAATATCTTTGTTGGTGGTAACTTCAACCGCGCCAACGCAAGCACGTACGCCTACAATATTGCCCGCTGGGACGGCACGAACTGGAACCCCCTGGGACCGAACATCGCGAACAGCAACGGTACCGACGGACCGGTCTATGCCCTGGCGCACAGTACCGACGGCTACGTGTTCGTTGGTGGTAGCTTTAGCAGCTGTCCCGGCGCGGGATCATGGGTGGTTGCCAAGAACTTCGCCATGTGGAAAAACAGTGCCAACGCCTGGTGGAACGCGATGGCCAACGGTGTCGATGACCCCATCCGTTCGTTGGTCTGGGACGGCACTATTGTTGAAATCGGTAGCGAACAAGACTGGCTAGAAGGGTACCCCCCAGCGGGCAAGCTCTACGCAGGAGGCGACTTTCTGAATGTTGATAATGAGTACAACGAGCTTAATGTCGACGGCAACTTCCCCGTCTCCGCCAACCATGTCGCTTATTGGCATGTTGAACTTTGGGCATTCGTTGGTAACCATCGTTCTGCGTGGGTGGCGATGGGCAGCGGTGTTTCCAACCCCGTTGTCGACCTGGCCCTGGACCAGACGACAACGACACACAAGCTCTACGCGGCCGCCCAAACCGCCTCGTCCTATGAACCTCTCCCCTATTGGGACGGCGCCAGCTGGAGTACGGTGGCCCCGTCGGTTAGTGGCGGATATGCCGCGGTGGCTGTGGACGCGCTTGGCAACGTCTATGCCGCGCGGTCCGGCAGCCCGTATCAGATCTACACAAGTGCGGCGGATAGCACGGACAACATGATAGTAATGGCCACCGAGACGACAAAGGTCTGGGATCTGGTGGCGGACGCTCCCGGCCAGGTGCTGGCCGCTTTCGGCGATTCGGATCTGGTTCCGGCTACGGGCGGCATCGGATACCGGGCCATGGCCAGCCTCAACCGGCGAGACCTGTCTAGCGGAACGTGGGACCTGATCCGCTATCCCGTGGGCATGGATCGTACAAAAACGCCGCTGCTCGCTGCCGACGACGCGGGCAACCTGTACTCGACCTGGAACGAGATCAGTGAAGATTACTCGGTGCAACGTGCCCACCTCTATACCCTGGCGGCCGATTCTACAACCTGGCAGCAGCGGGCACAGATCGGTAGTGGCAACTATCATATCTTCGGGAAGCTCGTGTGGGCTGGTTCGTACCTGTACGCTCTGAGCGGCTACAAGGACAAGGGCGGCAGCGACGACTTGTCAAACTTCTCATACATCTTTCGCTATGATCCAACCCTGAACCAATGGTCAAGCTTTCCAATTGACAGTATCGACTATCAGGCCATTGGTTCAGATGATGCATTCAACCTGGTCTCTGCAGTTGGGGACGACGCCGGGCACATGTACACCCTGGCACCTTCGAACTGGGTTCTAAGCCGATACGATGAGACAGGCGGTTGGATTCCCTTGACCAAGCCGGAGATCCTGGATACCTCTCAACCGTCCATCATGACCCGCGTGGGGGACTACCTGTACGCATATGCCAC
>JAVVFG010000084.1:0-12853 GCA_032260445.1 Anaerolineae bacterium | reverse complement strand
GTGGGCAGAGAGTACTAAGAGCAGGCCGCGAAACGCGGTATAGGCGCTTCCGTCCCGGCGCGGGATGGAAGCGCTTTTTTTTATGCCGAGGCGCCGCTATAGGCGCGCAAGCCAATTCGCCAAAAGAGACGGGAGACAAGGAGGAGCACCAGGGCCAGGGCGGCGGCTTGTAGCAAAGCGGTAAGGTCCAGGCGGCCGACCAGCCCTCGCGCGGGAATGGTGACGGCGAAGGCGACGGGCACGATAAAGGTCAGCGTGACACGAAGCCAGCGGGGGTAGATGCCGACGGGCCAACGACCGGCCTGGTACATCGAGCGGAAGATGACTAGGATGTTCTCGACACGGACGAACCAGAAGGAGAAGGTGGCGAGGATCAGCCAGAAGCTGTAGACGATGGCGCTGCCGCAGAGGAGGGTGATGCCGAAGAGCAGGGCCTGGAGCGCGCCAACCTGCGCGCCGAGACGCACCAGGGCCACGATGAGCACGGTGACGCCGAGGAGGACGTCAATCATGCGCCAGACACGGAACTCGCGCACGCTGACCAGTAGCTGGGCATCGGCTGGCTTGGTGAGGGCGAAATCGAGGGTGCCTTTGCGCACGTCTTCCATGAAGCGCTGCATGCTGGGATTGATGACCGTCTGGATGAGACCGCCGACGATCTGGTAGACGCCGACAAGGGCGAGTAGCTCGGCCGGCTGCCAGCCGCCGAGCGTTTCGGTTTGTGCGAAGACGATCTGCAAACCGCCGAGGGCGACGAGCAGATTGAGCACGGCCTGGAAAGCCTGGATGAAGAAGTTGGCGCGATATTCGAGCTCGTTGAGGGCGCCGAGGCGCAGGAAGGTAGCGACAATGCGGAATAGCTGGCGCATAGCTCAGGCTCCGAAGGCGCTGTAGCGGCGGATGCCGGCGCGCCAGATCAAGCGAAGGGCGACCAGGCTGAGGGCAATCCACAGGAGCTGCGCGCCGAAGCCGGTAAGTGCCTCGAGCGGTGACAGGCGGCCGAGGAAGAGCTCTACCGGGAAGGCCAAGCCCCAGCGAAACGGGAGCAGATTGGCGATGAGCCGCAGCGGCCCGGGCAGGAGGGCGAGGGGCGCGATAAGCCCGGCGAAGAAGAGCTCGGCGACGAAGTAGGACTGGTTGATGGCGTCGATGCGCGTCGTCCAGAAGGCGGTCATGGCGAGCGCCCAGGACGAGAGGAAGCGCAATAGGAAGGCAAGGACGACGCTTGGTGTGAAGGCCAGCACGGCCCACAAGGGCGCGTTGAACTCGGGGCGGAAGAAGAGGCTGAGCAAGATGGCGGCGGGCGCGACGACGAGCATGGTCAGGGTCTTGTAGGCCAGGTTGTCGGCGATATCGGAATGGATGGGGTGTAAGGGCCGCAGCAGCACTGGCGAGAGCAGTCCCTCGCGAATGCGGTAGTCGTACTCCCACATGTGCCAATCGAAGGTGAGATGGTCGACGACCATCATCGTGATGTAGTAGGCAGCGAATTGGGAGCCGCTGTAGCCGCCAACGCTGCCGCCCTCGGCTTCGGCGACGGTCGCCCAGACGACGAGGTAGATAACCGGGTGCAGCACGGTGCCGAGGAGCCAGATGACGGCGGCGACACGATATTGCATCTGTACGGCGAGGTTGGTGCGGTAGAAGGCGCGGTAGATGGCGCGCATTACTCGCCCTCCGGTTGGGCAAAGACGCGCTCGATGACTTCTTCGATGGGTGGGTCCTGAATGGTTAAGTCGCGGATGTCGAGGTCGGCAAGGAGCTGCCCCGTGACCCGTGCGGCTTCGACCTTGGGAACGCGCAGGGTGACCTGGCCAGGATGGACCTCGAGCACTTCGCCGTAGCGGGCGAGGGTCTCGCCGCCGGGCAGGGTGTCGGGCAGCTCGACGACAATCGTCTTGTGGCTGGCGAAGCGGGCGACGAGGTCGGCGAGGGCGCCGTCGAAGAGGATGCGGCCGTGGTGGATGACGACGACACGGCGGGCGAGGGCGACCACGTCGGCCATGTAGTGGCTGGTGAGGAGGACGGTCGCGCCGTGGCGCCGGTTGTATTCACCGACGAAGCGGCGGATGCGGCGCTGCATGGTGACGTCGAGGCCAATGGTCGGTTCGTCGAGGAACATGACCTGCGGCCGGTGCAACAAGGCGGCGGCAATCTCGCACTTCATGCGCTCGCCGAGGGAGAGGTTGCGGACGGGCTTGTGGATGAGGTCGCCGAGGTCAAGCAGGGTAACGAGCTCGTCTAATGTTTCGCGGTATTGGCGTTCGGGCAGCCGGTAGATGACGCGGTTGAGCTCGAAGGTATCGATGGCGGGGATATCCCAGAGGAGCTGGTTGCGCTGTCCCATGACGAGAGCGATGTTGCGCAAAAAGGCGGGCTGGCGCTGGTAGGGCTCGAAGCCGAGGACGCTGACATCGCCCGACGTGGGGTAGAGGAGGCCGGAGAGCATTTTCAGCGTGGTGGTTTTGCCGGCGCCGTTGGGGCCGAGGAAGCCGACGATCTCGCCGGGAGCGACGTCAAAGCTGACGCCATCGACGGCGCGTACTTCGCGCGTCTTGCGGCGGACGAGGCTGCGTACGGCTGCCGCGAGGCCGGCTTCGCGCTCGTGTACTTTGTAGACTTTGGTTAGGTTGTGGAGGTGAACCGCGGGTTCGCGCATTGCCGAGCTGCTTACAAGGCGAGCGCCTGGATGGCGGTGTCGAGGTCTTTGTCGCCGCGGCCGCTGAGGTTCACGAGCAGAATCTGGTCGGGGTCCATGGCGGGGGCGCGTTTGATGGCCTCGGCGACGGCGTGGGCCGACTCCAGGGCGGGGATGATGCCCTCGAGCTCGGAGAGCAGGCGGAAGGCAGCGAGCGCTTCGGCGTCGGTGGCGTAGGTGTAGCCAGCCCGTTCGGCGTCGCGCAGCCAGGCGTGCTCGGGGCCGACGCTGGGATAGTCAAGGCCAGCGCTGATGCTGTGGGTCTCCATGATTTGCCCGTCTGGCGTCTGCATGACGAAGCTCTTGGTGCCGTGGAGGACGCCGATGCGTGCGATGGCAGGATCGGCGAAGCGGGCGGCGTGCTTGCCGCTGGCGATGCCTTCGCCGCCGGCCTCGACGCCGATGAGGTCGACCTGCTCGTCGTCGCGGAAGGCATGGAAGATGCCGATGGCGTTGCTGCCGCCACCGACGCAGGCGAGGATCGCGTCTGGCAGGCGCCCGGCGATGTCGACAATCTGCCGGCGCGCCTCACGGCCGATGACAGTCTGAAAGTCGCGCACCATCATCGGGTAGGGGTGGGGGCCGAGAACGGAGCCGAGCAGGTAGTGGGTGTCGCCCACGTTGGTGACCCAATCGCGGATGGCTTCGTTGATGGCATCTTTGAGGGTGCGGCTGCCGCTGGAGACGGGGCGCACCTCGGCGCCGAGCAGCTTCATGCGGGCAACGTTGGGCTGCTGGCGGGAGATGTCGACGGTGCCCATGTAGACGACGCAGTCCAGGCCGAGGAGGGCGCAGGCGGTCGCGCTGCCGACGCCGTGCTGGCCGGCGCCCGTCTCGGCGACGATGCGCTGCTTGTCCATGCGGCGCGCCAGGAGAGCCTGGCCGAGGGCGTTGTTGATCTTGTGCGCACCGCTGTGGTTGAGGTCTTCACGCTTGAGGTAGATGCGCGCGCCGGCGAGGTGCTCGCTGAGCCGGCGCGCGTAGGTGACGGGCGTCGGGCGCCCGACGTAGGTGTGCAGCAGCCCTTCGAACTCGGCGCGGAAAGCGGGGTCTTGCCGCGCCGCTTCATAGGCGGCGATCAGCTCGGCGAGGGCGGGCATGAGGGTCTCGGGGACGAATTGGCCGCCGTAGGGGCCGAATTTCCCGCGCTCGTCAGGCACGGGCGCGCGTGTGTCGTTCATAACCATCCCTCTTTTTGCAGCGCGGGCACGCAGAGGAGCAGGGCCAGGGCGCTTGGGCCGTCGCTGATTTCATTGGCCTGGGCCATGCGGATTGCTTCGGTCAGCGGGCGGCGGTGAATCTCGATGACCTCGGCGGGCTCGTGGGCGGGCTGGCCGAGGGTGACGCCCAACGCGAGGAAGATGTGGCCCTGCTCGTCGCTGATGCCGTTGCTGCCGTAGAAGGGGCCAACGTAGCGCCATGACGCGGCCTGGCCGCCGATTTCCTGGGCGAGCTCCTCGCGCGCCGCGTCGTGTGGGCTTTGGCCGGGCTTGAGGCCACCGGCCGGCACTTCCCAGCACCAGTCAGCGACTGTGTGCCGATAATGATTTAGGAGGACTACCTCCCCATCCGCCGTTACGGGCACGATCCAGACGGCGCCGGGGTGTTCGACGACGTTGTAGACGCCTTTGGTGCCGTCCGGGAGGAGGAGGATGTCTTCGCGCACGCGGTACCAGGGGCAGGACCAGGCGATGCGGGTGCGCAGCGTGCGGAACGGGCGGGCGCGGTTCATGGCTGGGCGCTCCGCGCAGTGGCGATGAACGCGCGCACACGGGAGGGATCCTTGCGGCCGGGCGACGCCTCGACGCCGCTGGCGACGTCGACGGCATAGGGCTGTACCTGGCGCACCGCGCTGGCCACGTTGTGGGGCGTGAGGCCACCGGCGAGCATGAGGCGAGGCACTTGGGCTGCGACGCGGGCGGCCACGGCCCAGTCACCGGTTGCACCGGTGCCGCCGCGGAGGGTGGGATGGTAGGTATCGAGCAGCAGGGCCGGAGCACCATCTGCGGGATCGGGCGCGGCGTACCATTCGGCCTCGGCTTCCGCCTCGGCGAGCGTGGCGGGCCGCAGCGCCTTGTAGGCGCGGCCGTAGAGGGGAGAGGCAGGGTCGGCGACGCCGGCCGGGGGCTCTTCGCCGCTGAGCTGCGCGAGGTCGAGGCGGCACGCGGAAAGAACGTCCGCTGCGACCGCTGGGTCTTCGTTGACGAAGACGCCGACGAGTAGGGGCGGAGCCGGACGCTGGCGCAGCCTGCTGCTCATCGCCGCCACGGTCGCCGCTTCTACCGCTCTTTTGCTGCCGGGCCACAGGATGAAGCCGAGATAATCGGCGCCTGCCTCAACGGCGACGATGGCGTCTTGCAGGTTGGTGATCCCACAGATTTTGACACGCACAGACATAGGGGTGTAGTGTATGCTGCTGTCGCCGCTGCGCAAATTGTTAGGTGCCATGGCTTTCTGGTATAATTCCAATAGCGTGGCTCGCACCAATTCAAGGAAGAGATCATGCCCGTCAAGAGGCAGCGGCACGGCGACAATGTCACGTACACCCTCGAAGGCCCGCTGGATGCCGACATGGTGCGGCAGTTCTTCTATCACAACTACCGCGATTATGGCGCCATCGGGGATGCTATTGGGGCCATCGTCGATTTGCGTCCCATGACCCGAATTACCGTTGCCGGATTGCGCACGGTGCAGGGCTTCATGCGCGGGGTCGTCTTCGATACACCGGTGGCCTTTGTGGGCCCTTCCGATCCCATCGTGCGCGCCTTTTTGAGCGGCCTCGAAGCGCTCACCAGCCGGCGCGGTCACCGTTTTCGCTTCTTTCAAGATGACGAGCATCACGACCCGATTGCGGTCGCGAGCGCATGGCTGAACGAATGGTATGAGATACAGGGCCGGGACAGAACGTCTTTGCGGGGCCGGATCACCACCGAGGTACCGGAGCTTCCGGACAACGACAACTGGTCATAAGCGACAAGCGGCCTGCGCCAGGGCGCCTCGAGTCGTTCTGACTGTGAAGGAGGAGTGATCATGCCACTAGATATCGTCGTCGGGGCACAATGGGGCGACGAGGGAAAAGGACGCGTCACGGATTTGCTTGCTGCCGAGGCGGACATCGTAGCCCGCTACAGCGGCGGTGACAATGCCGGACATACTGTTACCATCGGCGACGAGATCTTCCGCCTGCACCTGATCCCCTCGGGTATCATCCACGAAGCGGTCACCTGTGTGATCGGCAACGGGGTAGTGATCAATCCCGCGGTGCTCATCGGCGAAATCGAAGGGCTGGCCGATCGTGGCGTTAATGTGAGCCCGGAGCGGTTGAAGATCAGCTCGCAGGCACATCTGATCACGCCGGCACATATTGCGCTGGACCGGGCGCACGAGGCGCAGCGCGGCGACGAAGCCATCGGCACGACCCTACGGGGTATTGGACCGGCGTACAGCGACAAAACGGCGCGCAGCGGCCTGCGCGCGCACCTGCTGGCTAACCCCGAGGCGCTAGCCGACGCTGTCTACGAACACGTGGGCGACAAGAACGAGTGGCTGGCGCACCTGGGCGAGCCGCTAGTCGATGCGGCGGCCGTGGCCGCGGAATTTGCCCATTTTGCGCGGCGGCTTGCGCCGTATCTGATTGAGAGCAGCCCGTTCCTGAACGAGGCATTGGAAGCGGGGAAAGTCGTGCTCGCCGAAGGGGCGCAGGGGACGCTACTGGACCTCGACCACGGTACCTACCCGTTCGTCACCAGCAGCACACCAACGGCGGGTGGAGCGCTTGTCGGCCTGGGCGTTGGCCCGACGGTGGTGCGCCGTGTCGTCGGGGTGGCGAAGGCGTTCACGACGCGCGTCGGCGGCGGTCCTTTCCCGTGCGAGCTATCGGGCGATCTGGCGCAACGGCTGCGCGGCACGGGCGAGAACCCGTGGGACGAGTTTGGCACAACCACGGGGCGCCCGCGCCGCGTTGGCTGGCTGGACACAGTGGTCTTGCGTCACGCGCGCCGGGTCAACGGCCTTACGGAGATGGCCCTGACGAAGCTGGATATCCTCAGTGGACTGGAGGAGCTGGCAGTTTGTACGGGCTATGAGGTGGAGGGCACGCGACTCGACTATCTGCCGGGTGACCTGGGACAACTGCGGCTGGCACGGCCCGTTTACGAGTGGCTGCCAGGCTGGGAAGAAGAGATTACGGGGGCGCGGCGGCGCGCGGATTTGCCGGAGAACGCGCAGCGCTACGTCGACTTTGTCGCTGAGGCGGCGGGGGTGCCGATCACCTTCGTCTCCGTCGGGCCGGCGCGAGATCAGGTGGTGGCGGGTTGGGAGAGATGAGACATCGGATGTCGGGGAGACATCCGATGTCTGGGTGACGGGAGCTAGATTTCGTAGGCGTAGTGGATCAGGGTCGTGATGAGCGGCTGGCCATTGGACTCAGCGTAGCCAACGACCCAGGTACCCCAATCGAACTCAATGAGGTCGGGCGGGGCGGGGCGGTAGAGACTGACGTAGTCGAGCCCTTCGTCTTCCGGCGGCAGCTGAACGAGGCCGGCCGTGGCGCCGTGCAAGATTTCGCCGCAGCCGATCTCTGTGGCGGGAACCAGATCATTCTGCAGCGACGGGAGCGCAACCTCGGCAAAGCTGCCGGTGATGGCAAAGCCGCTGCCGTCGTCGGTGCCCCAGCCGTGGCTGGTGTCGTCGCTCAGTAAGCTGCCGCCTGAGAAATGCACAGGCGGGTTCCACCAGGCCATGCGCACCTCGAGGCCCTGAGGGTGGATGAGCGCGGCGAGGTCGTCTTCGTTTTCGGTGGCAAGAGCCTGCTGCAGGCTCGCTACCAATTCGGCGACCTCCGGGCTGGCGCAGGTCTCGGCGAGCTCGGGCGCAGCCACAGCCGGGGTGGGCGTAGCCTCTTGGGGCGCAATAGCCTGGGCGGCAACGGTCACGGTTGGCAGGGGCGTGGTAGTGCCGGTCGGCTCAGGTTCGACCGTTGGCGTCGCGGGTGTCGGCGTCTCTGTGGCGTCCGGTGCCTCGACCAGAGGCGGCTCCGCCTCACCAGCGCAGGCAACCAGAAGCAAGGCCAGCAAGAACAAGGGGATAAACAGCCGCATCGGTATCATCTTCAACTCTCCTCTCTGTGCCACCATGATAACAAAAAGCCGCGAGCCAGTCCCAACGACCGGCCCACGGCCCTACCACGCCCTGCCCACGCGGATGCCGTGGGGGCTAGACGTTGAACTTGACGTGCATGATTTCGCCGTCCTGCACCTGGTATTGCTTGCCCTCGAGGCGGAGGCGGCCCGCGGCGCGCGCACCGGCCATACCGCCAAGCTGGAGCAGCTCATCGTAACGGACGACCTCGGCGCGAATGAAGCCGCGCGCCAGGTCGGTATGAATCGTGCCGGCAGCTTCGACGGCGGTTGCCTCACGCCGCACGGTCCAGGCACGGACCTCGTCCTCGCCGACGGTGAAAAAGGAGTGCAGGCCGAGCAAATCGTAGCTTTCGCGGATGACGCGGTCGAGCCCGAGCTCGGCGACGCCGTATTCGTCCATGAATAGGGTCACCTCGTCCGGGGCGAGTTGGGCCAGCTCTGCTTCCAGGCGCCCGCGCAGGTTGACGACGGCGGTGTGCGCGTGGGCGTACGCAGCGCGGACCTCATCCTGGTCGTCGCCGATGTTGAAGACGACGAGAACGGGTTTTAGCGTGAGCAGGCCGTAGCCGCGCAGGGCTTTTTCGTCGGCGGGATCGAGGCCCAGGTCGCGCAGCGGGGTCTCTTCGTTGAGCGCGGCATGGAGGCGCGCGAACAGCGCCTGCTCGGCAAGAGCTTCGGCCCGGTTTTTCAGGGAGCCCTTGCGCAGCCCTTCGGCCAGGCGCTCCAGCTTGCCTTCGACGACCACGAGGTCGTTCAGCAACAGCTCCGTATCCAGTGCCGTGAGGTCACGGAGCGGGCCGACGGAGCCGTCGGGATGCGGAACAAGGTCATCCTCGAAGGCGCGCACGACGTGCACCAGCGCATCCAGGCCAGCGAGATGGTTGAGAAGCGGCCCGGCTAGCCCGCCGTTTTCGCCCATGCCCTTCTGCAGGCCGGCGATGTCGGCGTAAACAACCTGGGCATAGGTGAGCTTGCGCGGCGAAAAGAGCTCGGCGAGCTTGCCGACGCGCCAGTCCGGGACCTCGACCACGGCAGTGAGCACGTCGAAGCGCCCGCCCATGCTACGTCCGGTGGGCGCGTCGCCCCGCGTCAGGGCGTTGAAGATTGTCGTCTTGCCTGCGCCGGGCAGGCCAATAATTCCCAGTTTCATCCTGTTCTTCTCTCTCAACGGTGCGCGTATGCGGCGCTGCTCAGGCAAGAGCGACGCCGCTCTTTCACGCCAAAACGCCTGCCAGTATAGCAGAAACGAACGGCAACAACGTATGCAATCCATGAGAATTCGCAGATTTATGCCTTTCATACCACGGCGCAGCTACAATGATCAGGTGAACGAAGGCAAGGAGTTGCATCATGATCCTGTTCCCGCCCTGGCTAGACCGCCTCGACCGCCGGATTACCGATTGGATGGCGCGCTACGGCCCGCTCCTATTGCGCGTCAGCCTCGGAATCATCTTCTTCTGGTTCGGATTTCTGAAGTTCTTCCCGTCGCTAAGCCCGGCTACGGAGCTGGCGACGCGCACGATCGAGACGCTGACGTTCGGCTTCGTGCCGCCAGAAATCTCAATTTACATCCTTGCCGTGTGGGAGACAGCAATCGGGCTTGGCCTGATTTTCGGCGTTTTCCTACGCGCTACTCTGTTGCTGCTCTTCGTGCAGATGCTGGGCACGATGCTGCCGATCGTCTTCTTTCCTAACGAAGTGTTCGTCCGCATCCCGTACGCGCCGACGCTAGAGGGACAGTACATCATTAAGAACCTCGTGCTGATCAGCGCCGGCCTGGTCATCGGCGCCACGGTGCGCGGGGGGTGGATGGTGCCGGAGTCTTGGAAGGCAAAGGACAGCCGGCCGGAGGAGGTGGCGTAGGGAAGGGGCGAGCAGGATGCTCGCGGCCCGAGCGTGGGGTATGGCGTATAATCGGGGGGTATGCGCCGTGGATTGATCTTTGTGGGTCTGTTGTTGCTGGTAGCTGGCTGCCGGGGGGAGACGGGCCGTGCGCTGCCGGCGGCAGTACCGACTGCTGGACCCGCGGTTACGGCGACAGCGACGGTGCCGGCAGCGACGACCGTGGTGGCGCCGGCAAGTAGCACGCCGACGGCGACGGCAGAGCCAGCCGTGGCTGCCTTTACACCCCCTGACCTGCGCCACCTCGCGGCGCGATTTGATGCTTTCCTCGACGAGCAGGAGAGCATCCTGGCCAGCTACACAGTCATCGACCTGGAGAGCGGGCAGACGGTCATGCGTAATGGGGACCTGGCCATCAGCGGCACGAGCATGGTCAAGATCCCGATTCTCGTCGAAACGTACCGGGTTCTCGACGAAGCGCCGCCGGTGGCCGTGACGCGGCTAATCACGGAAACGGCGACCCTTTCCGGGAACTACACTGCTAACCTGCTGCTGGAGCTAATTGCTGGGCAGCCGGACGCTTTCGCCGGGGCGCAGAGCGTGACCCAGGCGATGCGCCGGCTCGGCCTGTATAACACGTTCATCGCCGTGCCTTACGACGAAGAGCCGCGGCCGCAGTACCTGTCTACCTACGTCACGCCGGCGAACCAGCGGGCGGCGCCGACGACGAGCCCGGACAGCAGCATGCAGACGACGACAGCGGACATGGGCCGCCTGCTGCAGATGGTCTACGAGTGCAGCCAGGATTCGGGGGCCTTGCGCGAGCAGTATGCGCAGAGGCTGCTGGCACACGAGTGCGCGGCGATTATCGAGGTGATGGCCGAGAATATGATCGAGGCTTTCATCGAGGCAGGTGTGCCGGAGGGTGTGGCGGTGGCGCACAAACATGGCTGGGTCGGCGATACGCACGGGGACGCCGGGCTGGTGCTCGCGGAGCATCCGTATGTGCTGGTGATCGCGTTGCACCACCCCGGCTGGCTGGAGTGGGCGGACAGCACGGTGTTGATCGCCGAGCTGTCACACCTCGCCTACGCCCATTTCAACGATCCGGCCGCGTATCCGGCCTCCCTACTGGCATCGTCGCTGCCACCGCTACCGACGGCGACGCCGGTCCCGGACTTGCCACTGGCCCACGTCGCGCGCACACGCGGCGCCGGGTTAACGCTCCGTGCGGCGCCCGGTGGCGCTGAGCTACTTATTCTGCCGGAAGGCCTTCCCGTTTACCTGTTGCCGGACGAACCGGTGAGCGCGGGCGGCGTAAGCTGGCGGCACGTGCAGACGCCGTGGGGCGAGCAAGGATGGGCGGGCAGCGACTTTCTCGAGCTACCCTCCGGCGGGTGATAGAGCGTTGGCTACGACAAGCAGTCGAGCGCGACAGGTGAACAGCGCAGGCTCGTGGCAGCGCAGTGACTCGTCATATTTAGGGCAACCTAAAATCTAGCTTAATGCTAACCTAGAAACATTATCATTAACAGAGTGAATTGGATGATGAAATCGTGGCCGGTGAAGTCGATGTCTCGCGGCGCCGGCAAGCAGCAGCTCGGCCTATTTATTGCCGAACGGCGCATTGCGGCTATCTTTATAGCGTCATTCGGTTCTGCAATAAAATGGGTGACTCCAGGAACTTAGAGATGGTTGAGAACGAATCGAGCGAGGTTGTCCTCAAGGTCAAAGGCATGGACTGCGCCAGTTGCGCGACAACGGTGCAGAGCGGCGTCGCGCGTCTCGACGGGGTGGAGTTCGCCAGCCTTAGCTTTGCCACCGAGACGCTGCGCGTGCGCGGCGATGTCGAGATCCACAAGGTAGCAGAGCGCGTGCGCGAGCTGGGCTACGACATCGCCGAGGAGAGGGAGGGGGCGGCAGGAGCGACGGCTGCCCCACCAAAATCGTTCGTGGGGTACCTGCTCGCCCGGCGCACCACGGCGCTGGCTCTGCTGGGCGCGATTCTGATCCTGCCAGGGCTGCTGTTTAACGAGCTGCTGCCGGGCCTGGGCTACGAGAGCCCGTGGCTCGACCTGACTTCTCTGGCGGCGATGATCGCTGCCGGCGGACCGATTGCACGCAGCGCCTGGCGCTCGCTACGCATCAACCGCGAGGTCAACATCAACGTCCTGATGACGATCGCGGCGATTGGCGCTGTGTTCATCGGCGCGGTAACCGAGGCCGGCCTGGTGATGGTGCTGTTCGCCATTGGCGAGGCGCTTGAAGGGTATACGGCCGACCGGGCGCGCAACTCGATCCGCGAACTCATGACGGTGCTGCCGCAGGAAGCGACGGTTCTACGCCCGTGCATGGACTGTATCAGCCATCTCGGCCAGGACGGCTATGAAGGCGGTCCGTGCCCCTTCTGTGGCCTTGAGCCGCACCGCGTTTCTGTAGACGATCTGGAAACCGGCGAAACTATCGTGGTGCGGCCCGGCGAGCGCATCCCGATGGACGGCCGGGTGATCGAAGGGGAGTCACTCGTCAACCAGGCGCCGATTACGGGGGAGAGCCGGCTGATCCTTAAAGAGCCCGGGTCGGATGTTTTCGCCAGCAGCGTCAACGGGGCGGGTGTGCTGCATATCGAAGTCACGCAGCGGGCCGAGGATAACACGATTAGCCGGGTAATCCAGATGGTGGAGGAGGCGCAGGAGAAACGTGCGCCGGCGCAGCGCTTTGTCGACCGGTTTGCTCAGGTCTATACACCGGCCGTGGTCGTGCTTGCCGTGCTCGTCGCCACGGTACCGCCGCTGTTTTTCGGGCAACCGTTCTTGAGCACGGAAGGTACGCAGGGCTGGCTCTATCGCGCGCTGGCTCTGCTCGTCGTCGCCTGTCCCTGCGCGCTGGTGATCAGCACGCCGGTCAGCCTGATCAGCGCGATCAGCAACGCGGCGCGGAATGGCGTGCTCGTCAAAGGGGGCACTCATTTGGAGGCGCTGAGCCGAGTGCGCGCCGTTGCTTTCGACAAAACGGGCACGCTCACGCGCGGCGAGCCGGCAGTGGTAGGCGTGCAGTCGGTAGGCTGCGAGGCGCCCGGGGCGACGTGCAGGCCGTGCGACGAGCTGCTGGCCCTGGCAGGAGCCGTGGAGCAGTATAGCGAACATCCACTGGCGCAGGCGGTGCGCGATGC
>JAVVFG010000083.1:0-12904 GCA_032260445.1 Anaerolineae bacterium | reverse complement strand
CCTCCACCGCGATAAGCATCGCTTCCGCCTCCGCCCCGGATCGTGTCAGCGGCACGTAGTCGATTGTGATCCCGGCCGCCGCCGCCAGCCGCGCTGCCTGCAACGTATCGCCGCTCGTCGCTACCCCGTCGCTCAGGATCACCAGGCGCCTTGCGCTTCCCGCCGGGAAAAGCGCCATACCGAGCCGGATAGCGCCGGCCATATCCGTTTGCAAACGCAGTGGCGCCGACCGGAACGGCGCGAGCTCTGCGAGCCCGCTTAACGGCCGTTCGACCAGCGCGTTGGCCCCAAACAGGACGACGCCCGCCTGATCGGTTCGTCCCATCGACGCGACCGCCTCCTGGACATAACTTTCTGCCGCCGCCAGCTGCTCAGCGCTCATCGAGTCTGATGCGTCGACTAGGAAAACAACCGCCAGTTCGTCCGCGGCACGCACCATCTGCGCTCCTGCCAGACTCAACGTCAGCAGCAGCAGAATCAGCAGGCGCACCGCCACACTGCCTAGATCGCGCCATCGCGCACGCGCCAGTCGCGGTCGGGCTAGCCACACAAAGTAGGGCAGCGTCAGGAGCAGAAGTAGCGCCAGCGGCGTCGAAAAACGCATCGTTGCTACGCTTCAAGGGCGAGCGGCAGAAAAATGGAGAAGGTACTCCCTGAACCGTAGCGGCTGCTCACCTCCACGTGCCCGCCATGCGCGCCCACGATGAACCGGGTGAGCAGCAGCCCCAGCCCATCACTGCTGCCACGATACTGGCCATTCTGCCGCTGGCTGATCGTGCTCCAGATCTCGTTGATCCGCTCCGGTGGGATGCCGACTCCAGTATCGCGGATATGCAGAAAGAGCTCGTTGCCCATCATCCCGCTCTCCAGTACGATCGAGCCCCCGATACGGTTGAACTTGATGGCATTGTGTAGCAGGTGGTGAACCGCTTCCGCCAGCCGCTCTTCGTCGCCGTGGATCGTCGGCTGGCGCGCATCGTTACTGACGGCGATCCGTACGCGGCGCGCCTCCGCCATCGGCGCCAGGTTCCGCACCGCCTCCTGTACAACGTCGTTAAGGAGCATGGGCGCGAAGTGAAACTCCCGCTGCTGTTGCACCCGGTCGGCAACGTTCACCAGGTGTCCGAGCATCGTTCGCAGTTCTGTCAGCGGCTGGGAGAGAGCAGTGCCAGCCGCGTTCTCCGTTTCCAGTTGTTGTAGCACACGGTTGATCTTACCGAACGGTGCGTACAACTGCGGCGAGACCAGCGCAGTAAACTGGCGGTACAACTTACTCAGCTCTTGCAGGAACTGCTGCTCCTGCGATAGTCTGTCCACGCGGTCGAAGACGATGCAGTTCAGCCGTTCGAGGATAGCGATTTGTTGCGCCTGCCACAGGAGTGGACCCGTCTGCGCCGCCAGGGTTTGTAGCCACCGGAGCTCTTCATCACTATAGGGAGCGCCGGTCAGTTTGTCGCTAAGCACCAACACACCGGCGAGCCCGTCTCCTACCTGTAAAGGCACGAGATAGCGGCTATTCCAACTGCCAATAATCTCGCGCTCGGCCGCCGGGATGCCCGCAAAGGCGCTTCCCTGCTGCAAATCATGCGTGGAGAGCACCCCGGTATTCTCGCGCCGCAGAAAGGTGGTCAGTGGGCTTGTGCCACCGAGAACCACAGCACGTGGTGGTTCGCCTGCCTGCAGCGAAGCCAGCCCCTCCACGATGAGACTACCCCCCGGCCCTGCTTCCGCGCGCAATAGATGCGCCTGTTCTGTCACCAGGGTCACCTGGACAAGGCGTAACACCAGGTTCGCCAACTGGGCCGGGTCTGCCAGGCGAGGGGCAAGCTCAGCTTCCTGCCCGAGCTGCGTCCGCGGATAGTGGCGCCGCGGCAGCAACAACCGGCGCACCAACTGCTCGACGAGACGAGAAACAAGGATAAAACCGCCGGCAAAAAGCGCCGCCCCAATAAGCAGCTCAAGGCTGGTCATGCTCTCGCCAAACTCCATGAGGGTGCGTGCCAATGCCCACAGCGCCCCCCAGGTGAGCGCAAAGACCAGGATCGTAGACGCCAGGCGCGCGCCGAGACGGCGCACCGTTGGCTTGAGATAGGGCAGATCCTCCCGGCGCAGCGTCATGTTGCCCAGTAACGCCGCGCCGATCAGAACCACTGCCCCCAGCTCCTGCCACGCCGGCTGGCGCGGCTGCTGCACCAGGGCCAGCGTGCCGCCACCCAGGAAGAGTAACAGCGTCAGTTGCCAGTAATCGAGTCGGTTGCGGTACAGCGACCGGGCCGTCTTCACGGCCGTCTTCCGTACGACCAGCCACGCTGCCACCAGTGGCACAATCCAGGTCGCAACCCACAGAGTAGCCCACAGCGAGAAGTAGGTTACCTCTCTCTCGGCGAACTGGAACGATCCATTCACCCAGGGCCCGAGTGCCGTATCGAGCGCCAGGCTGCCGCCGATGAGGACAGCGCTCACGGCACAGCCGGCACGTGACAGCGACGGTGGTCTCTCCAGAAGTCGGGCGCTTGTCAGGAACAGCAGCAACCCGACGGCGGAAAGCGCATAACGTCCCACCACGCGCCAGGCCAGACCCAATTCGGCCGGCGTGCCTGTCCCGAGATAATAACTGACGATACTGCTCCCCCATAGAGCCGCAACCAGCAGCGTTGCCGTCCAGGCACGCCGGTATGGCTTCTCCGCGCTTCGCAGCCCGATCACGGCGAGTAGCACGAACATCAGCGGCACGGTGAGTGTGATCAGGAACTGCCGTGTCAGCATGAGCATCGCCTGTACATCAACGGTTCCCACGACCGGTTGGCGCCAAATAGAGAGAACATTTGGGATATTTCTGGACGTCTACAAGAGGCCACAGACTTTTATCCCAGGAATATCCCAAATGAAGTTTGGGATATATTTGGGATAAAAATGAGCATCGTTACTTCAAAATGTAATGCGTGCCTTTCTTCGAGCCAATCTTCAGTAACAAGTTCTTCTCGACCAGATCGACCAGATCGAGGCGCAGCGTTTCTGAAGAGACTTCCGGGCACAGCTGCTGGTATTCTCGATTCGTGATACTACCGCGCTCGCGTACGTAGGTTAGAGCGCGTGCCTGCCGCTCATTCATGTTGCGCGCCCACTGCGGCGTCGGTGCTCGCTCGCGCGCTTTGTGTAATGTCACGGTGAACGAGTGCGGCAGCGCACGGAAGGCTGGAACCGGATGCCCCGCCTGGACCATCTCTTCGATCATCCGGTCGATCCCCAACCCCAGTTCTTCAATGTAACCCCACTGGAACAGACCGTTGACGATGCGCGGGTTCCGCGAGTAATGCTCTTCCACCAGATTGTCCAGCGTGATATAGCCAGGCAACCCGCCGGGGCTGATGACTTCCATCCGGTCACTATACATCCGGATCTCGTTGCGGCGACCACGGATACGGTAGTCGCGGTGGGCGACGGCGTTGATCAGCGCCTCGCGCACGGGGAAGCGAGGATAGTCCGAAACCTCCTCCCGCTCCAGCGAATCGACCCGCGCGCCCACGCGCATCTCTTCCCATACAATATTCCAGGCGCGTTCCACCATCCGCGCCAGCGGACCGCTCAGTTCGTCGCGTCGCCCGTAGCCGGCGCCGCCGTCCTCGCCGCGCGGCTCCGTGCTCGCAAACTTGACGAACACGATCCCGCTTTGCGGCAGAAACGCCTGCGGGTTCTTCCCAAAAAGGAGCATGCCAGAGACCGTTGGCTCGCCGCTGCGCGTCATTGCCCCAATCTCGAAGAGCAGGTCGGATAACGAACCAAGGCGCGGCGCGCCTCTTGCTTCTCGCTTCGCCAGGTATTCGTCGAGAACACCCTGATCGAAGTCGTCGATTGTCGCGCCCGCTACCGTAGTGGCTTCAAACTCGCCGGCGCTCTTGCTCGTCGCCAGCTGTTGAATTTCCGGCCCTTCCAGCGGTTTGTTCTCCGCCCCGCTGCGCACAAGAACGCGCCCATCGTCAAGGCTGTGGAGATCCCCGCTTCGGGAAACCTGGATGCCGACGAAGGTCCCCTGGCGGGTGGTCACCGGCTGCCACTCGCCGACCACTGGCGGGCGTGTCCGCACGGCAGCCGCACGCAATGCCCCTTCAGCATCCTCTTCCCAGATCTCATCCGTGGCAAATCCTTCGTCATTAAGGCCAAGCACAATCAGACCGCCGCTGGCGTTAGCCAGGGCGACCATCGCCTCTGCCAACACCTCTGGATCGGCTTCGGGCAAGAAAACCAGTTGTTGTCCCGGTCTTTTATCCCGTAGGGGTTGTTCCATCGTTACACTATCCAGCCTTTACCGGCAAGTATAACAGAAAATCAGTTCCAGGGATTAACGCCACACCTGTCGACATACGCGGGGAGGGGTGCAGATGTGGCGGGTGGAAAGGGGGGGAGGCCCGGCGAACGGCCGGGCCCTGCGGTCAAACAGATGCTGCTACGGCGTAGTATCTACGACACTGTTCACCGAACCGTGTTCGTTAGGTACATACGAATCCGCGGCTTCGTCGTTAATCCAGCGACTGTCGTCGACAAGATAGCGAAACTCAATCCGCTGCGCCAGGGGTAGCCGGACACGGACCTTGAACTCTCCCGACTTGAGCTTTTGCATCGGAATTGGCTCCCAATTGTTTGCCGCCGTGAGCAGCGCAACCTCGTTTGCACCCTCGGGAGCGACCCGGAATGTAACTTCACATTGCGGCACCGTCTTAAAGTAGCGTTTGTTCAACATCAATGTCCTCCAAGGTAGATTAGCACATGGTGGGCGCCCGCCCTGTCGCCAATTCTCCACCTTCTTGCCAGCGTGATTGTCACATCGCTCGCTGGTCGCAACTTTGCGGATGACTATATGGCGAGCCAGTAGCCGGCAAGCAACCTAGCTTGGCTAAGAGCAGATTATCGGAACCACTTTAGCTGGTCAAGGGACGGCCCGCTTTTCTGGCACTTCGTCTAGAGCGAGTCTAGCTCCCGCTGTACACTCTTTACAACAGGCTCTTAAGTGCCTGTCATTGTGGATGCGGATCGGTATGTAAACAGGTCACCTCGTAGACGTTCACCAATGCCTGCATCCGGTGTAGCACGCGTACCAGTTGGCGCGGCGAAGCAACTTCCATATCCAGATGGACGATCGCCTTGCCGCCATACGACTCGGCATGAACTGATGGCATATTGATCCGTTCATCCTTGAGTAGGTCGGCGATCTCGTAGAGGAGTCCCGAACGATCGTAGACGTCCACGCGCACTCGCACCAGCCGCACCTCGCACTGGTCGGCGCTACCCCAACTAAACTTCAACGTGCGTTCCGCCCGCGGATCGAGCGGCAGCATGCGGCAGCCGACCCGGTGGATGGTGACCCGCTGGCTGCCCCGGGCAATACCGATCAACTCGTCGTTTGGTCGAGGACGGCAGGTGCGGCAGAGCCGGAGCCTATGCCCGCTGGCGTCGATGATGATAAAGCGCTCCCCTTCTTCACTCGTGACCACCGATCCAATATTGCGTCGTGGCCCTTGCTCCCACGTTTCCTCAAGCACTCGCGTCGATAGGGCCGTCGGCAGAACATCGGCCCGTCCCAGCGCATGATATAGGTTCGTTGGCGAATCGTAATCAAGCCACTCGGCGACCGTCTCGACAGCCAGATCCGCCAGACCCAACATCTCTAGCTCATCCTTCAGCAGCCGTTTGCCCTCGCTGATCGCCGTGCCGACCGGCAGCCGCCGGAACCAGCGCCGCACCCGCGCGCGCGCCTTATTCGTCGTCAGAAACCCTAGGTCCTCGTCTAGCCAGATCCGTTGCGGGGCGTCACCCTTCTTGACGATCCGCACCCGGTCGCCATCCGCGAGCGGCGCGTTAAGCGCCGTTGGTTCCTCGTTAACAAACGCCATCCGGCACTTGGCGCCGACCTCGCTGTGGATCGTGTAGGCAAAATCGAGTGGTGTGGCTCCCTTGGGCAGCTCCTTCACGTCCCCCTTCGGCGTATACACCACGATCTGGTCCCGGAAGACATCCTCCATTAACGCCTGCACCCCCGACTGCGCGTCTTCAGGCTCCACCTCAATGCTGTCGCTGATGTTATCGACCAGGACGTTAACCCGTTGCGATATCTCCTCTGACCACAGTGGCAGCCCCGTATGCAGCCAGCGCGCGAGCACGCCCACTTCAGACAGCACATTCATCGCCGCCGTACGGAACCGTATCTTGATTCGTTTGCCGCTGCTGTGTACCACCGTCGTATGCAGCGAGCGGTAGAGATTATCGCGCGGATTGGCGATATAGTCGTCGAACTTTCCCGGTACCGGCCGCCACAGCTGGTGGATTCTGCCCAACGCGAGGTAACACGCTGCCTCGTCCTTGAGGACGACGACAAAGCGTGGCGTATCGTCGAACGAAAAGTGGTTGCCGTGATGGCCGTTGGACCGCGCGCTGCGGTACACAGTATGCACGTTCTGTGGACAGAGGAGCATATCGACGACCTCCAGCCCGGCTGACGTTAGGTCCGTAGCGATTTCTGGGCTGATCCGCGCGAAAACGCGTTGGTGCTGGTGCCGTAGCTGCTCCAGACGGTTGTGAATCGTTTCGTAGGCGACCGGATCAAGGATCCTGAGCGACCGCCCTTCTAACTCGTTCTTAAGTTGCCACATCCCCAAACGGTTGGCCAGCGGCGCATACACGGCAAGCGTTTCCTCTGCTTTACGTCGCTGCGTCTCGGCATCCGTCGCCTCAATCGTGCGCATGTTGTGTAGGCGATCAAACAGCTTGATGATCCCGACCCGCAGATCATCCGTCATCACTCGGAATAGCTTGTGCAGGGTGGCATCCCGGGCTGCCTCCAGCGACATCCACGCCGGAACGTCGTCACCGGTTGCCATCATGAACTTCGTGAGCCCATCGACGAGGCTGGCAACCTCCGGCCCAAAGCGCTCCCGGATCTCTTCTACCGACACCACCGTATCTTCGACAATATCGTGGAGCAAAGCCGCCGCCAGCGCCGGTGCATCTAGCTGGTATTCCGCGAGATAATAGGCAATCGTCAGAGGGTGGGTGATATACAGCTCGCCGGACTTACGCAGATCATCGCCGTGGTGCTGCCGCGCGAACTCAAAAGCCCGTCGCACAAGGTCGCGCGCCTCTGGATCGAGGTAGGTGCTGATCAGCTCAAATAACTCGGCGCCGTCCGGCGCGATATGGTGTACCACCATATGCTCTCACGTATCGGCAGTTTGCCGCTGGATCGTGAATAGACTACCGATTCTACAAGAGCCACGTCGCGCCAACAACAAGATGAGCGCCCTCTTACCTCGAGGGCGCTCAGCCACCGGCCGGTATTGCCGGATCACGGACCAATGCGCTGGCCTATTCGGATTTGTTCGCAGCAGGGCTGACTCCGGCGCGATTCTTAAAATCCATAAAGCGATATCCTACGCCCCGCTCCGTTAGGATATAGCGCGGATCTGACGGATCCTCTTCGATCTTCTTGCGCAGGTAGTTGATGTACAACCGCAGATAGTGTGTCTCGTCACGATACTCGTAGCCCCACACCTTGGCGAGCAGTGTGTCGTGCGGGACGACCCATCCCGCATTCTGAATCAGATGATTCAAGAGCCGGTACTCCGTCGGCCGTAGGTCAATGCGCTCCCCATCGACAATAACCTGGTGCCGGTTGAAGTCGACAGACAGATGCTCGTCAATTTCCAGCACGGTGCGTGGCGGCGGCGCAGGCCACTCGGCCCGCCGCAACACCGCGTTGACACGGCTGTTGAGCTCGCGCGGGCTGAACGGTTTCGTGATGTAGTCATCGGCGCCCAATTCCAGCCCGTGTATCCTATCTTCCTCATCCGACTTCACCGTCAGCAGAATGACCGGCACCGTGGAAATCTCACGCAGCATGCGCAGCGTCTCGAACCCGTCCATCTCCGGCATCATCACATCCATGATGACGAGGTCCGGCAGATGCTGCCGTACCTGCTCCAAAGCGTACAGGCCGTTCTTCGCCTCGATCACCTGGTAGCCCTCCAGCTCCAGGTTCATGCGAATAAAACGGATCATGCGTGGCTCGTCGTCCACGACCAGAATCAAACGGGATTTCGAAGGCTGTAACGATGGAGGAATTTTCTCGACCATGAACTTCTACCTTTCCTCGCGCACAAAGCCGATCACTTCTTCAACCTCTGTCGACGGCAGTACCTGGATGAAGGTAACCCGGTGCCACGGCACAATGACGGTCGCAACATCCTCTTCCAGGAAACGGAGATCCTTCCCGTCCCGCCGCCGCGGATTGAGCATCAGGATGCTCTGTGCCTCCGGCCGGGGCAGCTCTTCCAGCTCACAAAGGATCGGTTCTTCATTGACAATATGCACTATCGCCGAGATGCTCATCGTGGGCCTGTTCGTCTCCTGCCTGATTGATGCTGACCCGGCTGCCACATCTGGGGACTAACCGTCCGCGGCAGACGGACAAGGGCACGCTCCCATTGTACTTGCCGCACAAGCCTGTGCAACACCGCTATTCGAGAAACGTATGTACAAGCAGGCGCCCAAAGCGCACTTCATCGCCGCTGCGCAGGGCGTACGGCAACTGCGGTGGCAAATGGAACCCGTTCAGATACGTGCCATTGGCACTGCCCTCATCCACCAGCAACACCCCTTCTGGCGAAGGCTGAATACTCGCATGCATGCGCGAGACGCCCAGCACACTACCCTGATCCTCCGTCAGATCCAGTGCCGGATAATGGTTGTTCGCCGGGTCTGTGCGGCCTACCTGAATCTCCTGGTCGAGCGCCAGCTCGACACGCCGGCCGCTGGATGGGATCACCACTGTCAGCGTGCTGACCGCCTCTCTCGCCGTCAGCTCGCGCCCCAGTAACGGCGGAGCGTGCGGCGGCTCCAGCGCGTCGGTAAACGGCAAAGGTGCCTCCTGCGCCTTGCCGGGTTCAGACAGCAGCAACTTGCCACATTCACTGCAATAAAGGGTTCCCGGCGGTTGTGCCGTGCCGCAATCGTCACATCTGATCATTGATCGTCTTCGTTCCAGAAAATTGTCCGCGTCAGGAGCGAGCGTGTCTCGTACTTGAGACGCTTGCGTCCTTCCAGGGATAACGTCCCCACCTGCGCCAGGCGGCGTGTTTCTGCCATCACCTCCTGTGCCAGGCGATCGTGCCCTGCTTCCAGCAGCCGCGAGCCAAGCCGCTCCATCCGTCTTGTCGCCGCCTGTGCGTCCCCCGCCTGCGCTTCCTCCCACGCCTTCTCATTCATCCGGTACAAATTCAGCATCTGTACTGCCTGGACGACTTGCGATGGCGGGTTGAACGCCGGCTGCCCTGGCACCACGCGCACAGGAAAACTCCGCTCAAAACGGCGGTCACGCGCCATCTGTGCTGGAATCGTGGCGCGGAAGCGCAGCGGAATCTTGATCGTTTCTCCTGCCTCCGGGGCGTGAAGACCAAGCTCGAGCAGAACTGACAGTGGGCGAGCGCTTTCCACCGCGCCAAGGCTAAACTCGCGCTCGTCAAACGCCAGCGGCTGGGCAAAGGGCGCCAGCTTAAAGACGTCCTTGCACACAACCTGCTCCGGCAGATCGAGCATGAGATTCACGCTCTTGGCATAAACTGTCGCCAGCTCTTGTAGTTGCTTCTGTAGATAATCGATCAGCTCTGTCGGGTCTTCGATATACGTCGAATAGCCTCCCGACGGCGCGACCAGCTCGTCCAGGAAACTGTCATTCCAATCGGTCCCGATGCCGAAAGCGCTGAAGGCAATACCTCGCTGTGCCGCTTCCCGCGCCAGATTCAGACACTGCTCTTCGTCCCCGTAGGTATGCCCGTCGGTGAGCAACATTAAATGATTCGTGTAGCGCGACAACGGGATCTTCACCAGTTCGCGCACCCCTGCCAGTAGCCCCTGGAAGATCTCCGTTCCCCCAGACGGTTCGATGCTGTTCACCGCGTGCAGCACCTGGTGCGACTCGCGACCCGGTTCCGCCGGAACGACGACCTTCGCCCGATCGCTGAAGGTGACGATCGACAGTACGTCGCCTGGCGACAAGCGGCTAATGGCCAGCCGCGCCGCCGCCTGCACCCGTTCCAGCCGCGCCCCATGCATCGACGTGCTACGGTCGATCACCAGGCACAGATTGACCGGATACGAGGTTTCCATATGCTCTACCGGCGTATGTATCGTAACTACCAGGTAGAGCACTTGCTCCTCGTCGCTTCGCCCCACCGTGTCGCGCGAACCGAGCATCGACACGGTCAGCAACTCGGTCGTCTGGTTGCGCAGGCGCTGGTCATAAAGGCGCCGTTTCGCCGGGTCAGAGAGGATCTCATACGCCTGTACGAGTTGCCGAAACGCAATGTTCGTCGTCGGATCGCGCGCCTCTTCCGGAAACCGTTCTCCGAGTGTCCGCGCCGCTTCGAGGATCTCTTCTTTGCTGGCCTCGGGCGAGATCCCCAGAACCTCGTAATAGTTGGGCAGGCTTTGCATCAACCTTTCTCCCAGCGCGCTGAAACATGCCCGCCCGGCTGACCCGTCAGATCGCTCGACTCGCTTTCTCTCGCGGCCTGCTTACTTCGTCTCATGCTTGGAACCCGACGAGAACGACGCTCACGTTGTCGTGCCCGCCCGCGTCGAGCGCTTTTTCTACCAGGATATCCGATTTGTCCTTTAACGAACGCTCTGCTAGGAGAACCGCCTTCATCTCGGCATCCGAAACCAGGCCCCACAGACCGTCACTGCACAGCATCAACGTCCCCGCCTCTGGCAGCGAACGCGAGAACGCATCGACTTGCTCCAGTTCTTCGCCCACCAGCGCGCGATAGAGCAGGTTGCGGCTGGGATGGTTATTTGCCTCCTCGGCCGTCAACTGCCCGGCATCCTGCAGCGCCTGCACGTATGTGTGGTCCGTCGTCAGCTGGACCAACTGGTCGCCGTGCAGCAGGTAAGCCCGGCTGTCGCCTACATGCACCATAAACAGGCGGCTGCCGATAACCAGCGCAGCCGTGAGCGTCGTTCCCATCTGCCGGTCCGGATCCGGCAAGTAGAGCGCCTTGTTCGCCAGCTGCACTGCCTCTTCCATCACTTCCTGCACGGGCCGGCGCGCAATCCCCGCATCTCCGCGCAACAGCGGCAGATAGAGTGTCCGCAGAACATGTTCGGCAACCGTCCGCGAGACAATCTGGCTGGCAAAATGGCCATCAAAATGACCCCCCATGCCATCGGCAAGAATAAACAGACCCAGTGGCGGCGTCGGCTCAAAACCCGAGCTCTGCGCGACGAAGCTCAAACAGGCGTCTTCGTTGCGCGTGCGGACATGGCCTATCGCCGTCGCCCGCGCCGCGCGCAAATACAAGGGCGGTCCACCGGGCGCCAGGCTCCGGCCAACCACTTGATGCAACGGCATCTCCGGCGGTTTCTCGGGGAGCGGCTCCAGAGGGGCTGTTTCCGGCAAATGAGTCCGCGCGGCCGGCGTGGTCTCCTCTTCCGTTGCTCGCTCCTCCGGCGCTGGCACCTCGTCTGCTCGCGTCTCCTTGACCTCCGGCTCGTTACCTTCTTTCTCCGGCCCGCCCGAGTTTTTACTCTTTTGTGGCGACGTCATCTCATCACTTTCCTCGGTGCGGCCGGCCACGTCCTCAGATGATAGGCTCTCTGTTTCCTCCGCGGCAGCAAGCAGCCGCCGTGCAAGCCGGCCCAATCGCAGTCCCACTCGTTCCCCGCGTTTCTCGTTCACAGTGCCAGTGCGTACAGGTGGTGGTCCGTCGAGCCGATGTACAGGATCCCTTCCTCTATAATCGGCGAAGAGATGACCATCCCTTTTGTCTTGTAGCGCCACTGCAGGCGCCCGCTTGTCGAGACGCGATAGACATAACCATCCGTCGAGCCGAAGTAGACGGCATTGTCGAAGGCAGCCGGAGACGATGCAACCTGCCCCTCTGTCTCATAACTCCAGATCTTGCGACCGGAGTTAATGTCGATGGCATAAAGGCTGCCATCGGCCGACCCAATGTACAGGACCTCATCTACGACCGTCGGCGACGAGACTATCGGCCTGTTTGTACGGAAGCGCCACACTGCCCAGCCGGAGTTGACGTCCAACGCATAAACGGTGCTGTCCATTGATCCCAGAAAGACCATGTCGTCGGCAACCGTCGGCGTCGACGTCACGGCGCGCCGCGCCTGGAACTGCCACTTTGTCGTTCCCGACAGATCGACACAGAAGACATAGCCACCCTCGGTTCCAAAATAGACAAAGTCATCGGCGATATGCGGTGAGGAGCGCACCGGATCAAATGCGTTTGCCTTCCAAGCCACCCGCCCGCTGCTCGTGTTCACCGCATAGAGGTGCGCATCATCCGAGCCGAAAAAGACGTGGTCAAAGCGGGCGCGCGGCGACGAATAGATCGCCCCACCCGTGCCGAAACGCCAATTCTCGCGGCCGTTGGCCGTGTTAATGCTGTACACGTGCTTGTCGGCCGATCCCATAAAGACCGCCCCACTATACACGTAGGGAGACGAGGCAATCCCGCCAGACGCCGGGTGCTTCCACAGGAATTTGCCCGTCTTCGCCTCAACCGCGTAAAGGTTATTATCGTAGACGCCGGTGTAGACAACGCCCCGCTCGACGGCCGGCGTCGAGCGGATCTCGTCTTCCGCTTTGAACACCCACAACGGCGTTACGTCTCCGGCCCCACTGCCAAAAGCTGCGGTTACCTCGCTACCCGCTCCATAACCATGGCCGGGATCACTGCCCAGACGCCGCGTCGCCGCCGCGCTTTGGTCGCTGCCCCCAGGACGGGCGATCGCCGCGAGCGCATCGCGTAAAGCCGCCGCGTCGGGATAGCGGTCTGCCGCGTTGTAGGAGAGACAACGCATCACCAATTTCTCCAGCGCCGGGGCGACGTGCGGGTTT
>JAVVFG010000082.1:0-12914 GCA_032260445.1 Anaerolineae bacterium | reverse complement strand
ATATGGGGGTGGAGCCGCGTGGGGGCAAAGATAAAGGGGCGCCAGGTCAGGATGCGGACGGAGCCGCCGAGAGCGCTTTAGCCGATCTCAAACTTGGTGATTTCCTCAAAATCGAGGCCCTCCTCGCCGCCCAATATCGTCTCCATGGCCATCTGCGCAATCTGGAAAAAGGCCTGCAAATCGTCGATGCGCCCCATGTAGAAATCCGAGAGCGCCTTTTCTTCAGGTGACAGCTGGTCTTCGGCCGACTTGAGCTTGTCGACGCTATCATGGAGGACTTCGAGGGCGACCTGGACTTCGCGCCGTTCACGCCCGTTGACGACGTTGCGGATTACCTGCCACAGATCGGGCTCGGCTTCATAGTACTTCTTTCGCTCGCCGCGCATCCACACTTCGTGCGCCATCCCCCAACGCTCCAGCGCCCGCATGTTCATGCTCACCGAGCCTTTGCTGATTTGTAGCCCTTCAGCGAGGTCGTCGAGCGACAGCGGTGCCGGGCTGAGCAACAGGGTGCCGTAGAGGCGGCCCATGACTTCGCTGAACCCGAAGAAGCGGGCCAGCCGGCCCAAACCTGCGACCGTGCTATCATTGACAGTTACCAGACTCTTGTGCATATTTACCCTACATTCAAAATGTTCTGAATGTATTGTAACAAGATCGGGTAAGGTCTGCAATAGCTGTGTTCCTTACATCTCATGCGATTGTCCTGGCCGGTCAGCAGGCTCGTCCTCGGCTGTGCTGGCCCAGTGTGCCAGCGGACCGTGGCCGGCGCCAAGCCGCCACGCGCTGCCGCCGCGCAGCGCCGCCTGCGTGTAAGCCCGCGCCTCCGCGATGGCAACGTCAAGCGGCAAGCCCAGGGCCAGAGCAGCGGCGATGGCTGCCGAGAGGGTATCGCCGCTCCCATGCCTGTTGGCCGTATCCAGCCGCGGCGCGCGCCATATCTGCACGTGCTGCCCGTCGAAAAAAAGGTCGGCAATCTCCTGTCCAGCCGGGATGCCCTTCACGAGGACATTTCGGGCGCCCATGGCCGCGAGCGCCCGCGCGGCCGTCTCGGCCGAGGCGAGCGTGGTGACCGGTTCGCCAGTCAGCAGCGCCGCCTCCGCCCGGTTCGGCAGGACGAGCGTGGCCTGCGGCAGCAACAGGTCGCAGTAGGCGTCACCTACCTCGGGCGCGAACATTGGCTCGCTACGATGATTGACGAGCACAGGGTCGACGACGAGGGGTCCCACTCTGGCGGGTTCGCCTGTGTGCCAGGCATGCAGGCGCCCGGCGATGATTTCGACCAGCTCGGTGCGGCCAGTGAAACCCGTCTTGACTGCCGCCGCGCCGTAGTCCTCGAGCACCGCGTCGATCTGCGCAGCGACGAAATCAGGCGGCAGGTAGTGGACGCCGGCAACACGCACGCTGTTCTGTGCCGTTACCGCGGTAAGAACACTCATCCCATAGACGCGCCAGGCGGTGAAGCTCTTGAGATCGGCCTGGATACCGGCAGCACCGCCGCTGTCGGAGCCGCCAATTGTCAGGACTGCCGGTGGTTGGATCATGGCTGCCATCCGGATCAGAAAACCCCCGGGCGACTGCACCGGGGGTCTTGGCCCGTGCAGGGACGCGAAGTTACATATTCTCGATGATCGCGGTGGCGAAGCCGGACGTGCTCAGCTTCGTCGCCCCTTCCATCTGCCGGTGCAGATCGTAGGTCACTTTCTTCTGTGCGATGGTTTTCGTCATCGCTTCGACGATCACATCGGCAGCTTCGTCCCAGCCCATGTACTCCAGCATCATCACGCCGCTGAGAATCAGGCTGCTGGGATTGACCATATCCTGCCCGGCGTATTTAGGCGCCGTGCCGTGGGTCGCTTCAAAGAGCGCAATGCCGTCGCCGATGTTGCCGCCGGGCGCCATGCCGAGCCCACCGACCTGGGCGGCAGCCGCATCGCTCATGTAGTCGCCGTTGAGATTGAGCGTGGCGATAACCTCATAATCGCCCGTGCGGGTAAGCAGCTGCTGCAGCATGTTGTCGGCGATACGATCCTTGATGACGATCTTACCTTCCGGCACCTTGCCGTCGTACTTCGACCACAGTTCGTCCTCAGTAATCGTCAGCTCGCCGAACTCCTCAGCCGCCACTTCGTAGCCCCAATTCTTGAAGGCACCTTCGGTGAACTTCATAATGTTGCCCTTGTGCACGATGGTGACACTCTGGCGACCGCGGTCGATGGCATACTGGATCGCCTGGCGCACGAGGCGGTCGGTGCCGAACTCACTCACCGGTTTGATGCCGATGGCCGCGTCGTGGCGCACATCCTTGCCCAGCTTCTCGTTCATGAAATCGATGATCGCTTCCGCTTCTGGCGACCTGGCCGGCCACTCGATGCCCGAATAAACGTCCTCCGTGTTTTCGCGGAAGATGACAATATTCATCTGTTCCGGCTCGCGCATCGGGCTGGGTGTGCCTGGCAGGTAGCGTACCGGGCGCACGCTCGCGTACAGATCCAGTACCTGGCGCAGGGTAACGTTGAGGCTGCGGAAGCCACCGCCGATGGGCGTCGTCAGCGGCCCCTTAATCCCCACCAGATAGTCGCGCATCGCCTGGAACGTCTCCTCGGGCATGAAGTCGCCATTGTAGCGCTCCGCCGCCTTTTCGCCGGCATAGATCTCCATCCACGCGATTTTGCGCTTGCCACCGTAGGCCTTCTCGACCGCCGCATCCCAGACGCGCAGTGCTGCGGGCGTAATATCAACGCCAATACCATCACCTTCAATAAAGGCGACGATGGGGTTGTCGGGCACGATCAGCTTTCCGTTTTCGTAACGGATTCTTCCGCCGTCGGGCACCTGAATGTGTTCGTAGATCATCGTTGTGCTCTCTCCTTCCGTGTAGACCTTGCCGAAGCTCGTAGTCGATTTCTAAGCCTGCCAATTATAGAAGGAGGTGGGCCAGGTTGCCACCTGGGCTGGCGGGCCGCACAGCGCAGTAAAGAGGAGGCTTAGAAAGCGCCGCTGGAGAGAGGCCGAGATGCCCGCGGCGCCTCCGCTTGGGTTACAATGGCGCTGAAGAAGAAGAGCAGGTGTATTTGTGTCTGTCCGTAGCATATTACTGCTTATACTCTTGTTGCTCGCGGGATGTGGGGGCACGGCCCCAGAGGCAGAAACGCCAACGCTGACGGCGACGCCAGAGATAACGCCGGCGCTAGCCATTGGCGCCCCGCACGACGATGGTCCGGCCACTGCAGCCGTTTCCCCGGAGCCAGTGGTGACAGCAACCCCCGATCTTATGCCGACGGCGACGGCGATGATGCTCGATATCATGCCGGCTGCCAGTACCTCTACGCCAGCGGCCGAGCTGGCGGTCTCGGAAGATCAGGTGTTTGTCTACCCCGTGCCGGATATTTATGAAGGAGACCTGGTCACCTTTCTGGTGCGGCCCGATGTGCCAGCGATCGTCGACAGCTCCGTTGTGGTCGTGCAGGTAGACATCGACGATACGCTTAGCCTGAGCCGCAGTCTATCGACAGACAACCTTGCCAACACCCCGGCGGCGCTATTTACCTGGGATTGGGAGACTCAGGGACAGGTTGGCGAACGGGTGATCACGGTGACCGTCGATCCCGCGGACCTGATCGTAGCCGGGGATGAAGATGTAACGGACAACCAGGTCACGATCACGGTGCCGGTGTTACCGGCGCGATCGCGACCCGTGCGCGAGCAGAACGCGCAGTGGTTGACCGCCGAAACAGCGTGCTGTGTCCTCCACGTCGTTTCTGGTACGGCCGCGCACCGCGATCTGCGCCGGCTGCAGACGAGCGTGGAAGCGGCCGTGCAGGAGGCAGCGACGACGCTCGGGGTTGCGGTGCAGGAGCCGCTGCACTTCTACCTCATCGACCGGGTCATTGGCCAGGGCGGCTACGCCCGCTCGAACGTGGTTGTTTCCTATCTGGATCGCAACTACGTCGGCGAAGGGATCGTGGAACTGATCACACACGAGGCGGTGCATCTGCTCGATAAGCAATTCGCGCCGAACCGCATCCCCTTCCTGGCCGAAGGTTTGGCGATCTGGGTGACTGGAGGCCATTACAAGGAAGAAGATCTCGACCGCCGCGTGCAGGCACTGCGCGACACGGATTTGTACGTGCCGCTTGCCGAACTGGTCGATAACTTTTATCTGCAGCAGCATGAACTCGGCTACTTGCAGGCCGGCGGGTTCATCCAGTTCTTGGTTGAGACCTACGGCTGGGAGCCGGTCCGTACCTTTTACGGTGATGTCGCCGGCAATGGAATGGCACTGCCCTCGCAAATGCTGGAAGCGGCACTGCAGCGCCATTTCGGCAAGACGATAGACGCCATCGAAAGCGACTGGTTTGACTACCTCAGCGCGCTGCCGCGCGACCCGGATACGGCGACGGATGTGCTGACCACTATTCGCTACTACGATGTCGTGCGCGCCTACCAGCTCGAGTACGATCCAACTGCCCACTTCCTGCAGGCCTGGCTGCCCTCTGCGCGCGAGCTAGAGGAGCGGCAGATTACGGCCGACCTCACGCGCCACCCCGACGACGAACTCAATGTCACGCTCGAGGTCATGCTCCATGCCGTCGACCGTGCCCTGCGTGAAGGCAGGCTGGACGATGCCAATGTACTTCTGGACAGCATCGACCGTACTCTTGAAAACGACGGGTTGTTCCTCGATCCGTTGGGAATTCATTACAGCAAGATCGTACGGAGACTGATGTCGGTGGGCTATGAGGTACACCAGGTGGAGCTCGAAGGTAACCGGGCACTCGCGCAGGTGACTGAAGGACGCCAGATTGTCTTGCGAACGGTTGGTATGCTTTTGCGCAACCAGATGTGGGTATTGCTTAACTGATCTGGGTGGAGCATTTTATGATTTATGCTACAATGCGCATTCAGGATGTGGCCTACCGGGTAGGTCTCTGGGTTACGAGCGAGAAGGTGATCATATGATTGAGGTCGTTATTGACAGCATTCGCATCAGTCTGGTCTCCCAGCACCGGATCGTCATGCTGAAAGACGTGGAAAGCGAGCAGCAGCTGGCTATCTGGATCGGGCCGTGCGAGGCGGAAGCGATTACAATCGAGCTGCAGAACACGAAAGTTGCCCGGCCGCTGACTCACGACTTGCTCAGGAACGCGATTGAGGCGCTAGGCGGCACCGTCTCGCAGATTCTGGTGAGTGATCTCCGCGATGCAGTCTTCTATGCGACGCTTTTCGTCGATGTTGACGGCGAAACAAAGGAAATCGACTGCCGTCCATCGGACGCGATCGCCCTCGCGGTTCGCACCAAAGTGCCAATTTTCGTCGAAGAGCATGTATTAGAGGCGGCGGGCATCGTGCCCGAACCGGATATGCAGGAGATGGAAGGCGAGGATGACCCCGAAAGCCTGGACGCCTTTTCCGATTTCGTGGACACGCTCGACTTCGACGATCTGGACGAATCTTCATAGCAGGAGAAGGCGTATCGCCCGTCCGGGTGAACTCGTTGGCTTCGTAAACGTGGAACGTGAGGGCTGCCGCACGTTTCACGTTTTTTATCCCCATAAACATGAGGTTGTGGCATGAGCGCTGTCGACCAGCTCCCACCCCATAGCATTGAAGCGGAAGAGGCTGTCCTCGGGTCCCTCCTCATCGACCCGGATGCCATCCTTGAGGTCGCCTCCTTTCTCCGGCCGGAAGCCTTCTACCGCGAACAGAACCGCTGGGTCTTCCAGGCGATACTCGACCTCCACCACCGTGAAGAGCCGCTTGACTTTGTGACGCTCACGGAGGCCTTGCGCAAGCGCGAGCAACTGGAGGAGGTGGGCGGTGAGGCTTATCTCATCAGCCTGCTCAACGCGGTGCCCACTTCGATCAACGCGCGCAGCTATGGCCGCATCGTCGAAGCGGCTTCGGTCCGCCGTCGCCTGATAAAGGCCGCAGGCTCGATCGCCAACCTGGCTTACGATCAGGACGAAGACATCAACATCGTGCTCGACCGGGCGGAACAGGCGCTGTTCAGCATCAGCGAAGAGCGCTCGACGCGTGACCTGGTGCCGGTGCGCGACATCGCGCGCAATTATCTTGATCGCATCGAGGAATTGGCCGAGCGCGGCGACGAGATGATCGGCATTCCAACGGGATTCGCGGACATCGACCGGCTGCTCAGTGGCCTCAACAAATCTGACCTGATCATTGTCGCCGCTCGCCCGGGCATGGGTAAGACGAGCTTCCAGATCAGCATGGCGCTCCATGCGGGCCTACGGCACGGAAAACGGGTGGCGATGTTCAATCTGGAGATGTCCAGTGAACAGCTCGTGCAGCGGATGATCGCCGCCGAGACGCGCATCGACTCGCAGCGCTTGCGGCGCGGCGAGCTGCATGAGAAGGAGTGGCCTCTCTTTTACGAGGCGGTTGGCCGGCTGTCGGAAACGCGGATCTTTATCGACGATACCCCCTCAATTTCGCCGCTGCAGCTGCGCACCAAGTGCCGGCGCCTCTATGCTGAACATGGGCTCGACCTGGTGGTGGTTGACTACTTGCAGCTCATGCAGGCCGAGCGCAGCAACAACAACCGCGTGCAGGAGATCAGCGAGATTTCGCGCGGGCTGAAGGGGCTGGCGCGCGAGCTGGACGTGCCTGTCGTGACTGCCTCACAGCTGAGCCGTGCCGTCGAAAACCGGCAGGACAAACGGCCGCAGCTTTCCGATTTGCGAGATAGCGGTAGCATCGAGCAAGATGCGGATATCGTCCTGTTCATTTACCGCGACGAGTATTACAATCCGGAGACGACGGAACGCCCCAACATCGCCGAAGTCAGCGTCGCCAAACACCGTAATGGGCCGACGGGTGTCGTCGACCTGTACTGGCATGGCAAGCTCGCTACCTTCCGCAACTTACAGCGGCAGGAGATCAAGCTGTAGCCAGAGGAGAGACGAAATGAAAGGCTTTTCCGGGTTTCCAGAAGGCAAGCTGCGGTTGACGCCGGTGCCTAACCTGTTCTTTAGCGACCTGTTGCCCATAATCGACAACCTGGCGGAAATGAAGGTGACGCTCTATGCGTTTTGGGGGTTGGGTCAGAAAGAAGGGGATGTTCGTTTCCTGCGGCTGGCCGATTTTCTGGGTGACAGCGAGTTTATGAAGGGGCTCGGCGCTACGCCGACGATCGCTGCCGAAACGCTGATGGATGGGATTGAGCGCGCGGTCGCCCGCGGTACGTTTCTGCACATCAACGTGGAGAGCGCCGATGGTAAGATGGACCTCTACTTCCTGAATACCGAAAAGGGCCGTGCTGCCGTAGAGGGCATTACCCGCGGCGAATGGCGCCCCGGTCCGGCGAGCGAAGAGGGGGTCTCCCTCCTCATCGAGCGGCCCAACGTCTTTGTTCTCTACGAGCAGAACATCGGGCCGTTGACACCGATCATCGCTGACGAGTTGCGTGACGCCGAACAGACGTATCCGGTACACTGGATAGAAGAAGCGATCGAACAAGCTGTGGAGAACAATGTTCGCAAGTGGCGCTACGTCCTCGCCATACTCGAACGTTGGCGCCAGGAAGGGAAGCGCGATGGTGGAGTCGACCGCCGAGATACTCAAAGGAATTTACGCGACCAGATCCCCGATGAATACCGGGACATCATCAAACGGTAATCCACCGCCGCCGGAACGGCCGCAGGGCGGCGAGCCAGACTGCCCAATTTGTGGCGGGCTGGGCTTTGTCGTGCCTGCCGTTGGTCCGGAGGATCCTGGCTTCGGTCGCGCCGTGCCCTGTTCGTGCCGCGCCGCCGAGCTGGAGGCGCGCCACAACGAGCAGCTCATGCAGATGAGCCAGCTAGGCGCCCTCATCGAGAGCACCTTTGACAACTTCATCCCGGAAGGGCATGGGCTAAACGAGGCGAAGCGGCGGAACTTGCGCATCGCCTTTGAAACCGCCCAGCTTTATGCCCGCGAGCCCAACGGCTGGTTAGTGTTGAAGGGGGGCTATGGATGTGGCAAGACTCACCTTGCAGCCGCCATTGCTAACTACCGTCTGCGCGAAGGGGAGCCGGTTCTGTTCATCAATACGCCAGATCTGCTTGACCATCTGCGTAGTGCGTATAGCCCAAATGCGGCGACCGGCTACGATCAGCGCTTTGACCAGGTTCGCAACGCGTCGCTCCTGGTTCTTGACGATCTCGGGACGCAGAGCAATACGGAATGGGCACAGGAGAAGCTCTACCAGATCTTCAACTATCGCTACAACGCGCGGCTCCCCACCGTAATCACCACGAACGTTGAGCTGGAGTCGCTTGAGCCGCGCATCCGCTCTCGGGTCGTCGATCCAGGGCTGGTGCAGGTCGTGCACATCCTCGCGCACGACTTCCGCGGCACGGGCATCGGCAAGGGCCACTCGGATCTCTCGACGCTTAACCTGCACAGTGACAAAACCTTCGCCAACTTCGATGTGCGCGATCGAGAATTGCCACGTGCGGAGTCTGAGAATCTGCGTCGCGCCCTGCAGACAGCCCGCGAGTTCGCTGCCAACCCGCAGGACTGGCTGGTGTTCAACAGCATTGCCTACGGCAACGGCAAAACACATCTGGCGGCGGCGATCGCCAACGACGTCCTCAATCAGGGAAAGCCGGTTCTCTTCGTCGTCGTGCCAGACTTACTGGACCATCTTCGTGCCGCATTTAACCCGGCCTCCGGCGTGCGCTACGACAAGCGTTTTGAGGAGGTGAAGACGGCGGAGCTGCTTGTGCTTGACGATCTGGGGACGGAGAGTGCCACTCCCTGGGCACGAGAGAAGCTCTACCAGGTCTTCAACTACCGCTACAACGCTCGTCTCCCCACCATTATCACCACCGCGTTACACGTCGACGAAATCGACGGCAAGCTACGCGCGCGCATGCTTGACGGCAGCCGCTGCACATTCTTTGTCCTCGACGCGCCAAGCTACCGCGGGCAGAACCAGCAGCGCCGGCGCAAGAGCCGCTAACGTCTCAGCCACAGTCTGGTGCGAGCCCGCGCGCTACGGCGCCGGGATGATTAGGACGTCGCCAGGCATGAGCCGGTTGGGGTTGGTGATGGCGTTCGCTGCTGCCAGCGCATCAACGCTAATGCCGAAACGGCGCGCGATCGTCGTCAGATTGTCTCCTGGCTCCACCCGGTAACTTTGTGGCGTCGCCGTCGGCAGGGGTAGCGGCGTGACGGTCGCTGCGGGAATCAGCGTCTCCCCAGTTGGCGTCCTGTCTGTAGGCAGCGTAGTTGGTCCTGGCGTTTCTGTGCTGGCCGGAAGCACGGCGGGTGGCTGCTGTGGATTCTCTTGCGGAGGCGAGCTGGAAAGCGGTGGCTCCCAGCCGAGCGCGGCCGGTATGACGTAATCAAAAATCAGCGGGCGCATGGCCGCGACCAGCAGTACCGCCAGCAGCATCACCCCCACCAGAATCATGAACTTGACCAGCTCACCCTCGCTGTGCCAGCGTTCGTGCTCTTCTTCAGGGTCCATTCGTAACCGTCTCCTCTCCACTTCCTCGCTTGCTGCAAGTGTAACACAGGCCGCTTGCGACGGGAACAGGGTCTCTGGTCAGGGCGCGGCGAGCTCGGCAAACGCAGCGTCTAGCGGGTTGGCGTCATCAGACGCCTGCGAGATGAGCCAGTCGATGAGCGGTTGCCGCCAGTCTATCCCGGTGTTGTAAGCCTCAGGATCGAAAGCGGCGAGCATCTCGTACCCGTCGCCACCCGAGTAGAGGAAATCGGTGGTGACGAGCCGGTAGCTGCCCTGCCGGTCGATAGGCGTGCCGTCGGCCAACACCCAGCGAAAGTTTTCACGGCGCACGCCGGCAACGTCAGCCTCCCTGCCGAAGGAGAGGACCTGCTCTAGCTCCTCGCCGCTGAGAGTGACGTCTACCAGCACATTGTTGAACGGCAGGACGCCGACGACGCCGGCAAAGGTGAGGGGACCGGCCGGCAGATCGGCCCGGAAGCCGCCCGGGTTGGTGAGGGCGACGTCGGCCTCCGGGTAGGCGAGGAGCCAGGTGGCGGGAAGGAGGCGGTGAAGCTCCGTACTGTGCCGGGCCAGGCCGCGCTCGCTGTAGCCAATCACCACCTCCAGCTCCGCATCGGCCCGCGCGCGCCAGCGTGCCACAATCTCCGCCACGCCGGGATCCGGATCTACGACTGCCTCGTTGTACGCGACCTCATAGCTGGCATCAACTACCTCATCCTGCTGGGGATCGAAGGTAAGCTCTACCCTGGCATAGCTGGTGAAATGATAACCACCCTCGACCAGGACCACGCCGTTCAACTCGCGCGCCACGCGCTCGTTGCAGTGCCCGCCGCCGATCATCGCAATTCCCAGCTTACTGGCTGGTTGGGCAAGCGCGGCTAGTTCGTCTTCGCAAATATGGCCCGTGACCAGCAAAAGCTCGGCACCATCAGCGCGTGCCATAGGCACGATCTCGCGCAGCGCCTCTTCGTACCCGAGGAAGTCGAGGCCGTCCAGGTTAGCCGGGTTTGTTGTGGTCGGCGTGCGCAGGGTGGAGAGGCCGATGATGCCGGCCTGGATGCCGGCGACTTCGACGACCGTGTAGGGGGCAATTTCCAGGTGATTAGGCCAATCCCCTGACGCCGTACGCAAGTTGGCGCTGAGGAATGGGAAATTGCTCTCCAGCGCGCGCGCCCGCAACGTGTCCTGCCCAAAGTCAAACTCGTGGTTGCCGACGGCAGCGGCGGCGTAGCCCATCTGGTTCATGACTTCGACCATGCCTTCGCCTTCAAACCAGGTGGAGATGGCCGGGCCGGTCCACATATCGCCGCCGCTGAGCGCCAGATAGGGACCGTCTGGATCGTAGCCGGCTTCCTGCCAGTGCGCGAGCATACTCGCGGCGCCTTCGCCCGGCTCCATCCCTTCCATCCAGCCGTGCTCGTCATTCGTGTAGAAGACGGTGATGGTGACCGGTCCGGCGGCGGCGGGCGTCGACTCTGCGTTCGCAGTAGTGGCCTCCGGACTGTTCCGCGTGCTGGTGGCAGGCACGACTGTCGCCGGGCCGGCTGTCTCCGTAATTCTACCTGCTGGTGTCGCCGGTTGTGTAACAGAGCGCAGCTCGCAAGAAACAAGGGGGAGAAGGGTGAGGAGGAAGAGGTAAAGCCAGAGCTTCCGTCTCGTCATCGTGCTAACCCCTCCGCAGCGGGGATGACGGCGCCACTGGCAAAGCGTCCCGGCCGGCTGCAAAGGGTGACGACGAGCGCCGCGACAGCCTCTCGCTCTTCCCGGCGCAGGTCTGGCGCCGGCTCCGGCGTAGGCAGGCCGCGGAGCACAGTGTTGACGCGAATCCCATAGGCGGCGTATTCGCGCGCGCATTCCCGGGCGAAACCGGCGACTCCGGCCTGGCTGGCGCCGTAAGCGGCGCGCTGTTCCCAGGGAAGCTCAAGCCCGGCGGCCGAGGCGATGTTGACGATGTAGCCACCCCGCTCGTGGTTTTCATCGGCCATCACCCGGCCGGCAAGCTGGCTCATAAAGAAGACGCCCTTTAGATTGACGTCAAGACACCGGTTCCAGTCCCATTCATCCATCTTGAGGATTGTGGACTGCGGCACGACGTGGGCGCTGTTTACCAGGATGTCGAGCTGGGCCCACCGCGCGCGGGTCGCCTCGATGAGCTTGACGCAGTGGAACTTGTTGGAGACATCGGCGTCAAGGGCGAGGGCCTCGCCGCCCGCATTCTGGATTGTCGCGGCCACAGACTCCGCCCGGTCAGGATTGATGTCGTTGACTGCCACGCGCGCTCCGGCGGCCGCCAGCGCACGCGCAATCGTGGCGCCGGTCCCATGTCCGGCCCCGGTGACGATGGCGACTTTCCCTGTCAGTGGGTGTGGCATGATAAACTCCATCGTGTCCAGAAATGCGCGTAACCCCGGCGACGGCGTTCGGGCGCCGCCGGGGTTACCCGGTGCCAATCAAATTATGCTGTCGGAGCGCACGCTTACGCCGCTTCGTCGAGGACCGCAATTCCCGGCAACTCGTCGCCCTGCAGCATCTCCAGGCTGGCGCCGCCGCCGGTGCTGACGTGGCTCATCTGGTCGGCAAGACCGGCTTGCTGCACTGCTGCCGCTGAATCGCCGCCGCCGATGACCACCTCGGTCCCTTCCGCTGCCAGCCTGGCCAGGGCTTTGGCCAGTTGATTCGTGCCTTCGGCAAAGCGCTCAATCTCAAAGACGCCCATTGGCCCGTTCCATACGACGAGTGCCGCGTCTTGGACCTTCGTCTTGAAGAGCTCAATCGTCTCTGGACCGATGTCCAGGGCCATCTTCGTCGCAGGAATGTCTTCGACCGGGCGTATTTCCGCTTCGGCGTCCGCGCTCATCTCCCCGGCGATCACGACGTCGACGGGCAGCACGAGACGCGCGCCCGCGGTCGCAAGCAGGCGCCGCGCTTCTGGCAGCGCTTCGTCTTCGACCAGCGACTGGCCCAGCTCGTGCCCCTTCGCTGCTAGAAATGTGTTGGCCATGCCGCCGCCGATCAGGATGGTGTCAGCCTTCTCAAGCAGGTTGTCGATCAACTTGATCTTGTCGGATATCTTGGCGCCGCCCATGATGGCCACATAGGGGTGCGGTGGGTTCGTCGCCGCCCGGCCGAGCGCGGCGATTTCTTTCCCCATCAGGTAGCCGGCGACAGCGGCGCCCCCCTTGGCCTGCATCGCCCGCGCCGCGCCTTCTGTGCTGGCGTGCGCGCGATGCGCCGAGCCGAAAGCATCGTCGACGTACACGTCGGCGAGGTCTGCCAACTGACGGGATAGCTCCGCGTCATTCCTTTTCTCGCCTTCGTGGAACCGGGTGTTTTCCAGCAGCAAGACGTCGCCCGGCTGCAGCTTCTCCGCCGCCTTCTGCACCTCTGGCCCGACGACAGCCCCGACTGTTTGCACCGGGCGCCCCAGCAGTTCCTC
>JAVVFG010000081.1:0-13158 GCA_032260445.1 Anaerolineae bacterium | reverse complement strand
CGGGCTGATCTGTTCGTCGATCGCGCCGAGGTCGTCATAGACCTCGACCTTGACCGAGTAATCGACCGTGTCGCCGACGCCTAGCGCGCTCGTAATGATCAGCGTCGAGAGCGCCAGGCCGGCGACAATCAGTAGCGTCTGTGATTTGCGGCGCGGCAGATTGCGCACCCCGAGCCGGAATGGAAGCGGGTAGCGAAGGGCGGTATAGACCACACCGAGGGCAATGAAGGCGAGGATGCCGAGAAGGGCTATGAGGAGCGTGTCTGCGGGAATGCCGAATATGGTGTCCATCGTTTTACCTCTGTAGTGAAATCGTGCTTGATACTTAGGCTGTCGTCGCCAGCGCGACGGGCATGGGCACGACCTGCCCGCGACCGTTGCCATTCGCCTGGGGCAGGGCGATACCATTGCCTGGCAGCGCTACACCCTGGACCTGCGGCTCGGCCACAATCTGCCCATCTTTCATCCAGATGATGCGGTCCGTCTGCTCGCCGATTTCCAGCGAGTGGGTCACGACGACGAACGTCTGCCCGTTTTCCTGGTTCAGCTTGCGCATCAGGTCGACGATCTCCTGCGACGTCGTCGAGTCGAGATCGCCAGTCGGCTCGTCCGCCCAGACGATGGCCGGCTTGTTCACCAGGGCGCGGGCGATGGTTACGCGCTGCCGCTGCCCGCCGGAAAGCTCGGACGGGCGCTGGTCGATCTGCCCGCCGAGGCCCACGGCCTCTAGGGCCTCAATGGCCAGCCGGCGCGCCTCTTTGGCCTTGATCCGCCGCGAACTGTCAAGCAGAAGCGGCATTTCGACATTCTCTACCGCGGTCAACACGGGCAGCAGGTTGTAGAACTGGAAGACGAAGCCCATGTTCGCCGCGCGGTAGGCGGTGCGTGCCTTGTCGCTCATTTTCGCCAGGTCTTGCCCGTCGATGGCGATGATGCCCGCGTCGATCTCGTCCAGCCCCGATAGGGTGTTAAGCAGCGTCGTCTTGCCGCTGCCGGAAGCGCCCATGATCGCCACCATTTCGCCGCGGCGCACCGTTAAGTCAACGCTCTTGAGCGCTTCGATGATGACCTTACCCGTGTTGTAGGTTTTCTCGACGCCTTTCGCTTCGATGATGTTTTCCGTAGCCATGCTGTTCTTTTTCCTCTTTAGCCGCATGCGCGCGACCGCACGCTAGGTCTGCTATCTGTCAACGGCTCGAATCATATCACGTTGTACAAGTTTTGTCAAGATATTATCTACAAAATAGCCGAACTATCCAGGCGCCCGTGTTAGAATCCATGGTGGGACAATATCCCTGGCCTTGCTATACTCGTCCGCACGTAGCCAGATCTAGGAGGCATGCCGATGCCTATACCCACCCCCTTACACGCGCGCACCGCTCCCCTCAACGCCAACCATGAGTGGCGCGACTGGGCCGGTTATCTCAGTGCCAGCCTCTACGAGCCATCGCACGAGCGCGAGTATTACGCCATCCGCAACGCCGCCGCGCTCATCGACGTCTCGCCGCTCTTTAAGTATGAGGTCAGCGGCCCTGATGCCCTGCGCGCCGTCGACCGCCTCATCACCCGCGACGCGACGAAGTGCAGGGTAGGGCAGGTGCTCTACACGCCATGGTGTGACGAAGATGGGCAGGTGATCGACGACGGTACCGTCGCTCGCCTTGCCGAGGATCGCTTCCGCATCACCGCCGCCGACCCCAACCTGCGCTGGTTCCAGGACGTCGCCTACGGCTTCGACGCCCAGGTGGAGGACGTGTCTACGTCACTCGCCGCCCTCTCGCTGCAGGGCCCGAACAGCCGCGAGATCCTCCGCGCAGTTGCCGGCGGCATCGACCTCGACGCCCTCCGCTATTTCCACCTGGCGCAGGGCACAGTCGATACGATTCCACTCACGATAACGCGCACCGGCTACACCGGTGACCTCGGCTACGAGCTGTGGGTTCCGGCTGAGTACGCCGTCGACCTGTGGGACCGGTTGGTGGACCATGGACAGGCTTACGGGCTGCTGCCGGTGGGTATGGTCGCCATGGATATCGCGCGCATTGAGGCCGGCCTGCTCCTCATCGAAGTCGACTACAAATCGTCGGCGCACGCGCAGATCGAAGCGCAGAAGTCGTCGCCGTTTGAGCTCGGCCTCGGCTGGGCGGTAGCTCTCGACGCTGGCGATTTCGTCGGCCGGGATGCCTTGCGCGCCGAGAAGGCGCGCGGCTCCGCCTGGGCCTTCGCCGGCGTGGAGGTCTCCTGGACCAGCATCGCAAAGCTATATGCCGAAGAGGATCTGCCGCCGCAGGTAGCCGGCCGTGCCTCGCGCCAGGCAATCCCCGTCTACCGCAACGGCCGCCAGGTGGGACAGCTCACCAGCCACACCTTTTCGCCCATCCTCAAGCGCTACATCGGCATCGGCACCGTGCTCGCGGAGCACGCGGCGCCCGGCGCCACGCTCGACGTCGAGGTAACGGTCGAGTACCGGCGCAAGCAAGCGCGCGGCACGATTGTCCCCACACCCTTCTACGATCCCGCACATAAGCGCCGCTAACAAGGAAGAACGGATGGCTGCACAGTACGACGCGATTGTCATTGGCGGCGGGCACAACGGCCTCGTGGCCGCCGCCTACCTCGCCCGAGCCGGCAAAAAGGTGCTCGTCCTCGAAAAGCGTCATCTGGTCGGCGGCGCCACCGTCACCGAAGAGGTCTATCCCGGCTTCAAGTTCAGCGTCTTCTCCTACGTCGTCAGCCTGCTGCGCCCCGACATCGTGCGTGAGCTGCAGCTAGCCCGCCACGGCCTGACCATCCTGCCGCTGGAGAGCACGCTGACGCCCTTACCAGACGGCGACTACCTCTATCGCGGCGCCGATCACTGGGAGACGCTGCGCAACGTCGCCCGCTTCTCGGAGCGCGACGCTGGCGCCTACGACGAGTACAGCCGCAATATGTATTTCATGGCCAAGGCGGTGAAGTACATCCTCGGCGTCCGCCCGCCGGATCCCACGCGCTACCACCCGCGCGACTTGTGGGGTCTGGTGGAGATGGCACGCCACTTCCTCGGCCTGCCCGAGGACCAGCTCTGGCTGCTGGCGAAGCTGATGACGATGAGCGCCGCCGATTTTGTCGAGCAGTGGTTTGAATCGGAGCCGCTGAAAGCGACCCTCTCCGCGAGCGGCATCATCGGCACCTTCCTCGGCCCGCGCTCGCCAGGCACCGCTTACGTCCTCCTGCACCATTACATGGGGGAAATAGACGGCGCCTTTCGCGCCTGGGGCTTTGCCCGCGGGGGTACCGGCGGTATCGCCGAGGCCATCGCCAGCGCCGCCCGGGCTCACGGCGCCGCGGTCCGCTGCGACAGCCCGGTTGCCGAGGTGATTGTCAAGGATGGGCGTGCCACGGGAGTGGCCTTAGAAAACGGCGACACCTTTGCCGCGGATATCGTCGTCTCCAGCCTCGACCCGCGCCTAACCTTCCTCAAACTGGTCGACCCGGCGCAGCTGCCCGGCGAGCTTGTCGCGGATATCCGCAAGTTCAACGTGCGCGGCTCCTCGGGCAAGGTCAACCTGGCGCTCGACGCCCTCCCCGACCTGGCGGCGCTTCCCGGGCCCGGACGCCATCTGGCAGGGGCCATCTCCTTCAGCCCGAGCGTCGACTACCTGGAGCGCGCTTACGACGATGCCAAATACGGCGATTTCTCGCGGCAGCCCTACGTCGATGTCATCATCCCCTCGGTTATCGACCCCGGCATGGCGCCGCCCGGCAAGCACGTGATGTCCTGCTTTGTGCAGTACGCCCCCTACGAACTGCGCGAAGGCACCTGGGAGGAGAAGCGGGAAGCCTTCGGCGATGCGGTGATTGACGCCCTCTCCACGGTGATGCCCAACCTGAAGGAGGTTATCCTTCATCGCCAGGTGCTGACGCCGCTAGACATCGAGCAGATGATCGGTATCACCCAGGGCAATATCTTCCACGGCGAGCTCAGCCTGTCCCAGCTCTTTTTCCTCCGTCCCGCGCCGGGCTACGCCGGTTACCGCACCCCGATCCGCGGCTACTACCAGTGCGGCTCGGGCACGCACCCGGGCGGCGGCATCATGGGCGCGCCGGGCAAACTCGCCGCCCTCGAAATCCTCAAGGATAGCTAACGATGGCAGACCAGTACGATGCGATCATCATCGGCGCAGGCCACAACGGGCTCACGGCCGCGGCGACCCTGGCCATGGCCGGGCTGCACGTCCTGGTAGTCGAAGCCCGCGACAACCTCGGCGGCGCGGCGGCAACGGAAGAATTATTCCCTGGCTACCGTGCGAACATTGGCTCCGAGACGGTGAGCCTGCTCCAGGAAGAGGTTATCCGCGCTCTCTTCCTGAAGATGCACGGTCTCGAGCTGCGCGAGACGCCGATCGGCCTCTTTGCCCCGCAGCCCGATGGCACGGCGCTCACCTTGTGGCAGGACGTCACCCACAGCGAGGCGGAGATCGCCTTCTTCAGCCACCATGACGCCGCCCGTTATCCCGATTTCGCCGCGCAGGTAGCGACGATGGCTGGCGCCCTGCAGAGCATGATGCTCCTCGCCCCGCCGGACTTGGCTGAGCTCGATCCCAGCGCGCTCGCGAAGTGGGGCAGGGTAGGGTGGAAGGTACGCCGTCTCGGCGACCGCGACATGATGGCCTTCATGCGGCTGCTGCCGATGCCGCTCAAGGATTACCTCGACGAATGGTTCGAGAGTGACGCGCTGAAGGGTGCCCTCGGCGCGGCGGGCGTTACGGGCACCATGCTCGGCCCGCGCGGCGGCGGCACCACCCTGCAGTTCCTTTACCAGAACCTGGGCGGCCTTAACCGCTACCGCACCGTCGCCGGCGGGACCGGCCGCCTCGCGGAAGCTTTGGGCAGCGCGGCACAGGCGAATGGCGCCGAGATCCGCTGCGGCTCTCCGGTCGCCCGCATTCTCGTCGACGACGGCCGGGCGACCGGCGTCGAGCTTGCCGGCGGCGCGAGCATACAGGCCCGTGCCGTCGTCTCCGGCGCCGACCCCAAGCGCACGTTCCTCGGCCTCGTTGGCCCGACAAAGCTCCCGCCGCGGTTTATGCGGCAGGTGCGCAACATCCTCTATCGGGGTAGCACCGCCAGAGTCCATTTCGCCCTGAGCGCGCTGCCGCAGTTCCGCGGGCAGGCGCGCGAAGAACAGCTCAGCGCCGCCATCCGCATCAGCCCGTCGCTCGACTACCTCGAGCGTGCCTACGACGATGCCAAGTACGGGCGCATTTCGGAGAATCTCTACCTTGAGGCGGCCATCCCCTCCGTCGCCGATCCGTATCTTGCCCCGGCGGGCCACCACCTCCTGTCAGTAACCGTGCGTTACACTCCCTACCGCCTGCGCGATAGCAACTGGGAGGAACAGCGCGAGCCGCTCGGCGACCGCGTCCTTGCCACGCTTGCCCGATACGCGCCGGGCATCGAGCAGCTGGTGGTTGATCGCCACGTGCTGACGCCGCTCGACTACGAACAGCGCTACGGCCTGACCGAGGGCAGCATCTTCCACGGGCAGATGGGCCTCGACCAGATGCTGGTGATGCGCCCCGTGCCCGGCTGGAGCCGCTACCGCACGCCCATCGCCAACCTCTATCTCTGCGGCGCCGGCGCCCATCCCGGCGGCGGTGTCACAGGTGCACCCGGCTACAACGCCGCGCGCGCTATCCTGCGCGACATCAAAGGATAATTGCTATGCAGCGTAAGCTTGCCATCCTTAGTGCCCCCTCCAACCTGGGCCTCATGCCGCCGGGCGCAGGGCAGCAGCCCGGCGTGCGGCGCATGGCAGCCGCCCTCAGGCGGCACGGCCTCGTCGAGCGGCTCGGCGCCGTCGATGCAGGCACCGTTATCCCACCACCCTACGATCCGGCGCGCGATCCCCTTACTGGTATCCGCAACAGCGCGGCGATACGCTTCTATACCCTGCAGCTGGCAGATGCAATCGGCGGCTTGCTCGAGGAGGGGCAATTCCCATTGGTGCTAGGCGGCGACTGCAGCATTCTCCTGGGCGCGATGCTTGCCTTGCGCCGCCGGGGAAACTACGGCCTGGTGTATTTTGACGGGCACCGCGACTTCCAGACGCCGGCAACGTCGGCGACAGGTGGCGCTGCCGGCATGGATCTGGCGCTGGTTACCGGCCGCGGCCCAGAGGAGCTAACACGCTTCGACGGCTATGAGGTGCTGGTCGATGAGAAGGCGATCGTCGCCCTCGGCTTCCGCGACCGGATCGAACTAGAAGCTGATGGCTCGCGCGCCATTTTCGACACGCCGATCCAACTACTGGACCTCGATGCCATCCGCCGGTTGGGGCCGGAGCAGGCGGCACAAGAGGCGCTCGCCATCCTGGAAAGTGCCGGCGTAGAGGGCTTCTGGATCCACCTCGACGTCGACGTGCTGGACAGCGTGCTCATGCCGGCCGTCGATTCGCCGCAGCCGGGTGGCCTGGTATACGAGGAGTTGGCTGCGCTCATCCGCCCGCTTTTGGCGAGCAACCTTGCCACCGGCATGCAAGTGACGATTTACGATCCCGATCGCGACCCAGGCGGCACGGTTGGAGAACGGTTAACCAGCTGGCTCACCGGCCTCTTTTTAGCGTAGAATGAGAGGTGGACCTGTCAGGTGCGCCACATTCTATCCAGGAAATGCGCGATGAAAACGGTACGCCTGGACGATAGCGCCAGCCAGATTACGCTCACCTTACTCCTGCTTGTAATCCTGTTCATGTTCTTGCCGGGCTGTGACGCCGTAGAACAGACCACACAGCCGGCAAGCGAGGAGGAAAGCGCCATGTCTATCGAGCTAACCAGTCCGGCCTTCACGCACGGCGACGCGATTCCCGCTAAGTACTCGTGTGACGGCGATGACATTTCGCCGCCGCTGCAGTGGCAGAACGTGCCCGCGGAGACCCAAAGCCTCGCCCTGATCATGGACGACCCCGACGCGCCGCGGGGCACGTGGGTCCATTGGGTGCTCTACAACATCCCGGCGGAGATGAGCGAGCTGCCGGAGAATGTGGCGCCGGCCGATTCCCTTCCGGGTGGCGGCAGCCAGGGCACGAGCAGCTTTCGGCGCGTGGGCTACGGCGGGCCCTGCCCGCCCGGCGGCACACACCGCTACTTCTTCAAGCTCTACGCGCTCGACACGGAGCTGAACCTGGCTGCCGGCGCGACCAAGGATGAGCTCCTTGCGGCAATGGAAGGGCACATCCTGGGGCAGGGGGAGCTGATGGGAACCTACGCGCGGCAGTAACTAGATCATAGTAATCCCCTTTCCCTTCGACGCGCTGCCGACCAGCTTGAAACAATCGGCTAGATGATCAATAATGCCCAGGCGCGTCGACGCTTGTCCACATCTCCGCTTGCGAGGTTATGTGCGTATGCAAAGTGAACAGCCCTCTAGACCGCCGCTCGAATATGGCCCTTCACCCAATCTGGTACATCCTCAGGCGACCAACGCGAGGATCGTCTTCCTCAAGAACGTCATCGCCAACCCCAACATCATCGTCGGCGATTACACCTACTATGATGATCCCGAGCACCCGGAGCAGTTCGAGCGCAACGTCCTCTACCATTTTGACTTCATCGGCGACAAACTGATCATCGGCAAGTTCTGCTCTATCGCTGCCGGGGTCACTTTCATTATGAACGGCGGCAACCACCGCACCGACTGGTTCACTAACTACCCCTTTCCCGTGTTCGGCCACGGTTGGGAGGACGCCATGCCCGATGCCTGGCCGAACAAAGGCGATACGGTGATCGGCAACGACGTCTGGATTGGCTACGGCGCCGTCATCATGCCTGGTGTGCACATTGGCGATGGCGCCATCGTCGCCACGAAAGCCGTGGTTACCAAAGACGTGCCCCCCTACGCCATCGCCGGCGGTAATCCGGCGCGGCTCATCCGCTTCCGCTTTGACGAGGAGGTCATTACACGCCTGTTGCAGATTCGCTGGTGGGACTGGCCCATCCATAAGATTACCCGCAACCTCAAGCTCATTTGCGGCAGCGATATTTCCGGCCTGGCGGCGAGCGAAAACGCTGGTTGACTTGACTAGAGCATTTGTTCTATAATGATTCCAACTCCCAGCCAACAACGAACCCAAGGATGACGTGATGCTAGATTCTGGCGAACAAGACGCGCCCTATTCTCTCGCCCAACTATTCGAAGGCTGGGACGGCTACCAGACCAGCCTCGTCCATGCCGTCGCGCCGCTGACCCCTGCGCAGCTGTCGTGGCGCCCGGCGCCCCAGCTCCGTTCAGCCGGCGAACTCGTCCGCCACATCAGCTTGGGGCGTCTCACCTGGTTCCGGCGCATGGATGCGCCCAGCAGTGCCCATCTGGCAGGGCAGGTGGAGGTCTGGCAGAAGGACGGCGACGGCAACCGCCAGATCGTGGAAAGCGCCGTGGACATCGCCGGCGACACTGGCAAACTTGTCGAGTGGCTTCAGCTCACCTGGGAAATGATCGCCCGCACGCTGGATACCTGGGATGTGGCCGGCCTCGCGCAAACCTACCGGTATACCTGGAACCAGCAGACCTACGCCATCTCTCGCCAGTGGACCGTGTGGCGCATCCTCGCCCACGACATCCACCACGGCGGCGAGCTTTCCCTGATGCTGGGCATGCAAGGCATTGAGGCCTTCGAGTTGAGTGCTCTCGGCGGCCACATCACGTTGCCGCCCCTCGCAGAACAAAGTTGAGATGATCGAAAGGAGTAAGACATGAGTGATGTACGTGTTCTGGTCGGTACGCGCAAGGGTGCTTTCATCCTCGAGTCCGATGGCAAGCGCGAGGAGTGGAGGGTGGACGGCCCTCACTTCGGCGGCTGGGAGATCTATCACCTGAAAGGCTCGCCCGCCGACCCCAACCGCATCTATGCGTCGCAGGCCAGCGACTGGTTCGGGCAGGTCATCCATCGCTCTGACGACGGCGGCAAAACGTGGACCACGGTGGGCAATGAGTTCGTCTACGACGGCGACGCCGGCACGCACCAATGGTACGACGGCACGCCGCACCCCTGGGAGTTCAAGCGTGTCTGGCACCTCGAACCGTCGCTCACAGACCCCGACACCGTTTACGCCGGCGTGGAAGACGCTGCCCTGTTCCGTTCCAGCGACGGCGGGCAGACGTGGCACGAGCTCTCCGGCCTGCGCCGCCACGGCTCCGGCCCCAGCTGGCAGCCAGGCGCGGGCGGCCTCTGTCTCCACACCATCTTGCTCGATCCCCAGAATCCAGAGCGCATGTACATCGCCATCTCCGCCGCTGGCGCCTTCCGCACCGACGACGGCGGCGAGACGTGGCAACCGATTAACCGCGGCCTCAAATCTGACTTCATGCCCGATCCCGAGGCTGAGGTCGGCCACTGTGTCCACCGCATCGCCCTCCATCCCTCGCGCCCCGAAGTGCTCTTCATGCAGAAGCATTGGGACGTCATGCGCAGCGACGATGCCGGCGACAACTGGTACGAAGTCAGCGGCAATTTACCCACAGATTTCGGCTTCCCCATCCACGTGCATGCGCACGAGCCGGAGACCATCTACGTCGTGCCCATCAAGAGCGACTCCGAGCACTATCCCCCTGAGGGCAAGCTTCGCGTCTACCGCAGCCGCACTGGCGGCAACGAGTGGGAAGCGCTGGCCAACGGCCTGCCGCAGGAAAACTGCTACGTCAACATCCTGCGCGATGCGATGGCCGTGGATAAGCTCGATCCCTGCGGCATCTACTTCGGCACCACTGGCGGGCAGGTCTACGGCTCGTCTGATTCCGGCGACAACTGGACGGCGATCGTGCACGATCTCCCCGCCGTGCTCTCCGTGGAAGTCCAGACGCTGCCATGATCCGCGTCATCCTCCCTCACCATCTGCGCTCGCTCGCAAATGTGGGGCCGGAAGTCACCGTAAAGGTTGACGGGCCGGTGACCCAGCGCACCGTACTTGACGCGCTCGAGGCGCGCTACCCAATGCTGCGCGGCACCATCCGCGATCATGTCACCCAGGAGCGCCGGCCCTTTTTACGCTTCTTCGCCCTGCAGGAAGACCTCTCCCACGAGTCGCCCGACGCGCCGCTGCCCGACGCAGTAGCCACAGGCGAAGAGCCGTTCCGCGTTCTCGGGGCAATTGCCGGCGGTTAACTACTGCCGCCTGGCATGAGTTGCATCGTGATGGGCATCTCGAGAAACGCCCCGAAGCGTTCGGCGGCAGCCTGCACTGCCGTTGTCTCCTCCGCTGCCAGCGGTCGGAACGGCGCCACTTCGATGTTCACCATGCCTCGCTTCACGGTGCGCCGCCAGCTGCCCGCGACTTCCCCAGCGAGCACAAAGGGCGCCTCGAATACCAGCTCTCCGGCCGGCTTGGCTCCGCCGCGCCGCCGCCGGCCATAGCCGGCGTAGCCGACTAAAAATTCGTCATAAGTGGGCAGTAGGATCGCCTCTTCTGCCGCCGCGGCAGGCAGCTCTCCGGACGCGAACCAGTACTCTGCGCCGTCCACCTCTTCCCGCTCCAGGGAAGCGGCAGCCAGTGCAATTCCCTCGCGAACGTCCGCCAGCGTGAGGCCCGACCACCAGGACAAGTCTCGCTCCGTCGCCGGGCCGTGGCTCGTCATATAGCGCAGGGTAAGCTCCGCCAGCGCTTCTTCCCGCTCTAACATGCGCGCCTGTGGCGCCCGCTCTGCCACCAGGGCATACGTGAACTGCTTGCCCCGCCGCGGCCCGCTGCAGATCACGCCGTCCAGCTCGGCCCGCATCAGGATGTATGCGAATCGCTGCCCTTCGGCAGCAATGCCCGCGCCGGCCAATGCCGCGCCAAGCTCCGCCCGTGTCAGGTAGCGCCCCCCTTCAAGGGCTCGCGCCAGGACCTCATTGTTGCGCTGGTGGAGGGCCTCGTCAAGTTCCAGGCGGCGGCTCATATACGCAAGCTGGGCGATGACCCGGTGTGCCGTCAACGCCAACAGCCAGCCAATGTCCTCAGGATGCACAAAATGCCACGTCGGCCGCATGACATGGGTGCGCAGGATTCTCCCGTCGTCGAAAGCTCGTTCGATCAGCGCATCCGTCGCCCCGGCAATGCGCAGGCCAAGCGACCATTTCGCGCCGTAGTAGTCTTGTGACTGCACCGCACCCAGCCAGGCAACCACCTCCTCTGGTGCCCCCAGCCGGTTGTGGCTAAGATGCTGCTGCGCCAGTTGTCTACGTGCAATTGCTGCTGGATTCACTGCCAAATCTCCATGCAGTCACCGGCGCTGCGCTGGTTGAAATTTGCCGGTTTCTCGCTAAGCTTGCCTGGATAACGTGGGTTATGGTAATGATTTCTCGTCTTCTGTCCACCGGATTAGCCAGTCCTAACAGGCGCTTCAGATTACTGCTGCGGCGTACGCTCCTACCTTTGCTCCTCTACACGCTGATGGTGCTGAGCGGCTGCGGCGATGAGGCCGGTCGCCCGGCTACGCAGCAACGGTCTGCCACTCCGGTGCCGTCTCCCACGCTGCCGGCGCTTGCGACCAACACCCCGGCGAGCACGCCCCCACCAGTGGTCCAGGCGACAGACGCCGCCCTATCCACACCGGCTACCACCCCCTGTGCCCACGATTACTTCTTCACCCCGGCGCCGTCGAGCTGCCCGCGCGAAGCGCCTGTGCAGACGGCGGCAGCTGAGCAACCGTTTGAGCGCGGCGTGATGATTTGGCTCGAAGCCACAAACGCGATCTACGTCTTCTACCCGGATGGCCGCTGGCAGCAGTTCGCCGACACCTGGCGCGAGGGCGAGCCGGAAGGGGATCCCGCACGAACGCCTCCCCCCGATCGCTACCAGCCTATCCGCGGCTTCGGCAAGGTGTGGCGCGACCATCCTGCTGTTCAGGAGCAATTGGGCTGGGCTACCAGTCCCGAGCTGGGCTACAGCGCGCAGATTCAGCGACCGGTGGCCGGGGAAGGCGGCGACGTTCTCTTCGTGCGCACGTTCAATGGCCAGGTCTACTATCTCAGCGAGCGCGAGCCGGGCGGCGGCGAGTGGGGGATCGCTGCCTCCTGGTAGCTATCCCTCCCTCGCGCCCTTGATCCGCTCCGCCGTGGCCCGCCAGTCGATTTCCGGGAAAGCGGCGTCCAGCTCGGCGATGATCGCGGCGACCACCGCTGCCGGGCTGCCGGCGCGCTCCTCCGGCTCTGACCAGCGGAACTGGCTGAGGTAGCCGTCGGTTCCCGTCAGCTTAGTCGCCAGCGCGGCGCGGTCGACAGCATCGAGGAAGCGCGTTGGTAGCTCTTCGCTGACGCGGTCGCGGCGCCCGCCAGCCCGCACCTGCACGGGGATATCATGCCAGTAAAGGATCTCATACCTTGCCATGAAGCACCTGATCGTGACGTTTTCTGACTATCTGGACAGTGACGCCACGGAAGTATAGCGGCGGTAGCCAGGGACTGCATCTGCCGGCGCACGATCCTGGCCATCGTCACAAGGAGGGCGCATAATCACGTCATGAAACTCACGACACAAGAGGCACGGTATCTCCGCCTTCACGCCCAGGGGCTTGCCGGCCCGCGCTTGCGCACGGTCAGCGCCGTTGTCGAGCGCCTGGTGGGTGTGCAGGCGCAAGAGGAGGCGGCAGCACGGCTGGCGATCCGCCCACGCAGCACAGGGCTCACGGCAGCCGGCGTGGAGCAGGCGCGGGTGGACGAGCGCACGATCGTGCACACCTGGGCAATGCGCGGCACCCTCCACCTGGTCAGCGCCGCCGAACTCGGCTGGCTGTTGCCCCTGCTCGGCCCGCATTTCGTGCGGGGCGGAAGACGGCGGCGCAAGCAGCTGGGCATTGACGGCAAGATCGGCCGGACGGCGATGCGCGCCATCCGCGAGCTGCTTGGGGCAGAAGGGGCGCTGACCCGCGCCGAGCTCACCACGCGCCTGGCAGCAAGAGGCATTCCTACGGATGGGCAGGCCATCTACCACCTGATCGGGCGTGCGGCGCTAGAAGGGATCCTCTGTGCCGGCGCGCCGCGCGACAGCGAGCGAACCTATGCGCTGCTCGACCAATGGGCTCCGGTCACCTCTACCGGGGAAGGGGAAGAGCAGGTGGCGCGGCTGGCCCACCGCTACCTCCAGGGGTATGGGCCGGTGACGGTCGAGGATTTCGCCCACTGGAGCGGCCTCCCGCTGCGCC
>JAVVFG010000080.1:0-13268 GCA_032260445.1 Anaerolineae bacterium | reverse complement strand
GCAATATTTACGCGGATGAGGCGCTCTACTATGCCGGGCTGCACCCGCAGCGGAAGGCCGATTCGCTGAGCGATGCAGAGATCGCAGCGTTGCACCGCGCCATCCAGAAAGTGCTCGTGATGGGTATCGAACGCGAGGGAGCCAGTATTGACCGTTATGTCAAGCCAGATGGGAGCAGGGGGGAAATGCAGGATGCGGTCGCCGTTTTCCGGCGCACGGGCGCAGCCTGCTACCGCTGCGGCACCCCGATTACGCGAATTGTCCTCGGCGGTCGCAGCACGCATTTTTGTCCAGTCTGCCAACCACTAGAGAAGGGGAACGATTATGCGGGATGAGATCGAAGTGATGCGGGTGTTGCGCACACCGCCAATGGGAAAGCTGGTCGTTGCCGTCGGAGGGGCACGGCACACGGCGCTGAGCGAGGTCCAGGACCCGGCGTTGCGCCAGCGGCTGCTGGCGGCCATCGGCGAGCTCGTCGTATTTGCCGGCGGATACGACCAGTTGCTGGACGCGGGCGTGGCGCCGCCCCCGGGACCACACGTGGCTGGGACAACGCCGGCAGATGAGCCACTTAGCGCCGAACAGGAAGCGTTTCTGACCTCGCTGCAAGAGGAGCTAAAGGCATCCGGGCGGCGCGTGCCGGAGCCCGGGGCCGGGGTGCCGACGGCTACGCCATCTTCCGCTGCGCTGGACGAGCCGGCCGCTGAAGGCTCGGCCACCAATCTGGTTGCGGATATTGACCGCATCCTGCAACGGCACCTGTCGAACGAGCCGTCGCTGAGCGGGCGGTTTATTCATCTGGAGCAGCCGCCTGACGGGGCGCTGCGGATCCGTGTGGACGACCAGATCTACGCGCATCCGCGCGATATTGAGGATGAGACGGTCAGACATGTCTTGCGGCAGGCGCTAGCGGAGTGGGAAGCGCGCTAGGCGTCTGCGGGGCCGGACATGCGGCGGCTGCGGCGTGGTAGCTGGAAGGTGAAGCGGCTGCCGCGGCCAACCTTGCTTTCTACCCAAATCTCGCCATGGTGCGCGTCGAGGATGCGCTTGACGATCGCCAGCCCGATCCCCGTGCCGCCGAAGCGACGGCGCGACGAGCCATCGATCTGGTAGAAGCGCTCGAAGATGCGGGTGAGCTTGTCGGGCGGCACGCCGATGCCATCGTCGGCGACGGTGACCTGCACCCACTCTTCCTGCTCCTGCAGGATGAGCCGGATAGCTCCCCCATCGGGGCTGAACTTCAACGCATTGCTGATCAGGTTATCGAGTACCTGGGTGATACGCCCGCGATCGCCCGTGACCAGCACTTTCCCAGCCGGCGCTTCGAGAAGCAGCTCGAGCCCGTGGCTGCGGGCGGTCAGGCGGTGGCATTCGACCTCCTCAAGCAGGAGGTCGTGCATGGAGAATTCCTCGACGAGAAGGTTGTCGGCCCGGATACGCTGCAAGGACATGATGTCTTCGACGAGGCGGGTGACCTCGCCGGTCTTGTGGGCGATGATCTGCAGGGCGCTGTGCTGTTCGGGATCGAGCGGTCCCATCTCGCCGTCGACGAGCAGGTCGACGTAGCCGCGGATGAAGGTGAGCGGCGTGCGGAGCTCGTGCGAAACGTTCTGTACCAGCTCGTCCTTGAGACGGTCGCTCTCTTTGAGCTCGTCGTAGGCACCGGCCAGCTCGGCAGCGCGCTCTTCGACTTCCTCAAAGAGGCGGGCATTGGCGATGGCGACGCTAACCTGCGCGGCGGCGATGGTCATCAGCTGGATGTCGGAGGCATTGAAGGCATGGGGGCGATCGCTGTCCACGGTCAGTGTGCCGATCACCTTGTTGCGGGCGACGAGGGGGACGACCAGCAAGGAGCGCAGAACGGGGTCAAAGAAGAGGAAGTCCGATTCGGCGCGCGTGTCACGGACATAAATCGTGCGCATCTCCTTGATGGCGCGGCCTGACACCCCTTCGCCGAGCTTAATGCGCACGTGGCGGTACTGGGGCTTGACGCCGGCAGCGGCGACCACCTCCAGATCGCTGCCATCGGGGGAGATCAAAGCGATGGTGCTGGCACGAGCAGTCAGTAGCTCCTGCAGCCGCCTAACAGTCGTCTCGGTGACGCGCTCCAGGCGCAGATTGCCGGTCACTTGCTGCGCCATCTCCACCAGGGCAGACATGCTGCGTAGGCGCTGCTGGGCGTCGTTGAAGATGCGCGTGTTTTCGGCAGCCACAGCTGCCTGGCTGGAGAACAGGTCGAGCAGGAGCAGCTCGTCCTGGCTGAACCGGTGCGGCTCGCGGAAGCTGGCAGTAAGGGCACCGATGACCCGCCCGCTGTACTTCAACGGGTAGCCGGCGATGGCGGCAACCGGCAAGGTGCGCCGGTTTGCAGCGGCGAGCGCAGGATGGCTTCCCACGTTCTCGACAGTGAATGGCTCTCCTTCGCGGACGAGCCGAGCGATCAGGCCGCCGAGCTCGGGCTGCGGCAGGCGAGCAATCTGCTGGCCATCGCGGGAGAGTGCCGACGCGACGGTGAAGGCTTGCAGTTCCGCATCGTAGAGGGAGATCTGCAGGTGATCGGCCTCGACGAGCCGGAGGGCGGTGCCGGCAATGTTATCGAGCACCTCCTCGAGCTGCAGCGGCGTGTTGAGCTGGAGGACGATCTGGTGAAAGGCGCCGAGCTCGCGGACGCGGCGCTGCGCTTGGGTATAGAGCCGCGCATGTTCGACGGCGACGGCGGCCTGAGCGGCCAGGTTGCGCGCTAACCGCTTCTCGCTCTGGCGAAAGACGCTGCCGGGGGCCGTCTTGCCCAGCGCTAATAGACCGAGTGCTTCGCCGCGCTGGACGAGCGGGATGAGCAGCAGGGCGCTCAAGCCCGCTGCGTCTAGCAGCGTTTCTTCATCCGGTGCTGCTGTCGCCTCGCTTTCGACGACGTACACCTCCTGCGCGGCGATGACCCTGGCGAGCACGGGATCACACTCGAAGTTGTCGAGGCGGGTCAGACCCAGGGGCTGGCGCTGCCCCGGCCGCTGCTGGTGGGCGGCGATACGCAGCGCCTGGCGGTTCTCTTCCCACACGAGGATCGTACAGCTTTCGATAGGCACGGCGCGCACCATCTGCTCGACAACCGTGCGCAAGACCGTCTCCTGGTCGAGGTCGGCAGTGATCGTCGCGCTCGCATCGTAAAGCGTCGTCAATTCGTCGAGTTGCTGCTGGATCGCCTCGTGCAGCCGAGCGTTCTGGATGGCCAGCGCGGCATGGCTGGCGAGGGTGGTCGCTACCCAGGCCTCACGCTCGCCGTAGGTGCCAGGTACAGATGCCAGCATAATGAGGACGCCGACGAGGGTGTCGCCGGCGAGCAGGGGGGCGCCTAGCCAGGCGGGCAAAGGCCCCGGCGCCTCTGGCCAGATCCACCGCGAATCGCCGGACAGGTCGCCGATGACGATCGGCTCGCGCAGGGTGATGAGGTCGGCTATCAGCGGGCTGCGCTCCAGCATGCCTGCCAGGCTGGATACGGCGTCCTCGTCGCCGTGGCCAATCCCTTCCTCTGCGATGACGGCGACCTTGCGGTTCTCGAGGATAGCGGCGGCAGCGACCTCATGGGGCAGGATCTCACGCAGCGAGCGCAGTAGCCGGGCGAGGATCACCTCGCGATCGAGGCTCGTGCCGATGGTAGCGGCGTTCTGGCGCAGGGTTGAGGCGGTCAGGTATTCACGCGCCAAAGAGTCGACAAGCTCGCGTGTCGTCGAGTAGAGCTGGGCGTTGCGCACGATGACCGCAACCTGATCGGCAATGGATGACAGCAGCGCGCGCGCTTCCTTGTCAAAGGCGTTGGGCTCGTCGCTCTGCACAGAAAAGACGCCAGCGACATGCTTGCCGGCGCGCAGGCGCAAACAGAGGATGGACCGCGGCACGATAGACAGCTCTTCGTAGCCGCGTACCGGCCGGCGCGGGTCGTTCTGCCAGTCATCGCTGACGAAGTCGCTATCATTGCGCACCACCCAGGCGACCAGGCTATTCTCGTCGTCGATGGAAATGGAATCGAGCTTCTCGGTCTGGCCGCTATCGACGACGTACGGGAAGTCGATCAGGCCGCGCTTGGGGTCGTAGAGGGCGATATAGAAAGCGGGGACATCAAACGCGCGGGCGATCTGTGCGTGAATTTCGGCGAGGGTTGCGCGCAGCGGCTTGAGCGCGCGGGCCGAATCGGTGACGCTGTAGATCATCTCCATGCGCGCTGTGCGCTGCCAGGCCTCTTCAATCAGTGTCGTCGAATGGACAGCCATGGCGAGGAAAACCGCTAACAGCTCGAGATAGGGAAAATCCTCCGGTTGCAGCGCGCGGTGAGGCGGCACGGCGGCGACAAGAAGAGCGGCGGGAGCCCCGGCAGCGCGCAGGGGAATCAACGCGTAGGTGGATGGCCAACCGCGTGCCGGGGGGTCTGTGCTGGCGCGAAAGAACTGCGTCTCCGCGGCGGGCTCGGCGCTGTGCAACAGAGTGGCGGGGAACTGGCGGGCGGGCGCGCCAAAGGTCGCGGCGGTTCGCCAGCTACCGCTCGTGCCCTGCCAGAAGAGAAGAAGGGCGGTCACGCCGGGAAAGGCCTCCGGGAAGCGGGCTGCTACCAGATCGTAAATGGTTTCGAGATCGTGAACGACTAACGCCTTTTCGCTGACTGCCGTGAGCAGGGCCAGTACCTCAGGGCGCAGGGAGGCAATGGCAGCCGGGGCCCGGGTCGCAGCAGCGGCTGGTGGCGCAGCGCGAACCAGGCTGGCGACGAGCGCGATCAGCGCGCTTTCCTCGTCTGTCAATGCCGCCTTGCGGTCAATCACCAGTGACAGCTCGCCGCCGGGCAGCGGCACCTGGGCCAGCCCAGCGCTGGCGGCAGGTGCCGTCAGCGTAAATTGGACATCGCCGAGTCTGGGTTGAAGGAATTCGGTGATAAGGTCTGCGAGCTGGGTAGCCGAAGTAGCGGCGGCGGCGCTGCGCGCGAGTGCGTGTAGGGCAAGGAACGAATTATCGTTAGCCGGAGAAGCCATCGACTACCCTCGCCTGCTGGACCTTTAGCTAGCCGCGGCGACTCGCGCCTTTGGCGTCTTGTCGCATGTGGCAGTGTTTGTACTTCTTTCCGCTCCCACAGGGGCACGGGTCATTGCGGCCAACCTTGGGCATATCGCGACGCAACTCGGCGCCTTTGCCGCGGTCGCGGTCGACCACCTGGTAACCGGCCTGGGTCATCTGCTCCTGGTAGGCGACTGCCGCTTCCTGCTGCCGGATGAAGTCCTGGTGCTGCTGCAACTCGCGGAAGAAGCGATCGACGACAATCTCGTCGATGTTGCCGCGCATGTCGGCAAACATCTGGTAAGAACGGCGCTTATACTCCACTTTCGGATCGCGCTGGGCAATCGCTTCCAGGCCGACTTCGCGGCGCAGGTCGTCCATGGCAGTGAGGTAGTCACGCCACTCGCGATCAATCGCACTGAGCAGCAGCAGGCGTTGGAAGTTGTGATATTCGTCTTCGCCAATCTGCTGGCGCCAACGGTCTTGCTGCAGGGTAACGTGTTCCTGCAGCGCCTCGACGATTTCCCCCGGCTCCAGCGCAGCGAGGCTGTCGAGCAATAACTGGCTCAGAATATCGTCTACCTCGCGCCGGAAGCGAAGCTGATGCCCTTTAAGCGCGGCTGCCGATTGGCCTGACACGGGGAAACCGGCAAAGGTCTCTTCGATGCCATCCCGGGTACGATTCCAGATCGCGTCTCTGTCGTCATCGTCCAGGTGGTTGGCGAGGAAGCTGGTGAACAGCTCTTCAACCTGGGTTATAAAGTCGAGCTGCAAGTTCTGGCGCGCCTGTAGCTGGCCGGAGCGCATGGCGCTCAGCCGGCTGCCCAGGTTCGGTACCGGCGGCAGCAAGGGGATGAAACGGTTCATCGCGCGTAGCAACTGGTAGAGGTTAATGCCCTCCGCCATGTTTTCGTGGGCGAGGCGCAGCAGCTTTTCGGAGAGCGCCCGCGGCGACAGTGCCTCCAGCTCAGCGCGGTCTACTTCGGCGGCCCCGGGGAGGAGGCCGCGCAACCGGTTGGCGACACCGTTGATATTGATCGTATCGGTGGCATCGGTGCTGAAGTCGGCAATCGCACGCTCAATTTCACCCTGGACGAAGCCCGGATAATCTTCGAGATAGTTGTGGACGAGCTCGCCGATGGCGCCCTCAAAGGCAGCGGCAATCTTCTCGTCGACGTCGATTGCCTCACCCATGAGGATGGCACGGCGCTCGTTGTAGATCGCCTGGCGCTGCTTGCTCATGACGTCGTCGTACTCGACGACGTTCTTGCGCATGTCGAAGTTGTACCCTTCGATGCGCTCCTGGGCGCTCTCGATGATGCGGTCGAGCATGCCGGCTTCGATGGGGACGTCCTCGGGGAACATGCCGCTGGACATAACGCGGCGCAGGCGCTCGCCGCCGAATCGGCGCATCAGCTCATCTTCCACGGAAAGGAAGAAACGGGACGAGCCCGGGTCGCCCTGGCGGGCGGCGCGCCCGCGCAACTGGTTATCGATGCGCCGGGATTCGTGCCGCTCGGAGCCGACAACGTGCAGGCCGCCAAGCTTCCATACTTCACGCCGTTCTTCTTCGGCCTGCCGCTGTACCTGCTGGATGCGCTCGATCCATTCAGGCTCAAGACCGGGAACGTTGTCCACTATCTCGCGCGCCTCGTCTAGGCGGCCGTTGAGGATGGCACGAATGAGCGCAGCGCGCCCATTGTAATTGTGGTCGAAGACCTGCTCGGCGAGGAATTCAGCTACCTGCCGCGGGTCGTTTTGCGCGTTCTTGTAGCGCGTATGCAGGCTGAGCAGGCGGTAGCCTTCCTCGACGAGAGCAACGTCGCTCTCTAGCTCCTCGACGAAGCGGCGTGCAGCGGCAAGGCGGTTGACACGCACCAGGCGCAGGACGCGAATAAGGTCGTTGTAGTCGAGGCCGTACTCTTTCTGCAGGACGCGAGCGATATAGCCGACGACTTGAATGTCCTCGCTATCGGCGAGCGCAGCGTCGTACCCTTCTTTGGTGGCGAGCAGACTATCGACAAGGTCGACGGTTAGCCGTGAATTTCTGGCGGCATATGCACGCGCCTCTTCTTCGCCATCGGCTAGAAGCTTGTTGGCGAGCTGGGTGAGCAGGTTGCGGTCAAACATCTTGCTTTCCAGCATCTCGGCAGCCATGCCTTCGGGGTTGCCGCCGAGCAGGATGTCGGTGCCGCGCCCGGCCATGTTGGTCGAGATGGTCACCGCACCGCGCCGGCCGGCCTGGGCCACGATCAGCGCCTCCGAGTCATGTTGCTTGGCGTTAAGCACCTTATGGGGGATCTTCTCACGCTCGAGAATGCGGTGGATCTTTTCGGAGTGTTCTACGGACGTGGTGCCCACAAGCACCGGGCGCCCCATATCACGAACGTTGCGAATCTCGCTGATGATGGCCAGATCCTTCGCGTCTTCACTGGAGAAGACCTGGTCTGGGAAATCGGCCCGCTTGAAGAAGACGGGTTTATCGGGAACGTCTGGCGGGCTGTAGTAGACGCGCTCGGTGCCGTCTACCTTCTGCCGCTGCTCTTCGAGATCCATCAACCCGTTCTGCACGATATACTCGACGTTTGTCGGCAGAGGTGTGACGTCGAGCTCGTAGATTTCCCCAAACTCCTCGGCGTCGGTAAGCGCAGTACCGGTCATCCCTGCCAGTTTCTCGTAGAGCCGGAAGTAGTTCTGTAAGGTGATCGTCGCCACGGTCACCGTCTCGCGCATGATCTGAACGCCCTCTTTGGCCTCAATCGCCTCGTGGAGACCGTCCGAGTAACGGCGCCCTGGCATGAGACGGCCGGTGAAGTCGTCGACGATAATCACCTGCCCGTCCTGGACCACGTATTGCTTGTCGCGATGGAACAGATACTGGGCCTTAAGCGCGTTGTCCAGGTAATAGGTCAGGTGGAAGAAGCGCGGGTCGTAGAGACTCTGGCCGGCGTCGACGTCAACCTCGGGGACACGCCGCTCAATCTCGGCAATACCCATCTCGGTGAGGCTGATGGAGCGACTCTTCTCGTCAATTTCGTAGTGGCCGTTGGGTTCTTCATCTTCACCCGCTGTGTTGGGCCGCAGCCCGCGCAGGTATTGGGCAAAACGGAGGTAATCCTGGCCTGACTGCCCGGCCGGGCCGGAGATAATCAGCGGTGTGCGCGCTTCGTCGATGAGGACGTTGTCGACCTCGTCGATGATGGCGTAGTGCAACTCGCGCTGGACAAGGTCTACCGGCCGGGTTGCCATGTTATCGCGCAAGTAGTCGAAGCCGAATTCGCTGCTGGTGCCATAGGTAATATCGGCGAGATAGGCTTCGTTGCGCTCGACGGGGCGCCAGTGAACGAGACGTTCGTCCTCGAGCTCGGCGCCTGGGTTGACATAATCGGGGTCGAAAATGGCTGAGAATTTCTGGGGGCCGATACAGCCGACGGAGAAGCCAAGCGCATAGAAGATCTTGCCCATCCAACCGCCGTCACGGCGGGCGAGGTAATCGTTCACAGTGACGAGGTGGACGCCCCTGCCGGAGAGAGCATTGAGGTACAGTGGCAGCGTGGCGACGAGGGTCTTACCTTCGCCGGTGCGCATCTCCACGACCTCGCCGCGGTGCAGCAACATGCCGCCCATGAGCTGGACGTCGTAGTGGCGCAGGCCGGTGGTCCGGCGGGACGTCTCGCGCACGAGGGCGAACGCTTCGGGGATGAGGTCGGAAAGGCTTTCGCCACTATTGCGGCGCTCCCGCAGTTGTTGGGAGAAGTCGCGCAGCTGCTCGTCGCTCATCGCCTCGAAACGCGTCTCGAGGTTGTTGATCTCTTCGACGGTTGGTTTCAGGTAATTGAGGATCTTCTGGTTGGGATCGCCGACGACTTTCTGAAAGAGCTTCTTAAACATAGCTTATGGTTGTGCCCAGAAATGCGACTTGATAAGCCCCGGCGCCGGGGGATGCAATGAGCCAGCCACATCTGGTATTCGTTTCTCTGCTGCAGTTGTCTTCGCTACCAGCGGCGCCACATCTAATCTTGTGAGAGTACGTGATCGTCGCGCAATCTGCAATAAGAAAGCGGTAAGAGGCCGGTGATACTGTCTATTCGTTAAACAATTCGCCGACGCTGCGCCCTTCGTGCGACCGCAGGATAACCTCACCTAGTAGCTCGGCGACGGTCAACACGGTGATATTGGGCAACAGCGTTGCCTTGTCCGGCGGGATCGGGATAGTGTCTGTGGTGACTATCTCTTTGATCGGGAGCGAGGCCAATCGCTCGGCGGCCGGGTCCGAGAGAACGGCGTGGGTAAAGGCAACGTAGACGTCGCGCGCGCCGTTTTTCTTAACCGTTTCCACAGCCTGCTGGATAGAACCGGCAGTGTCGACCAGATCGTCGACGATGATCACGTTGCGGTCGGCGACCTCGCCGATCAGGGTAAGCGCCTCGCGGCGCAGATCCGGCCCGAGGCGCCGCTTCTCGACAAAGGCGAGGGGCAGCCCGAGCTCGTCGGCATATTTGCGACCACCTTTGGCGAAACCGAGGTCGGGTGTGACGATGACGGTGTTGTCTAGGGATTTCTTCTTGAAGTAGTCGCCGATAATGTAGCGTGCTGTAAGGACGTCACCGGGAATTTTGTAGAATCCCTGGATCTGCCCGGCATGCAGGTCGAGCGTCATCCAGCGGTCTGTGCCGGCGACTTCAATCATGTCGGCCAGGAGCCGGGCGGTGATCGGCGTGCGCGGCTGCGTTTTCTGGTCGCTCTGCGAGTAGGCGAGATAGGGAACGACGATGGTGATGCGACCGGCCGAATCGCGCTTCAGGGTATCAATGGCGATCAGCATCTCCATGATATTGCGGTGGACCGGCCGGGTATGGGTGTGGATGAGAAAGACATCCTGACCGCGTACGCTGCCATGCAGCTTGACCCAGATGTTGTCATTCGGGAAATTGATGATGTCCCAGCCGCTGAGCGGCACGTCGATGTAGTCGGAGATACGCTGCGCCAACTCAGGGCAACCAGAGCCAGCGTAAAGCTTAATGTTGCCGAAGCCAAGGTCTGACATGGTCCGTTCTCTCTCTTCTCCTCTTCATCGTCCAAATCGAACCGGACGCGCAGCTCGTTACGCGTTCACATCTTGCTGCGCGACGAGCGCCATCCGGCTAAATAACTGCTCGACAGCAGCATACGGATCCATCTCGCGCGCCGCTACGGCGGCAACCAGCCGGTCTCGTTCGGCGGCTGGCACCGTGGCCTCGAGGCGGTCAATCAGCCGTGCTTGCAGAAGCTGGGTGATCTCCTGGCGGCTGCGATCTCCTTCACGCTCGGCCCATTCGCCGCTGCTGCGCAGATAGTCGCGGTGGTCGCCGATTGCCTGCACGACGGCGACCACACCTTCGCCACTTGTGGCGACGGTCTCGTAGACGTCGACCTGCCAGGTGCCATCACCTCCCGCTCCCGCGGCGCCGCTTGCGGGAACGCCAAGTAAACGGCCGTGATGGCGCACCGTTGTGCCCTGACCCATATTGAGCATCATGCGTAGGGCTTTGACCGTGTTCCGCGCACCGGGATGATCGGCCTTGTTGACAACGAGTAGGTCGGCGATCTCCAGAATGCCGGCCTTGATCGACTGGATCTCGTCGCCCATGCCCGGCGCCTCGACGACGATCGTGGTGTGCGCCGTGTTGGCAATGTCGACCTCAGCCTGGCCGGCGCCGACCGTTTCGACAAGGATGATGTCAAAGCCGGCAGCGTCGAGTAGCTTGACCACCGCCGCCGTAGCGCGGGCAAGCCCGCCCAGGCTGCCGCGTGTGGCCATGCTGCGAATAAAGATGCCGGGATCGCCGCTGAGGTCACGCATGCGGATGCGATCGCCGAGCAGGGCGCCGCCGCTAAACGGGCTGCTCGGGTCGACGGCGATAATGCCCACGAGGAGATCCTGGCGGCGAAAGGCCTTCGCCAGCTCGTTGACCAGCGTGCTCTTTCCGGAGCCAGGGGAGCCAGTAATGCCGACGACGTGGGCGTTGCCGGTGTGGGGATAGAGGGCAGCCACGAGCTCGTGGTTGCCGCGCTCGACCTGGGTAATGGCCTTCGCCAGGGCACGGCGACTGCCGTCCCGGACCTCGGCGGCGAGATCACTCACCAGTTGCGTTCCCTCGCCGGTCAACCGCGTCGTGAATGGAGGCGACGATGCGATTCATACCAGTGCCGGGGCCAAAGACCTCGGTGACCCCTTGTTCTTTCATCGCAGGAACGTCGTCGTTGGGCACGATGCCGCCGAGGAAAAGGGGCACATCGTGCATGTCATTCTCGCGGAGCAGGGCGACGATGCGCGGTACCAGGGCAGTGTGCGCGCCGGAGAGAATACTCAGGCCAATAACGTCGACATCCTCCTGCAGGGCTGCCTCGACGACCATCTCCGGCGTCTGCCGTAAGCCCGTATAGATGACCTCCATGCCGGCGTCGCGCAGCCCGCGGGCGATCACTTTCGCACCACGATCGTGGCCGTCCAGACCTGGCTTGGCAATCAGCACGCGGATCTTGCGTTCGTCCATTCTCCTTCCTCTTTCTCTCCTGGAATTCGTGTCAAGGTCGCGCGAGACGACCCTCTCTTCCTGCGCCCATCGATTATACCCGGAACCTTAACCAAGAAAAACGGCCGGTGATCAGGCAACGGGCCGGCACCACTGCAACGGCACGATCCCGGTTGACGTTGCTAGCACATTTGCTCTACAATCTCGATGTTGGTCCCTAACGGAGACCCAACCCGACCTGTCACGCCGTATGGACATGCCGATGACCTCAACTGAATTGCGGCAGCGCCTGTTCCACTTTGCGACCCAGCCGCTGCCCCGGCTGGAAGCGAGAACGCCGGGCGGGCTGCGGCGAGCGCGGCGCGCTTACCGGGCAGGGATGTTGATCATCTGTAGCCTGACGGTATGGCTGCTGGCGTGGCTGGCTTACCACTGGCTGTGGCAGCCGGCGTGGCTGCAGACCGTGCCGGAGCTCCTGCACGAGCTGATCGTGCTTGTGGAGACCGCGGGCACGTTTACCGTCGCCTTTGTCTGGGCGGGCCTGGCGCTGCGCCACTGGCGCCAGATGAACGGCGATCCGGCCGCGCCGGCGCACGTAGCGGCGGTACGAGATAGCCTTTATACGCTCTCGCCGCAGCAGTTCGAAGCGTATGTCGCCAGCCTCTTTCGCGGGAAAGGGTACGCGGTGATGTTGCGCGGCGGGAGCGGCGACCATGGTGTCGATCTCGAGCTACGGGACCGGCGCACCGGCCGGCGAGCGATCGTGCAGTGCAAGCGCTACCAGAATACGGTCGGCGCGGAGACGGTGCGCGAGCTGTACGGGACGCTGCTGCACGAGCTGGCCTACCACGCCTTTCTCGTCACGACGGCGGATATCTCGGAGGCGGCGCGCGCCTGGGCACAGGGGAAACCGATGACCCTCATCGACGGCTCGACGCTGGCGCAGATTGACGGCTCGCTGCGCCAGAGGGCCGCGAGGCGGGCGGGTTAGGGTGAGCGACGAAACGCGGCGCACGATTGCTTCCTACGACGAGATTGCCACGGCCTACGCCGATTTCTGGAGCGACCGCCGCGTGGTGGAACGGCCGCTGACGATGTTTGCCAGCTTGCTGCCGCACCAGGCCTTGGTGCTAGACGCCGGCTGTGGCCCAGGGTTTGACAGCACATTGCTGCGCGAGCGCGGCCTGCGCGTGGTGGGGTTGGACCGTTCGGTCGCGATGCTGCAGCTTGGCCGGGCGCGCTATCCTGGTCCGTATGTGCAGGGGGATTTGCTGGGCCTGCCGTTCGCGCCGTGGGTACTCCACGGGATCTGGGCCAGCGCGACGTTGTTACACCTGCCGCGGCATGACTTTGCGCCGGTGCTGACCGAGTTCATGCGGGTGCTGGCGCCCGGCGGCCTGCTCTATCTCTCGCTGAAAGAGGGCGAAGGGGAGGAGTGGCGTACGGATGCCTGCGGGCACGAGGCGCCGCGGTTCTTCACCTACTGGCAGCCGGAGGCGCTCGACGCGGCGCTGTCCGGGGCGGGCTTCGCGATGATCGCCAGTTGGCGTGAGTCAGGCCGCACGGCGACCTGGCTTAACCGCATCGTACACATCTGAGGAGCCCTTCGCAGCGAAGGAAATGGTCCTGCTGATCCGCTGCGGGCTTGCCAACTTGAACCGGGACCGCCAGGGCAGGCGCCGCCTTGCGGGCGATCATCGCCGACGGGAAGTTCCA
>JAVVFG010000079.1:0-13395 GCA_032260445.1 Anaerolineae bacterium | reverse complement strand
TTCTCCTTTCTCTGAAAGCCTTTCCTGATTATAGCGCATGCCCCCTGGTGGGAGCAGTGTACTCTGTCTTGAATGAGGATGTGACAAATATCACTCATTTTGTGTCTGCGCGCCCGTTACTTGCTCGACTCAGAGGGGAATCATAACATGCTCATGGCTCTTTAAAGGCGCCGCCATCTCTTCGCTAACGTCGACATAGTACGCGGGTCCGGCACAGCCGCGGCACAGCGGGTGACCGTCTCGCACCAGCTCACGCTCATTGATGATTTCCTCTCCACACCGTTCGCAGTTGACCCGCACCCCGGCACGGCTGACGATATCGCCCACCGGCCCTGCAAGGCGGACCGGACGGATGTCGAGTAGCTCGTCGCCGGGCATCACCTGGTAGGCCTGTAGCTGGGCAAAATAACGGCGGTGCTCGTCAGGCGCGTAGGTGGTGGCTTTCTGGCGCACGTCAAGCCTGGGCGCAACGCGCACCGCTTCCTCTGTTTTGACATTGATGAAGGTCGCAGCAACCTTGCCATAGTCCTCGACACGCAGGGTGCGGTGACCGACGGTTGCCCCCGTAGCCACTTCCACGCCGTCGACAAAGCAGCCGTCGGTCTCGACAATCACCAGGAGGCGCTTGTCGCTTCGTGGGATCTCCAACCCCAGGGCAGCAGCCCCGGCCAGGCCAATGCGCACTCCCAGGATCTGGCGCGGGCAAAGGTGGGTGTGGCGCGCCGACGATTGGGCCAGCAATGTTTCCAGTTGTGCCAGATCTGGTCGGTTCATCCTGTTTCCCTATGCCTCGTCGGCTGCGGCCTGCTCGACGTTGTCAGGCGCCGCCCCTGCGCGCAGTCCATCGCGAAAGGCGCGAATCCCGGTGCCTAATTCGTGGCCGATCTTGCCGATGCGACCGACGCCAAACAGTAGTAAGACAATGGCAAAGACAATAAGCAGTTCTGTATGCCCTAATCCGGCAATCATGCTCGTTCTTCCTTGTTGGTATTTATGGTTCGCCCAGCGAAACGCGCTTGCGCCGCGTCCGGGCTATTTCTTCCTGCTGCTGTTCCGGCTGCGCCAGCTGTTGCCAGCAGCGCGCCCGCGCCTCGTTGACATCCGGTTCCAGCCAATCCCGCTCTTCGGCCCGTGCCAGCGCCGCCAGCGCCTGCTGTGGCCTCCCTGTTTCTTCATAGCACAGCCCCTGTATGTAGTAGGCCCAGCGGATTTCGTGTCCGCCCTTGAACATGGCGTTCAGGTCACGTAAGGCCGGGCGCGCCCGTCCCAGGGCAAACCAGGCGCGGGCGCGCTCGGCGTGTAGGGCTGCCTCAGAGAGCGTGCCGTTTTTGCCGAGCAGGCGGACCACCGCCTCAGGCCGGCCGGCCATGTTTTGCGCTGCCGCCAGGTGGAGCATCAACGCTGCTTGCAAGTGGGGTTCGCGGGTGGTTTTCAGGCCGGCTTGGGCCAGAGCAACTGTCTCTTCCAGCCGACCCTGATCCTCCAGGCAACCCAGAGCATGTAAAAACCAGCGCCCATCTATCTGGCCGCTGGCCTGCCGGCGCGCCAGCGCCTGTCCGGCGATCTCGGCGCCGCCCATTGGTGCGGGCGGCCGTGCTTCGGAGTGGAAGAAGTCGGTACCTGCCAGCAAGAGAGCGTGTACCTCGCCCAGGTGGGGGCGCATTTTGCGATAGGGGCCGGCTGCTTCGACGATGGCGTCGGCAACCACGGGCGACAACCCGGCCGGAGCGGTAAAGTAAAAACGGGGCGCGTGGACAACGCCTTGGGGCGTTCGGTAGAGCACCTGCCGCTCTTCAATCCGGATTCCATACCGCTGCGGTTGCTGCTGCATCGGCGCGCCCAGCAACAGCACAAAGCTGGAGCTATCCATGGGGTGCCGTTTCATGAAGGTAATTTCGCCGTCCAACTCCTCCCGCGTCGTGCCGGGAAGGCCCACGATAAAAGAAAGCTGGGGCGTGATGCCGGCGCAGCAACAGGCGGCGATAAACGTTTCCACCCGCTCGACGGTAATCCCTTTCTCCATCAGGTCCAGCAGCCGCTGGTTGGCCGATTCCACGCCGACGTAGACCCAGCGCAGGCCGGCGTCATAGGCTTCACGCAGCAGCGCCTCGTCAAAGGCAGCTTCCACGCGCACCCCCTCGGCGCCGAACTGCACGCCCAGTCCCCGGGAGCGGATCTCGCGGCTGAGGGCGCGCAACGTGCGCGGTGAGATCGCCTCGTCCACAAATAGGAAACGGCGCACGCCGTAGCGCGCCATCTGCTCGGCCATTTCGGCCACCACCTGCTCCGGCCGGCGCACGCGCACGCCACCCCCGTAGGGCAGTGTGTGGCTGCAAAAAGTGCATTTGCCCCAGTAGCAGCCGCGACTGGTAATGATCGGCAGCACCGGTTCGGGGACGACATACTCCTCAAGCGGAAAGTCGCCGAAGTCCGGGGATGGGAGCTGTGCCAGATCTACCTGGGCGTGCGCCGGTTGGGGCTGGCAGCGCACGCGGCCGCCCTCACGGTAGGCGATGCCGCCCACCTGGCTGAGATTTCCGCCTGGCCAGACATCGACAAAGTGTGCCAGGCTGTTTTCCGCTTCCCCAAAGAAGACGACGTCGAGCCAGGGATAGGCGCGCAGCAGTTCCTCCGGTTCCAGGTGGGACATCATCGCCCCGCCCAGAACCACCGGGATTCCCAGGCGCTCCTTGACGAGCTGCCCAAGGGCCAGGGCATAGAGCAGATTGTGCTCGGTGAGGATGGAGAAGCCGACTATATCCGGTTGTTCGGCCGCTATCTGGGCCAGTTCGGCGCTAAAGAGATCGTCGGCAGCCTGGGAAGAGAGGGTCTGCCGCCCTTCGACGACGGGAAAGAGGATGTCGTGGTAGAAAGCGGCCAGCCGGTTGTAGAGGTCATCCAGAATGCGCGCCGCCTGTACGTAGCGGTCCTGTTCAGCCGGGGTCTGGGGCAGGTGTGTCAGGTCTGCCAGCAGCCGGTCACCCAGCCGGCCGTCGACAATGAGCGAGGGACAGACGGTCCCCAGCAGGTGAGTCGGGTGATGGTCGCACAGATCAGGCATCTCGCCTTGCAGCCAGCGACGGAAAAAGGCCAGGTTCCAGTCTACCGTGCGCACCACCACGTCCGGCCGGCTGCGGGCGAGAGCGCCTTTGAGACAGGCCAGGCCAAACGGCGGCGACGCCGGGGTGTGAAAGGGTGTAAACGCCAGTAATAACTTCATAAGGGAATTGTAATCAGGGGCGCCCGCGGGCGCCCCTGATTATCCTCACCTTTTTGCAGGTCAAACGGCCCGACCGGCCGGCCGCCGTCAGGCACGCTCTAGGCGCACCTGGGTGTCATAGAAGGAGGCGCTGCCGCCGATGGGATCTGTCAGGCAGACGTCGCCCAGCACGGGGTCGATACGCATGGCCGGGTTGGGGACGATGCCCCGCGCCCGGCGCGGGTCACCCTTGACCACCTGGCCGTCAATCTCCACGTCGTTAGAGCCGTAGGCCCAGTGGCCGTAGCTCCAGGCGACGGCGATGGTGCCGGGGCGAATACCTTCCGCCACTTTGACGAGGCCGACACTGTCGTAGGAACGGCCGTCTCCCAGGGCAAACGCTCCTGGCAAGGTGGGCCCAATGATGCGGGCCCGCTGGCCGCTCTCGAAGCCAAGACGGCGGGCGTCAACCGTGTTGATCAGGATGAAGTTCTCCGGCAGCATGGCGTTGAGCCAGTGGGCGCCGTGGGTCCGCGACTGGCCGCCGGTCACCTCTTTGTAGGTGATCAGGGTCAGGTCGAACCCCGGATCGTCCACCCGATTCCCGGCCGCGTCCAGAATCGGCTCAACTTTGGGCAGCCCGTCGAAGTTGGCGCCGGTCAGGGAATGCTTGCCCTGAGCCACGTCCTCCACGTAGAGTTTCCACTCGCCCTTCCACTGGTGGCCCATCTTATTGCCTTTGTAGGCGGCGTCCACCGGTTCAATGCGCACGCCACGGTTGAGGAAGTAGACCACACTCGGCCAGAGCCCGGCCGGGACCGCCCGGCGCCACACGTCCTCGTCATAGACGGTCGCCGGCAGGTGGGCGCGGGCCTCGCGGAAGATGCGCATCTCCTCTTCGTCGGCCGCCGGCAGCTGCTGCGAGCCATCTTCCTTGTCGCCGAAGGCGAGGTTGGCCGCCATAGCCAGATAGTATTGTTCCGGCCGTGTGAAGTCGAAGCCCTCGCCCAGGCCATCCTTGCCAAAGCCTGGTAGCTTGAGGCGATCGGCGATGGCCAGCATGAATGCCTCCATGCTGATCGGCATCTCTTCACCGGCCACGGTCACCGTCTCCGTCAGCGGCGCTACCATCGGCTGGCGGACCTTGGAGACCTGGGTGACCACGTCGGGGCTGACGTGGGGGATACCCCACCGTTCCATGAAGGTCAGGTCGGGGATGATGTAGTCGGCATACATCGTCGTCTCGCCCACGACCACGTCGGAGCCGATAACCAGCGGGATCTTCTTTGGATCGCGCAGGATCTCGATCATGGCGTGCCCGGCCGGGGAGGCCAGCACAGGCGTGCCCTTGTGGATGACCAGGGCCTTGATGGGATAGGGATAGCCGGCAGCGGCACTGGGGATGATGTTCTGGTACAGCTCGTTGGTGAAGGGGTACCACGGCCGTTTCGCCGGATAGCCGTCAAAGAGAGTGCTCTTCTCGTACGTTGCGCGCTCGCGGTTCACGTAGATACCCCAGTGGGGTAAGCCGCCGGGCGCACTGACGATAACATCTTTCGCAAAGGGGCCCCCGGCCTTGGAACCATCCTCGTGCCAGTGGCTGCCGCCGCTGGTCAGGCCGCCCTTCCAATCTGGATTGCCGACCAGTAGGTTAAGGGTGATGATCGCCTGGCCGTTGTAGTAGCCGTTAGTGTGTTGCACGGGCCCACGGTAGAAGTCGGCTACTGCCTGCTTGCCGTGGCTGGTAAACTCGTCCGCGAGTTCCACGATATCGCGGCCACGGATGCCGGCGATGTCGGCATAGGCGTCAATGCTGTGTTCTTCCGCGCGCTCTTTCAGCAGTTGCAGCCCACTCTTGACCTGGATCCCATTGACCGTGGTATCCACGAACAGGTCGGCCAGCTCTGTCGCCGTGGCGCTGGGGGCGGGGGCACCGCCAATCATCACCACCTTGCTGGAGATGGGTGACCCTTCATCGTCCGTGGGCACCTCCAGCCCGGCGTCTTCTGCCTTGAGCAGGGTCATGTCGTCCAGCCGCACCAGGAAGGGGGCATTGCTGTAGCTGGTCTCATCACAGGCATTGGCCACCGTGGTGTTGGGCGCCGCCAGGAAGGTGGCATCGTAGCGCTCGTTCTCCAACATCCAGCGGATCATGCCCAGGGCGATAGCGCCGTCGGTGCCCGGCTTTGGTGCCAGCCACTTCCACGCTTTCGCGCCCGTCTTGCTCAGGCGCGGATCCACCACCGCAACCTTCAGCCCGTTCTCCACCATGCTCGTCGTCAATTTCTGAGTGAGGTTGGTGGGGCCAAAGTTGGCCTCAAAGGGGCTGGTGCCGAAGTAGATGATGAACTCGCTGTTCATGATGTCCGGCTTCATGTGGGTCTTGCCCGTCGCCATGGCATAGGCGATGTGATGGCTCTGCTCGCAGATGGTGGTGTGCAGGTAGAAATTGGTGGAGCCAAAGCTATCGTAGGTGAAGCGCTTGCCCAGCTCTTTGCGTCCATGCTCCATGCGCCCGCCCATCCACACAAACTGGTTGTTCACCGGCCCCAGGTCGGGGTGGTCGGGGTCGACCAGAAGGTCCAGGTGGTCGGCGTGTTTCTCCTGAAACACCTGGAGCGTCATTTCGCCGCCGGCCACGGCGGCTGCATCGCTCTTGAGTTCCGTAGATAGTTCCGGATCGGTCAGGCGGTAGATGTCCTTGAGGCCGGGCACGTCGCCCTCGCCAAAGAGATTGCCGCCGTTGACGATCTCGTCCACGGCCTGGTTGAAGTCGATGGCCTCCCACTTGTTCTCGCCGCGGGCGCCGCTGCGCTTGAGCACCTTACGCAGGCGGTAGGGATCGTAGAGGACCTGAACGCCGCCCTGTCCCTTGGGGCAGAGGGGGGCGTCCACGTGCGCTGCCTCGCCGATGGCGGTCGCTTCCGCCAGCGGCACCAGCATATTCTGCGGGCTGTATGGGTTGCCCTCGATTTTTACCAGCACGCCGTCCTGAATCTTGCCTTTGGTGGGACAGGCGTTGTGGCAGTTGAGGCAGACGCTGTAGATGACGTTTTCCGGGTTGCTCAGGCGATAGGGATCGCCGTTGCCGTTGGCCAGGATGTCCTGCACGTGGGGCAGACTGCCCAGCAGCGCAGCTGCGCTCCCGGCAGCAGAGATCTTCAGGAAATCGCGACGCGAGAGGCCGCAGTCGCGGGGTTGGGTTTGTACTGTCTTCTCACTCATGTTAAGCCTCCGTAGTCGTCGCTCGTGGTGTCAAAAGCATGTGCTGGGCCAGTAGGAACAGCCCCAGCCCCAACCCAAGGGCAAAGGCGGTAACCAGCCATTCCTCGATGGTGGGGAAGTAAGAGAGTTCGAGGCCCGGTCCGCTGAACGCCTCGCCAAGATTCTCCAGTGATTCAGTAAGCTGCGCCGGGATAATCACGTTCAAGGGTACCGCGACAAAGGTCAAGACGACCAGCCCTGCCGCGAAGCCGACCGTACGTGGTGCGTTGGGCCGCAGGTAGAGTAAGACTACCGGCAAGGCCACGCCCAGACCCAGGTGAACGAGCCAGAAGCTCCACCAGAAGGGGCCAAAAAGGGCCAGGCGGGCGGCTTCCACCCGTGCCGGTCCTCCGGCGTAGAAGGTGACCAGGCCATTCATAGCTGCTGCCACCGCGCCAAATAGCAGGAGACCCAGGGTGAGCATGCCCAACTTGCGCGCCGTTGCCCGGTACTCCGCGCGCTCTTTTACGGGGCCGAAGAGAACGTAAAGCAGGGTGACCAGCGCGCTGCCGGCGACCAGGGCCGAGATGAAGAAGTAAAGGGGCAGCACCGATTGCTGCCAGAGCGGGCGGGCGGCGACGACGCCGAAAATGCCGCCGACGGTGCCGATCAAGGCCAGACCAACAGGCAGGCTGACCAACGCCAGAACTTTCAGCAAGCTCTTGTACTGTGTGCCACCGCTCTGCCGCGCTTTGAGGACAAAATAGAGCTTGACGAGGAGGATGGCCAGATAGGTCAGATGCAACCAGACCATCCAGGTCATGAGCGAACCGAAGTTGGGGTTGACGATCGTCTTCCAGAAACGCAGGGGGTGGCCCAGATCCAGGGCAATCAGCAGCAGGGCCGGCGTCAGCGTGGTCAATGCGGCCAGGTAGACCTGCGCCTTAATCGAGGACAGGCTGTGATTCCAGTTAAAGAGGTAGACAATGGTGCTGTAGACGAGCAGCGAGCCCACCTCCAGCCAGACCAGGTAGACGTACACGGAGACCCAGATGCCCCAGGGCACATAGCTTCCGTAGTCGACCAGTTGGTGGCCGGTGAGCAACCGTTGGACCAGGCCGATCAGGCCTACACCAAAGAGGCCGGCGGCCAGCAGCCAGGGAACGAGGCCCAGGCTCAATTGTTTTTTGGGAGTTGTTGTTGACATGAGAAGCCTCCTTAATTACGCTAGGTAGTAGACTCTGGGCTTGGTGCCCAGCTCTTCTTTCAGACGCATGACGTTCGGGCTGGCAATCAGTTCGGCTACCAGGCTATCGGGATCATTGGCGTCGCCAAAATAGGTGGCGCGCCCCATACAGGTGGTGGTGCAGGCGGGCAGCATGCCCTTCTCCAGGCGGTGCAGGCAGAAGTGACATTTACGGGCGTTGCCCACCGGCGAACGTCCTTCATCTCGCGGCCACTCCTCCCCGTATTCATGCGCGGCAGCCAGCTCATACGTTCCGGCATCGGCCGCGCCGACCATCGCAGCGCTTTCACCCTCACTCGCCTCGACGTAGGTCAGCCCGCGGTCGAAGGTGCGGGCGTTGTAGGGGCAGGCCGAGAGGCAGTAGCGGCAGCCAATGCACTGTTCGTAGTCGATCTCCGTAATGCCGTCTTCACGCTGCCAGGTCGCCCCCACGGGACAGACGTCCACACAGGGCGGTTCCTCGCACTGCATACAGGGCCGGGGCAGGAACCGTTTGCTAACGTTGGGGAAGGTGCCGATTTCTTCTTCGATCACCGGCCGGTAAACAACCCCCGGTGGCAAGTGGTTTTCGGCCACGCAGGAGACGGTGCACGAGTGGCATCCCACACATTTACGCAGGTCGATTACCATTACCCAGCGTCGTTGGTCCACCGGCTTCTCAAGCGCGCGAGCCAACTCGGCCCGCATTCGTTCCAGCGGGTCCACCGGCCCCTCGCCGATAACGGAGGGTGCCAGGCGGACATTGGACAGGGGGACGGTGGCGGCGGCTACCTTCCGGGTTGGGCCGGTAACCACCGCCGCGGCACCGGCAGTGCCGACGAGGCCGCGCAGAAAGTCGCGGCGTGTCGGGCCCGGTTTCGCCTTGGTCTTGTCTTCGGTTTGAGTCATCTTCAGAACCTCCTCTCCAGGATGTTGTCTTCAGCGGCGTTGTAAGAAGTAGACAGACAAATTGCCGGCGGCAATCTGTCACTCATAGTGTAGAGGAGGGAGGGAGCGCTCTGTAGAGGGAAAAACCCGCTTCTTAGGCGGGTTTTGTCGGGGAAAACCTAAAATTCTCGGGCATTCTGTGGGGGAAACCCTGACATGCAAGGCAGGGAGCGACTTTAGATGGGAGAGATACAGCCCGACAACCTAGCAGCAGCCGGAAACGCGGGCGAGACCGGCAAAGTCGGCGCCTATGAGCGTGCTTATTTCCTGATTGATTTCCTGCAAATAAGCGTTGACCTGTTCTTGCGCGCGGAAATAGGTCATGATGAGGTGGTTCTGCTGTACTTGCTCCTGCAACTCGCGCAGGTCGGCAAGGTGAGCTTGCGTAAGCGTGCCCTGGCTCTGGCGCTGCCGCAACTCGCCCTGCTGTTGCGCGAACCGGCGCAACAGGGAATAGGCCTCCTCGTTTTCCGTAAGCGCCTGTTCGGCGGCCTGGTAGCGCCGCATCGGCTCTGAAGCGGCGAGGTTCTGGCCGAGCGCTTCTGTAGCCTGGGCAACTTCCATAGAAAGAACATTCGTTATCGTCGTCATGGTTTGCCTCCTAGCAACATCCGCCGCCGCAGGCTGCGGCAAAATCAAAGTCAATATAGTGGGAGAGCGCGGCCCCTGCCTGCTGGCAAAGGGTGCGCAGCTTAGCTTCCGCGTTCAGATAGGTTGCAACCGCAGGCTGGCTCAGATAAGCCTGCCGCAACTGTTCTAGCTCAGTCTGTTCTTCCGAGCTGAGGGCGCCCAGCATGAGCACGCCTTGCAGCGCTCGTTGCTTTTCCTGATAGGCAAGCATCGCCTGGCGCGCCGCTGAATCTTCCTGCAGTGTGGCGGTCGCTTCTTCCAAGGCTTGAAATTCAGGCGAGGCTGCCAGCGCCGCCGCAAAATCGCGGGCTGTCTGCCGTACCACAGCCGGCGAGGCAATTTCCAGTTCATTTACATAGAGTGTCGTCATGATCTTCTTTTATCCTTTTCGTTAATGATCTCAGAATGACCGTTCTCGGCGCCGCCCACAATTCGTTGCTGTCAGGTATGATGCGTGACGCCCAACGTTTCCAGCCGCTTGCGAATAGCGGGTACCGAAAGCTTGCCGCCGCTGCTGAGAACCTCGCCGTTGACCAGCACCAGCGGCAGTTGTGCGCCTTCAGGCAACGGCGGGCAGTTGGCGTCAAACAGATCATAGTAGACGACGTCAACCCCCTGCTCATAACGCCGGTCAAGCTGCTGCGCCACCCACGCGGCCAGATCGCGCCACGTTTCTGTGACGCCCTCCGCGCAAACCACCGGCGAACCGATAATCTCAACCACTGCGGCGGCCGTCATCCGCAACAGCCTCCCGGCCCACACCCGCAGCCGGGGCCCATCGGGGGCGAGGAACGGTCGTTACCGGCCGCAGCCTGGCCGATGAAAATGCCGGCGGTCAGAACTTGCTGAGTCTCTCTAGCCTGGCAGACTGGGCATTCCGGATGGAGCCCGGCGTCTTTTTCTTCAAAAGAAGCGCGCACCGTGAAGGGGTGCCCGCACTGTTGGCAACAAAAGTCATAGAATGGCATCGTTGTTTTCCTCTTCAATGCACCCGGCGTCTGTCTGGCGGTCCACACCACGTAAAACGCCGGGCGCGCTTCTGATCTAGACAACCATCTCTTCTGGTGCAGGATACATCTGCTCTCCCAATTCGGCCAGCATCTGCAATCCGGTCACTTCCTGCGGCAAGAGCGGCAGGGTCAGGACAGGCACGGCGAAGCGCTCCTGGATTTCGGCCAGATACCGCTCCTGCATGGCGCGGCGGGCGCGCGTGAAAGGTGTGTTGGCCTGCTTGGCGGGGATGACGAAATTGGCCACGACCAGCCCGGTGGGAATGTCCAGTGTCTCCAGCTCCTGGCTGGCGCGGTAGGCCTCGATGATGGGAGTCGCTTCGGGGTACATGACGAAGGCAAACGTGCTGCGCTTGGGGTTACGCATCATGTCGATCACATCGGCAAAGCGCTGCTTGGCCAGGTCGTCGGCCACGGCTGTATCCACGGAGGAGAAGACTTTGACGTCCAGCTGCTTGCTCCAATCCAGCGGCAGCTCCAGCATGCGCAAGGTGTGACCGGTGGGCGCGGTGTCGAAGACCAGGATGTCCCATTGGTCTTCCGAGGCAAACTCGATGAAGCGGTCGAAGGCGGCAATTTCCTCGGTACAGGGGGAGTCCAGCTCTTCGGCCATCACCTTGATCGCCGCTTCCGGCCGCCCGCGCCGGCGCGCATCGTCCAGGATGCGCTTTTTGTAGACGTCAGCCGTCGCTTTGGGATCGATCTTCACCGCCCAGAGATTGGATAGCTGGGACAGTGGGGCCGGTTCGTCCCCCACCGGCTCGCCCAGCACGTTGCCCAGGTGGGCAGCCGGATCGGTGGTCAGGAGCAGCGTCTTGTAGCCCTGGCGCGCCAGCCGGACGGCCGTCGCGCAGGAAGCCACCGTCTTGCCCACACCGCCCTTGCCGGCAAAAAAGACCGTGCGCCGGTAGCCGTTGGGCGTGACGCGCGGCAGGACGTCCTGTGGGCGCGCCAGACGTAACGCTTTGGGGCGGGCGCCGTTGCCATTCAGGTCTGTCACCGGAGTTTCGCTTGTTTCGCCGTGAATCAAGGCAGCGACGCCGCGCAGACGATCGAGCCCTTTAATTTCGCCGTCCAGCAGGAACATGCGTCGCGCCGGGTAGGGGAGCTGGTTCTCGATTTGCTGCAGATAGCCGGCCTGCATCTGGGCGCGGGCGGTCATCAATTCGTTGGCCTCTTCACCGGGCGGAATGATGCCGTTTACGATGAGTTCGTGCGCGTGAATGTCCAGCTTGCGCAGCTCACCGATGGCCCGCGCCGTTTCGTGCAGGACGATGGCCTCAGGGTGCAAGACGAAGACGAAGCGTGTGCGCGTCTCATCGCGCAGCAGGGACAGGGCGCGCTCGTACTTGTGCTTGGCATCCTGGATCGCAGCGGCAGGTCCGATACAGGTCTGCCCGCTGCCCTGTTCAGCGGCGGTAATTGACGCGCTCCATTCGGCCGGCAGCTCCAACAGGCGAATGGTGTGGCCCGTAGGCGCCGTATCGAAGACGACGACGTCGAACTTTACCGGGCGATCGGCGTCGTTTTCCAGCACCAGGAAGTCGGTGAAGCGGTCAAAGGCTGCCACTTCGGCGGTGCAGGGACCGCTCATTTGCTCGTCCATGACGGCGACCATTTCCGGCGGGAAGGCGGCCCGAATGGGGGCCAGGGCGCGTTCTTTATACTCTTCGGTAGCCCGGTCGGGGTCAATCTCCATCGCCCACAGGTTCTCAATGCCGTCCAGGGCCGTCATGTGATGGCCGATGGGTTGTTCAAAGACGTCGGCCAGGTTGGCAGCAGGATCGGTGGTTACAATCAGCGTGCGCTGCCCGGCTTGAGCGTGCCGTACGGCCGTGGCGCAGGCCATGCTCGTCTTGCCCACACCGCCTTTGCCGGAGAAAAAGATAAACTCGGTGTTCATATGTGTTCCTTTGGTCAGGTGCAGGCCATCTCGTCTGGCGCTGCACCACTGATGTTACGATGTTGCAGCACCATTGAGCGCTGCCCGCATCTCTTCTAGCGTGGGATAGGCGCCCACTTTAATTACCCGGTCGCGGACGAGGGTGATAGGTAACGCCGCCATCTGCTTTTCGCGCACCAGGCGCATCACGTCTTCGTTGTTCATGAACTTCTGCGGGTCGCTGGTCATCTGGTAGCGCTCAACGCGCCGACCCTCTTCCTGGAGCGCCACGATCATTTCGCTCACGTCCAGTAACGTCTGGTCTAGCGAGGGACCACAGAGTCCGGTCGGGCAGCACATGGGCGGATCAAACAGCGCTACGTCCACCACGACGGCGGCCGCCGCATTTGCAAAATCGGTGATAGAAATTGTATCAGCCATAACAGTTCAAACTCCTTCGAACTAATTTGGTAAAAAATTTATGCTTCTTCCAGGGCGATATTTGCGATAGAGACAACGCTACTTCCGGGGCCACACGTCGGACGGCGGGGCTTAATCCGCTCTGGATTGAAAAAGATGCCGTAAGTCGCGTTCAGTTGAGCCAGCGCCTCCTCATTAATACTGTAGTAGAGCCAGCGCGCGTCGACGGCATCGCGCTCCACGTCTACAAGACCGGCGTCTCGCAGCAGGCCCAGGTGGTGCGAGATAAGGTTGGGCGCCATGTCCAACGCATCACCCAGCTCGCAGTTGCACTGCACACCTTCCATGAGCAGGTGAATCAGCTGCAACCGTTTCGGATTGGCCAGCAACTTCAACTGCTGGGCCAGCGCATCGACATCGGCAGGTGGAGGTGCAATTGCCATGATAAACTTCCTAAATAAAATTAATTCAAAACTTTTCGAAGTATATTCGAATATTACTATCCTGTCAAGGAAAAAGGGCTGGCAGCAACTGACTCTGCCCGTTAACGGCTAGCGGTGACTGGCGGCATGGTCGCCATGGTCGGTCAGCTGCGCGTCAAACCAGGCGTGGAGTGCGGAGACCAACTCGGCATCATCCGTTGTGTATAGGCTCTGTGCCCCGGCGGGCAATTCATCATAAGGAGACCAGAAAAAACCGGGGGCAGATCGCTGCGTGAGTACAGTAGTAACGAGTGTTTAGGGTTACACGACTCTAGTCAAGTCAACTCCTGTGGGTAGCTCTCAGGATGGGCAAAAGTTTGCCCCCGAAATTTTCTGGTCTCCAAGATGGCCCATCTCACTTATCTCAAGCTACAACGTTGGGCCAAGCGGCGACA
>JAVVFG010000078.1:0-13408 GCA_032260445.1 Anaerolineae bacterium | reverse complement strand
GCGCGCTCGCTGGTCGCGGCACAGAATGGCCGCACCGGCGCTCACAACCGGCCGGGAGGGGGGGCGGCGGTCTGGTTTACGCTGCCCGCCTACGACGCCTGAGTGGACGCGCACCCTGCTGCCTGCTATCCTCAGCGCGACCGTTCAGTTGGTTGATCAGGTTTTCAACCTGACGATTTGGGCGGCGTGGCGTTGTCGGGTTGGAAACCCTACCTACCAGAATGCCGCGTGTTTGCTTGATCGTCAACTAACCTGACCCACCGCTGGTGAGCGAGGTAGGCGAGGCAATGACGATTCGTTTGGTTGTTTTTGACATTGACGGCGTGTTGACGGATGGCGAGGCGCGGGCGCTCGACCTGGCCCTGCTGGAGAAGCTGGCGGCGCTGAACCGGCTAGCGCGGAAGGACAGCTCGCGGCCAGCGGTCACCGTGTGCACGGGGCGGCCGGCGCCGTACGTCGAGGTGGTGCTGCAGGCCATCGACGGCCATCTGCCCGGTGTCTACGAAAACGGCGCGGGCCTCTATGTGCCGGAGACGTACCGCTTCCTGCCGCACCCAGCGCTCGACGGCAAGGGCTCGCTCACCGGGGTACGGCAGCGACTCACGGAGACGCTCGTGGCGAGCGGCGTGGCCTACTTCCAGCCGGGCAAAGAACATTCGCTGACGCTCTTCGCCACGAACCCGGAGGAGACGGGCCGCCTGAAGGAGGAGGTGGCGGCGGCGCTGGGAGCGATGGCTGCCGAGGTCGACTTCCTCTACTCGCCGTCGTGCCTGAACATCCTGCCGCGCGGGATGCACAAGTGGCGCGGCATTGAGTTCCTGGCCGAGTACAGCGGTTACGATGTCGCCGACATGCTGGGCGTGGGCGATTCGGATGTGGACGTGCTCTTCCTACAGAACGTGGGCAGCAGCGCGGCGCCGGCGAATGCCAACGAGACCGTGAAACGAATCGTGGATTACGTGGCGCCGCGGCGCACGAGCCAAGGCGTGCGCGACATCCTCAGCCACTTCCAGATAACGGGGTGAGCAGCGCCAGGAGTTGCAGCGGCTCCTTGATGGTGTAGCGGGGGACCTCCCATTCGCCGGCCGGCTCTTTGGGGCGGCGCGGCGCCCAGTCCAGCCAGACGGAGATGAGGCCGAGCCGGTTGGCCCCTTTGACGTCGCGCTCGAGGTGGTTGCCGACCATGATCACCCGCCCGTACTCCTCCGGCGCGATGCCGAGCTGCCGCAGGGCCTGCTCAAAGATGCGGGGGTCCGGCTTTTCCGCGCCCACTTCCTCGGAGACGGCGACGGCGTCGAAGAGGTCGTAGAGCCCGTGGTGGCCGAGCACGTTGCGGTAGGTGCCGGGCCGGCCGTCGGCGACAAGGCCGAGGGGGATGCCGCGCCTTTTCAGCTCACGCAGAAGGTCAGCGGCGCCGGGGATCAGGTCGGCGCGGAGCGTGGTCAGGGTCTCGTCCTTGACCTCGGTGGCTTCGTCGGCAAGCGTATCGCCGAAGTCGAAGAAGATGGCCAGCGGATCGAGCGGCTGTGGCGCGTCCATTGGCTGTTCGTTGCTATCCGAGGAGGGCCGGCACTTCGTCCGGGAGCTGTAAGGAGACCATCGTACCTTCGGGGAAAAACTCGTCCGGCCTGGGATTGTAGAGGTCGACCGTGAGGAGTTGCTCGCCATCGCCGGCGACGGCGATGACGTAGCGGGCGATGGGCCCTACGTAGGTCATCGACACCACGCGCGCGGGCGTGCCCGTGGCGCCCTCGGGCCGGATGCGCAGCGCTTCGGGGCGCAGGACAAGCGCGGTGGTGTTATCGGAATGTTGCCGCGGGCGGCGACTGCGCAGGGTCTGGCCAAAGACACGTATCACCGCTTCCTCGGCGCCGCTGGAGACGATCTCCACCGGGACGATGTTGGAGAGGCCGACAAACTCTGCGACGAAGCGGTCGGCGGGCTGCCGGTAGAGCTCGCGCGGCGTGCCGAGCTGGATGAGCTTGCCGCGGTTCATGATCGCCACGAGGTCGGCGATGCTGAACGCCTCTTCCTGGTCGTGGGTGACGTAGACGCTGGTGATGCCCAGCCGGCGCTGCACCGAGCGGATCTCACCGCGCATGCGCACACGGAGCTGGGCGTCGAGGTTGGAGAGCGGCTCGTCGAAGAGCAGGACCTTGGGGCGGATGACGAGCGCGCGCGCCAGGGCGACCCGCTGCTGCTGGCCGCCGGAAAGCTGCGGTGGCGACTTACGCTCCTGCCCTTCAAGCTCCATCAGGCGGAGGGCGTCGCGCACGCGGCCGTCGACCTCGGCGCGCTTCACACGGCGCGCGCGCAGGCCATAGGCGATATTCTCGTAGACGCTCATGTGCGGGAAGAGGGCGTAGTTCTGGAAGACCATCGCCGTGGGCCGCCCGTAAGCGGGGACATCGGTGATTTCCTCACCGCCAATGAAGATGTGGCCCACGGTCGGCGTTTCGAAGCCGGCAATCATGCGCAGCGTGGTCGTCTTGCCGCAACCGCTGGGGCCAAGCAGGCAGATGAGGCTGCCCGGCTGAACCTCCAGGCTGACGTCGTCCACGGCACGCAGGTCGCCAAAATGCTTGCTGAGGTTCTGCAGGCGGACGGAAGCAGTGGTAAATGATTCGGCCATCACGCAATCCTGAACATATCGACGAAGCTCTTTCCGGTCAGTTTACTGAGAAGGCCCAGGGCGAGCAGGATGATGACGATCAGCAGCAGGGCAAACGCTGCCGCCTGGCTGGGCGTGCCGGTGATCATCACGCGGAACATACGCACCGTGAAGAGCTGGGTGCGCCCGCTGTTCAAGAAGACAGCGCTGCTCAGGTCAGTCATCGAGCGGATGAAGATGTAAATTACCCCGGCGAAAAAGGCGCGGTTGAGAAGTGGGAAGGTGATCTTGGCAAAGGTACGCACGCGTGACGCGCCGAGGTCTAAGGACGCCTCCTCCAGCGAGGGATCGACCTGTTTCTGCGCGGCGACACTGGTGCGCAGGCCAACCGGCAGACGGCGGAACGCGTAGGCGACGATGATGATAAAGAAGGTGCCAGTCCAGAAGTAGGGTGAGCCGTTGAAGGCGAGGATGTAGCCGATGCCGACGACGGTGCCGGGCACGGCGTACATGACGGTGGCCATGAAGTCGAGCTCGCGCTGCCCGCGGAAGCGGGCGCGGCTGACGAGCCAGGCGATCATCACGCCGAGGACGCCACCGACGAAACCGGCGCCGACGGAGACGATGAGCGAGTTCTTCAAGTTGGGGAGCGCATTGACCACGCCGTTGAGGTTGCGCAGCGTGAAACTGAAGTCGAAGCCCCAGGTGCGGACGAAAGCGCCGACGACGATGGAGCCGTAGAGCAAGAGGTTGAAGGCAGCGAAGAAGAGGACCAGCGCGAAGAGCGGCCACTTGATCCAACCAGGTAACTTGCGCGTGTAGGCTGCGCCCACGCGCGCACCGCTCGTCACCGTGACGTACGAACGGCGGCTGACGACGTAATGCTGGATGAGGAAGGCTGCCAGCGCGGGGATGAGCAGGATGAGCGAAAGGGCGGCGCCGAGCTGCAGGTCGAAGAGCTCGATCATCTGGATGTAGGCCTGCGTCGCCAGCATCTGGTAGCCGCCGCCGATGAGCATCGGGTTGCCGAAGTCGGAAATCGAGGAGATGAAGCTGAGGAGAAAGGCAGTGAGAATGGCCGGCGTAACCAGGGGAAAGGTTACCGTGCGCAGGACGTGCAGCGGGCGGCCGCCGAGGTCGGCCGCTGCATCTTCCAGGTCGCGGCTCATCGAGGCGAAGACGGCGGAGAGGATAAGGATGACGAGGGGAATATCGCTGATGAGCTGGACGAGGATGATGCCCTGCGGCCCGTAGATGTTGTAGCGGGTGATGTGCAGCAAGTCGTAGGTGATCAGGCCGCGGCGGCCGAAGAGCATGATGAAGGCGAAGCTGACGGCAAAGGGCGGCGAGACGAGCGGGACGACCGTCAGAATGCGCAGGGCCCGCTTCCAGGGGATGTCGCCCAGGGTGAGTGTGTAGGCGACAAGGGTACCAACGGCCGTCGCCAGAGAAGAAGCGACGATGCCGATGAACATCGTGTTCTTGGTCGCCCGCCAGACGATGGGCTGCGCGACCATGCGCTCGAACTGCAGCAGGGAGAAGCGAGCGGCGCCGAACTCCTCGCGGAAGCTCTCCGCAAGGACGCCGGCGAGGGGCCAGACGACGAAGACGACGAGGCCGGCGGCCGCTGCCTGCAGGGCGACGAGGACGACCGGCTCGCGCCGCAGGTTGCGCGAGAGGATGGGTAGTCCAGCGGCGATGAGGACGAGCAGCAAAAGGGCGGGATCGCCGATGAGCTGGCGCTGCATGGTGACCGTTTCCACGTCGCCGGCGGTCTCGACACCGGTTTCGACGTACTCGTAGCCGACGAGATAGGTAGCGATCAAGGCCAGGGCCAGCAGCTCGACGGCGATGAGGAGGGCGAAGAGCAGGCGCCGTTTCTTAGTGCTGCTGAGGTTTGCGGTCCAGGTGGCGACGGGGCTGGTCATCGGCAGAGTCCAGTGCCGGGTAAAGACCTGACAGGTCTTGGCGACCTGTCAGGTCTCACCGGATCAGCGCTGCGAACCGATTTCTTCCTGCCAGCGGGCGACGAGATCGTCGCGTTTCGCCGCCCACTCGGTCGGGTCGTAGCCTTCGACGAGGGTCACATCGTCGAGGCCGATGGTGCCGTCGGCCAGCTCCACCCCCTCGATGACCGGGATGCGGTGGGCGATGTCATTGTGGTAGCGCTGGAAGGGCCGGCTGAACACGTAATCGACCCACGCTTTAGCGGCGTCCATGTTCTTGGCGCCCTTGATGATGGAGATACCGCCGATCTCAAAGGGCGTCCCTTCTTCGGGGAAGCCGATTTCTACCGGCAGGCCCTGGTCTTGTTGTACCTGGATGTCGTGGGCGAAGGCAATACCGATGGCGTACTCGCCGGCAGCAGCCATGCGGCCGGGGGCGCTGCCAGACTCGGTGTACTGGGCGATGTTCTCGTCCAGCTGCGCCCAGTACTCAAAGGCGCCGTCTTCGCCATAGAGCTGGGCGAGACCACTGAGGGTCGTATACGACGTACCGGAAGCGGCCGGGCTGGCGATGACGATCTCGCCCTGGTAGACGGGGTCGAGCAGGTCCTGCCAGGAATCGGGACATTCGGCGCTAATCTCGGCCAGGCGCTCGGGGCTGCAGGCAAAGCCGATGACCCCGTAGTAGAAGCCGCTCCAGTAGCCGTCGGGATCCTTGAGCGCGCCGTCGGGGAGCTGGCTCCAGCCGTCGCCCTGGTAGGGCTCGGTCAGGTCACCGGCAGCCAGGTTGACGTGGGAGAGGTTGGTGGTGCCGAAGAGGACGTCGCCCTGCGGGTTTTCACGCTCGGCGCGGATGCGCTCCAGCGCCTCGCCGCTGCTCATGTCCAGGCAGGTGACGTCGACACCGGTCTGGTCCTCAAAGCTCTGGAAGAGCACTTCCAGTTTGTCAGGGTCAAAGAGGCAGGCGTAGAGAACCAGCTGGCCGCCAATGGGGGTGGGCGTTACCTCGACGAGCTGCTCCACGGGCTCGCTCTCCACCAGCCGGGTGACTTCAACCTCGACGACTTCCCCCTCCACAACGCGGGTGACAATCACCTCGACCTGTTCGCCAACCTGTTCCACAATGCGGGTGACCTCGATCGTCTCCGGCGCGCAGGCAACCAAGACCAGCGCTAGGGCGATGACGACAAACATGGACAACAGAATCTTTCGCGGCATCTTTTCCTCCCTTATGATGATTGCCGTTCTGTTCCTGGCGACGTTGTGCGTGGTAGCGATGGAGCAGATGAACGTGTCTCGTAAAGGAACTGGCCCCTTTACGTCGGACAAAGTATACCATAAACTGGTAGCGGTCATCAGGCAGTTTTCCTGCTGAACGGTTGAAGCTGGAATTCCGCGGCGAAAGTCGCCATAATCGGTGCAGGTGAGGAGGGACACATGGATCTGCGCATTGGACTGATTGGCGCCGGCCGCATGGGGGCGGCCCTGGCGCACCATCTGGCCTACTCGGTGGAGAAGGCGACGTTTGTCGCCGTTGCCGACCCCAACGAGGAGAGCCGGCACCAGATGGCGCGGCGCTTGGGCGTGCCGGAGACGTATCGTGACCATGAAGAGTTGCTGGCGCACAGCGACGTGGACGCGGTGGTCATCGTCACGCCGACGAGCAGCCACGTGGACGTGGTGTGCGCGGCGGCGGCGGCGGGCAAACATATCTTCGTAGAGAAACCGCTGGCGCTGACCCTGGCAGGCTGCGACGAGGCGGTTGCCGCCGCAGAGGCTGCCGGCGTGCGGCTGCAGGTGGGCTTCATGCGCCGCTTCGACCCGGCCTACGTGGCGGCGAAGGAGAAGATTGACGCGGGGACGATCGGCACGCCGGTGATGTTTAAGTCGACGGGTCGCGATCCCTGGCGCACGAGCCTGAAGTATGCGCAGCGGGAGGCGAGCGGCGGGCTCATTCTCGACATGGCGATCCATGATTTCGACGCTGCGCGCTGGCTGATGGGCAGCGACGTCGAACGCACCTACGCCGAGGGCGGCTGCCTCGTCTTCCCCGAGCTTGCCGGTGTCGGCGACATCGACAATGCAGTCGTCAACCTGAAGTTCCGCAGCGGGGCCATCGGCAACGTGGACGTCAGCCGCAACGCGATCTACGGTTATGACATTCGCACGGAGGTGATCGGCTCGGAGGGCAGCCTGATGATCGGCGGCCTCCAGGGGACGGCTGTGCTGACGATGACCAAGAATAACATCGCACATGATACCATCCCCGGTTTTATGGAACGGTTCCGCGAAGCGTACGCGGCCGAGCTGCGCGCCTTTGTCGACGCCGTGCTCGAGAAGCGTGAGGTGGCGGTCACTGGACGGGATGCGCGGGCGGCGACGGCGATCGGCATCGCCGCCACCCGCTCCTTTGACGAGCAGCGGCCGGTGGCGCTGGACGAAATCGAGGAGCGTGCCGGGTAGCCGCGCTCAGGGAGGACAGCGGGAAAATGGATGTGTTACAGGTTGGCCTGATCGGTGCGGGCCGCATTGGCAAGATCCACGGCGAGACGTTGGCGCGGCGGCTGGATACGGCACGGCTGGCAGCCGTGGCGGACATCAATCTGACGGCGGCGGAGGAGCTGGCGGGGCGCATGGGCGTGGAGCGGGCCGTCGCCGATTACCGGCACCTTCTCGACGACCCGGCCATCGACGCGATCGTCATCGCTTCGGCGTCGAACACCCACGCGCAGATCGTCGAGGAGGCCGCATCCGCGGGTAAGGACATCTTCTGCGAAAAACCGATTGACTTCGACCTGGCGCGCATCGACCACGCGCTGGCGGCGGTGCGCGCTGCCGGCGTCAAGCTGCAGGTCGGCTTTAACCGCCGTTTCGATCCCAACTTCAGCAAGGTGCGCGAGATGGTCCTCGCCGGTCGTATCGGCGAGCCACATATCCTGCGCATCACCAGCCGCGACCCGGCGCCGCCGCCCATCGAGTACGTGAAGGTCTCCGGCGGCCTCTTCCTGGACATGACCATCCACGATTTCGACATGGCCCGCTACCTGATCGGCAGCGAGGTGACCGAGGTCTATGCCACCGGCGCCGTGTTGGTCGACCCGGCGATTGGCGAGGCCGGCGACGTCGACACGGCCGTGACGACGCTCACCTTTGCCAACGGGGTCATCGGCACCATCGACAACAGCCGCCGCGCCGTCTATGGCTACGACCAGCGCGTGGAGGTCTTCGGCTCGGAGGGGATGGTCGCCGCCGGTAATGACGTGCCCGATACGCACGTCTACGCCAACGCCGAGGGTGTGCACTCCGCCCTGCCCGTGTACTTCTTCCTGGAGCGCTACCTGGGTTCGTACATTGCGGAGATGCAGGCCTTCGTCGAGGCCGTCGTGCAGGATACGCCGCCGCCAGTGACAGGCGAGGACGGGCGCATCCCGGTGGTTATTGGCCTTGCGGCGCAGAAGTCACTACGCGAAAGACGGCCGGTGGCCATAGACTAGGGCGCCGCGTCGTCTCGCCGCCCCCACGGGCAGCGGCAGCGATTTACAAAATCGCTGGTCAGTTTCAAGCCCGACGACACCGGGCCGCCCTAGTCGTCGGGTTGGAAACCCGACCTACCAGATGGTGGTACCACTCATACCTCGCAACTCGTAACTCCTCCCCCATTCCTGCTATAATAGCGCCAGCGTGGACATCCAACGTTTTTTCTACCTCAACTACGAGCTGGTGCTCTTTGTCTACGGGCTGGTCTATTTTGTCCTGGGCCTGACCATTGCCCTGCAATCGCGCGGGCACAGCCGGCTGGAGATGGCGGGCAGTTTCAGATGGCTGAGCCTCTTTGGCCTTACCCACGGGCTGCACGAGTGGGCGCTGCTGCTCATTCCGATGTACGCGGCAGCAGGCGGGCGCGGCGTGGCATTTCTCTCGACGGTGCGCGTGCTGCTGCTGGCATTTAGCTTTGCCGCCCTGTTCCAGTTCGGCGCCGAGCTGCTGCACCACCGCTACCCGCGGCTGCGCTGGGCGCCGGTCATCATCACGGTGGCCTGGCTCGCCGGCTTTCTGGCGAACGGGGTCGAGGCGGCGAGCGTGGACCACTGGCAGACGGCGGCTTCGAGCTGGGCACGCTATCTGCTCGCCCTTCCGGGTGCCCTCGTCGCCGCGTGGGGGCTGCGCGAACAGGCGCGGCGGCAGATCCGGCCGTTGGGGTTGCGCCGCATCTACGAGATGCTGCAGATGGCCGGGATCGCCCTGGTAGCTTATGCCGTCTTTAGCGGGCTGTTCGTTCAGGGCGGTGACTTTTTCCCGGCGAACGTCATCAACCAGCGCCTGCTGCTCATCTACACGGGCGTGCCGGCCCCGGTCTACCGCTCGATTATCGGCCTCGTCCTGGTCATCGCCATTATCCGCGTGATGGAAGTCTTTAAGCTGGAAGTGGACCGGCTCATTGCCGAGATGAAGACGGAGCAGCAGCTGGCCACGGAGCGCGAACGGATTGCGCGCGACCTGCACGACGGCGCGCTGCAGCGCGTGTACACGGCCGGGCTGCTCGTCGAGGCGGCGCGGCACCAGGTGGGCAGCAACCGCGCGGCGAGCGAAAAGCTCGACTGGGCGCTGGAGGCGCTGAACGAAGCGATAGAGGGGCTGCGGACGACCATGGGCGATCTGCGCCCGGCGCCGGATACCATCTCGCTCGCCGAAGGGCTGCGCCGCCACGCGAGCGACCCGCGGCTCGTCTCGCTGATGAACGTGACGCTGGAGCTGGACCTGCCGGGCGAGGGCGCCGGGCTCAACCCAGCGCAGGTTTCGCACATTTTGTCGATTGTCAGCGAGGCATTGGCTAACGCCGCGCGCCATAGCGCCGCCAGCCAGGTGGCGCTGCGCGCCGTGCGCGAGAACGGCACGTTGTTTCTCTCTATCGAAGACAACGGCATCGGCCTACAAGGCGAGCGCGAAGGGGGCTACGGCCTGCGCAACATGCGCGACCGGGCCCGGCTGCTCGGCGGGCAGCTTCTCGTGAACTCAAAACCAAACGACGGCACCCGCGTCACCCTCGTGGCTCCCTGGGAGGAATCGTGACCAAGCAACTGCGTGTGGTCCTGGTGGACGATCATGAGGTCGTGCGCCTCGGCCTAATCAGCCTACTCGAAGACCTCGATTGGATAGAGATTGTCGCCGAAGCGGGCACGGCGGATGCGGCCATCGCCGCGGCGCGGGAGCAGCAGCCCGACGTGGTGATCATGGACGTGCGCATGCCGGGCGAGAGCGGTATCGAAGCCTGCCGCGTGATCCGGCAGGAGACGCCGGAGACGCAGGTGCTGATGCTCACCTCGTACGCCGACGACGCGCTGGTGCGCGAGGCGCTGGCAGCGGGGGCCTGCAGCTACGTGCTCAAGCAGGTGGGCAACTACTCGCTGGTGAATGCGCTGGAGACGCTGCGGCGCGGCGACATCCCGGAAACGATGCCGGGGCAGACCAGCCCGCGCAGCGCGCAGCCGGCCGAGCCGCCGCCGGGCTTCGAGCGGCTCACCCACCGCGAGCTGGAAATCCTGCGCGAGCTGGCCCTGGGCAAGAGCAACCAGGAGATTGCCGATACCCTGTCGCTGGCGGAAAAGACGGTGCGCAACTACGTCAGCGCCGTGCTCACCAAGCTCAACTGCAGCAACCGCATCGAGGCGATCACCTATGCGCTGCGGCACGGGTTGGACCAGTATTTGGATGGCGTGTAGGGAGTTGCGAGTTGCGAGTTACGAGTAAAGAGGGTACGAGGAACAAGGTACAAGGTACAAGGTACAGGGAACAAGGGATAAGGTATAAGGAACAGGGTACAAGGGATAAGGTACAAGGGGAAAAGGGGCGAGGTGCGAGTGCTTTTCTCGTAACTCGCAACTCGTAACTCCTTACTGTTCAGGAGGGTTGGCTAATGAAGTATGACCTGGTCTTCGAAGGCGGCGGCGCGAAGGGGATGGTTTTTGTCGGCGCGATGCACGAGTTTGAGGCGCGCGGGCATGAGATTAACCGGCTGATGGGCACGTCGGCGGGGGCGATTACGGCAACCGGACTTGCCGCCGGCTACAGCGCCGCCGAGATGGGCGCGGCGCTCATGGAGGTGCGCGACGGTAAGCCGGTCTTCACCAGCTTCCTCGGCGTGCCGGGCGACTTCAGCAAGGACGAGATCGCCGCCAGCAGCCTGCGCGCGATGCTCGAGGCGGTCGACCTGCCGCTGATCCCGGAGCGGCTGGAAGCGCGGCTGGACGAAGCGCTGCTCCAGGCGCTGCTGAAGCTGCCGCGCTCGCGCCACCTCTTCAGCTTTCTCGAGCGCGGCGGCTGGTATACGGCCGACGCCTTCGTCGAGTGGATGAGCGAGCGCCTCGACGCCACCGCCCCGGACGGCACGCGCCGCAGCTACAGCGGCATGACGATGGAGGCGTTCTTTGAGGCGACCGGCCGCAGCCTCTCCCTCATCGCCGCCGATACCAGCGACAACCACATGCTCATCCTCAACCACCACACGGCTCCCAGCGTGCCCGTGGTGTGGGCGACGCGCATGTCGATGAGCGTGCCGCTGCTGTGGCAGGAGGTGGTGTGGCAGGAGGAGTGGGGGACCTACCGCGGCCGCGACCTGACAGGTCATCGCATTGTCGACGGCGGGCTGCTCTCTAACTTCCCCATCGAGCTGTTTATCAGCGCCCAGCCGCACGTCACGGCGGTGATGGGGCCAAAGCAGGAGGCGGGCGTGCTCGGCTTCCTCATCGACGAATCGCTGGAGGTGCCGGGCGCTGCCGTGCCGGCCACGGCGACGGCGGGCGCCAGCGGCGGCTTCAACTTCGGCGAGCTGCCGGCGCTGCAGCGGCTCAAGGGGCTGGTGGATACGGCGACGCAGGCGCACGACAAGATGGTGGTGGACGCTTACAACTTCCTCGTGTGCCGGCTGCCGGCGCAGGGGTATGGCACGACGGAGTTTGACATGACGCCGGAGCGGCGCGATGCGCTGGTCGCCGCCGGGCGTGCGGCAGCCGCCAACCATTTCGATAACCCGCCCAGCGCGGCGATTGCGCCGGGCATGCCGTTCGCCGGCGCGCCCCGCGGCGGCACACCGGCCGACCGACTGGCGACGAGGATGCTAGCCGAGTAGCAGCTGGGCCAGGAGGCCGGCCGCACCGCCGCCGAGGACCAGCCAGGCGGAGTTGACGCGGTAACGAAAGAGCAGCAAGGCGGCAACTGCCGCCAGCAGGACGGTAAGCGGATCGACCAGGGCGGCCTGGCCCAGCTGCACGGTGACGCCGGCCATCAGCCCTAGCGCCGCGGCATTGACGCCGTCGAGCACGGCGCCGGCCCAGGGCGAGCGGCGGAGCGCGGGGACGATGCGGTTAATCGAGGCGACGAAGATGAATGAGGGCAGGAAGATGCCCAGCGTTGCCACGATAGCGCCGGGCACGCCCGCGAGCACGTAGCCAACGAAAGTCGCCGTGGTGAAGACAGGTCCCGGCGTGAACTGGCCGATGGCCACGGCGTCGAGGAGCTGCTGCTCGGTGAGCCAGCCGAGGCGCTGCACGAGGTCGCCGTGGAGGAAAGCGAGCAGCACGTAGCCGCTGCCGTAGAGCACGGCGCCAACCTTAAGGAAGACGAGGAAAAGGCGGTTGAGGGAGACGTCGCTCGCCGCCTGCAGCCAGAGGGCGGCGCCCGGGGGAATGAGCACCAACAGGCCAGCGCCCGGCCGGATGCCCCGCGCCGCGAGCAGCGCCAGTCCGCCCGCCGCCAGCAGGAGCAGCTCGTTCACGCCGAGCAGGTAGAGGGCAAAGACGGCGGCGCCGACCAGAGCCAGGAGCCAGCCGCGCAGCGCCGTGCGCCCCAGCTTCCACAGCGCCTGGGCGACGATGGCGATGATGACCGGCTTGATGCCGTAGAGGAGGGCTTCGCCGGCCGGCGTCGTGCCGAAGCGCACGTAGGCCCACGCCAGCACGCCGACGATGAACGCCGCCGGCAGGATGAAGCAGAGCCCAGCAAGGAGCAGGCCGCGCCAGCCGCCGCGCTCGAAGCCGACGTGGATGGCCATCTCGGTGGAGTTCGGGCCGGGAATGAGGTTGGTGGCGCCGATCAGGTCGAGGAAATGCTGCTCGTCCATCCACTGGCGGCGGACGACCACCTCGTCGTGCATCATGGCGATGTGTGCCGCGGGCCCGCCAAACGCGGTGAAGCCGAGGCGCAAGAACAACTTGACGATTTCCTGCAGCGCCTGTCCGTCGTGCTCTCTTTCGACTTCCAACTTTCAACCTCGCTCATGTCGTTAGCAACCCGCCCATTCTAGCCGCCGTCCGCTATACTGCCATCAACCGCAACTCTTGCCACGCTCCGGCGTATAGTCTATTGAATTCATTCGTAAGGAGATACGACAATGACCTACCGTCAAATTGAACAACACGTACCTATCCTTGGTTGGCTGTATATCATCGCCTCGGCTTTATTCCTTCTGCTGGGGCTAGTGATTTTTGTCTTCCTCAGCGGCGTTGGGTGGTTCGCCGGGGCCGACGATCCGTCGTCGCTTGCTATCCTGGCAATCGTCGGCCTCTTTGTCGCCGGCATCATGGCCATCATGGGGTTGCCCGGCATTCTGGCCGGCTGGGGCCTGCTCAAGCGCAAGAACTGGGGCCGCGTCCTGGCGCTGATCGTCGGCATCTTGAACCTTTTCAACTTCCCCATCGGCACGGCGTTGGGCGCGTATACGCTCTTCGTCCTGCTGCAACCAGAGGCCGCGGCCTACTTCCAGGGCGAGAAAACCGTAGACCTATAAGGCCAACCTTAAAGTTTTCGTGAGACACTTGTTACGGAAGCAAAGGCACGTTACTATATAGATGCTCCC